>JAUSGG010000186.1 GCA_030649165.1 Armatimonadota bacterium
AGCTTTCAGCTATCAGCAAACTTAGCTCCTGCGCACACACCTCAGACCCGTCATTCTGAGGAACGAAGAATCTTCTAACTCGTGGCGACCAGGCTCGACTCGTCCCATCTTATCTTGTTTCACCCCATAGAAGATCCTTCGCAAGCTCAGGATGACGCTCGCCGGCGGTCGATTTCGCCGAACCTCTGCTCTAACCACAGATGCGCACACAGATGGACACAGATAAAGATTGGGAAGCTATCAGCTATCAGCTCTCAGCCAAACTCACGGGGGCTACTGTTCACGGGTCCGCCCCGTCACTCCAGACTCTTGAAATAATCCTTCACCCGCGTTCGGTAAGCTGGTGGGGCTTTCTCCCTCGACAACGCCTTCTCCGCCGCCTTGGTGTAAGTGGGGAGAACGTCGGTGTACGGGACCGACGCCGGGGCTTTCGCGTCCGGCGCGCCGGTCGTTTCACCCGCGGAGAAGACCATACCGCTGCTTCCCACCATAGCCGGCGTCTTCGTGATCCCCTTGACCGGCTTCAGCTTCCCGCGCGGGCCGGTGTTCGAGTTGTCAGCCCCCAGGCCGGGGCCTATTCCGCCTTTGCCGCCGCCGCTCATGCCCAGTCCTACGTTTAAGCCGCACAGACCCAGTGCGGAAGACGCGCCTTTTCAAGTTCCTCCGGCTTTGTTCAGCGCCATAGCCATCATCTGCATTTGCTTCATCTGCTCGGCGAGCTTCTTCAACTCTTCCGGACTCATCTTGGCCAGCTTCTCGGCCTGTTCTCTCAGCATCTTCGCGAGCTGGTCGAGGTCGGTGTTTTTCAGCGCCTTGGCCAGCATCTCCAACTGCTTCCGCAGGGCCTCCTTGTCCATCTTGGACATATTGCCCGAACCGAGCTTCTGAGCCAGTTTCTGCATTATCTCCATCGCCTTCTGATAGTCCTCGTTCTGAGCGAGTTTCGCAAGGGCCTCGGCCAGTTCCACGGGCATCGCCAGGTTATTGTTCGGGTCGGCGTATTTCTCCAGAGCCTTCGCAAGCTCGTCGCGTTCCGCCGGCGTCAGCTTGTCCGCCTTGCGCGCCAACTCCGCGAGTCGTTTGTCGGACGGAATTTGCTTCAAAGCGTCTTCAGGCTTTATATTCTGCTGCTTCGCGAGCTTGTCGGCGATGCTCTTTGCCAGTTCGCGGCTCGCCTTCGACATTTCGCTCTGCGCCTGGTCCATCGACTTCGTCCGGGCGTTCTGCCGGGCCAATCGGTCCTGCGCCTTCTCGACCTGTTTACTGAGCCGGTTGGTCTTCAGCATTGCCCGCTTGCGGTCCATCCTGCCCGCCTGCATCTTCCGTCCCAGTTTATCCAGCGCGGCAGCCAAATGGCGCAAGTCCTCCTGCTTCGGCTTCGCCAGCTTCTTTATGTCCTTGGCGACATTGGTGAGCTTCTTGCCTTCCTGCTTCATCACGGCTATTTCCTGCCGCCGCGTCTTGGACTGGAACGTTGGAAGCTGAGGCACGATGGAGACGGCCAGAAGCACGAGCAGGGCCGCGCCGAACGCTATATGCGGCGCGCCGAACCGATGCCGGAAGACGGCATTGGAGGGCAGCGAGGCGATGTGGCTTGTCGCGTCCGACATAAGTGCCGCCTCCATCGCATCGGGCGAGTTCGAGGTGGGAAGAGACACCGCCGAGGACAAACGCTCCCGTAGCCCCGTTCTCCTGTCGGCCGATTTTGCCACTGTGAGGTCGTCGAGCCTTTTGAAGAGGGCGAAGATAAGACCCACCGCGGCGCCCAACCCGACCGTCCCGGCCCACAGAACGCTCTCCGCCAACTCGTCGTAACGATACGACAGGACGACAAGAACCGCCGCCGCTCCGGCGCCCGCCGCAACGCCAAAAAGCGCGTAACGCTCGACAAAGAGCAGCCTCACGCGTCTTCGCAATCGCCTTACGTGACTTTCGAGTGGCTCAGGCGGCATGTTATTCCTCCTGCACGCCTCCCCATTTTCTGGCCGCCGGCGTTGCCAGGAGCAAGGCCAGAGCCGCGGTCGCGACATACATTGCGCCCGTTACAAGCCACGAGCGCCCGGCCTCCCACCAGAGCTTCGGCATGTCCGGCCCTTGCCACGTGTACGGCGACAGCAGAGGCGTCATCGGCCAGAACGCGGCAAATTGGTAAAAAACGCTCTGACGATGTTCCATGCCGGAAGAGTAGTATGGGCCCCACATATAGTAAATCAGAGCGATGAGATACCCGCCGAAGACTATGAGCAGAAACAGGAAAGTCATCGCCAAAGCGTTCCGCCTGCTCTGCATCACGCAGGACATAAGCGCTCCAACCGAGCCGATACCCGCCACGATCGCAAGAATGGCCGCCCCAATTCGGAAATAGTTTGTCCAGAACATCGGGTCCGGCGTGGACGGCTGCACGATCTGCGTCCACCAGAAGGTCACGCCGAAGACCGCGTAGGCCGCGAACGACCAGAACAAGACAAAAGGCAGCCCGCCGCCCAGATCGTTGCGCAGAATCTTCTTCAGTGACAGGGCGTAGGCCATCACCGGCGTCTCGGGCGATTTGTTCAACGGTCCCGTGGTGAAGATCGGCGTCGCCAAGCACAAAAGGACCAGGATAAGAGAGGCGATGATCTCAAGCGCCTCAAGCGCGGTTTTTCCGGTCACCGGGCTGAAACTCAGCGAGTTGCCCACCAGAATCCATATCAGGCCAAGCGAGATCGCCAGCAGAAGCAATCGCACGGGAAGCGCTTTTTCGGTTCGGTGGTATCGTACGTGCACTGTGGCGACGAAGAGCAGCAGCGCCGCCAGAGCCGCGTGCAGGAGGAATGCCACGAGGGCGACCGGCACATTCAGACCGCACACTTTGGCGGTCATCATAGACGTGAATGCCGCCCTGGCGGGATACAGTCCCATAAGCACGAACACATTCGAACCCGTCATGCTCGATCCCATGACGCCCCATCCCCAGCCGTAATGCATCGTCATCAGCACTTGAGTGGTCCAGGCATAGTTGACGAACATGTAAAGCCCGCAGGAGCCGTAGGTAAAAAGCACGGACGCCGCCGTGGATCGGAACAACGACGACCAGAATACGCCGACAGCCGCAAGCAGCAGCGCCCACGCGCCCAACGCGGCGTACGTCACGGCTATCTCCGACGGCGATATTCCGCCCAGCATCAGGCACATTCCGCCCAAAGGGACCGAACACACAAGGAGCGCCACGCAATACAGGAACGCCGAAAGGCTCTTGCCGAGGATGATCTTGCCCGGCGTCAGGGGAGTCAGAGCGAGCAGTTCCATCGTTCTTCGTTCAAGCTCCTGCGTAAGCGCCCCGGACGTAAGGGCCGGGACAATCAAAAGGAAGAGCCACGCCTGCGTCGCCGTCATATAGTGGAAGAGCAATTGCCCAATGGCCGGATTCGTACCCGCGGAGTTTCCGGAAAACGGTGATTCCCATGACACATACCACGTTATCAGGAGCACGACTGTCAGAAAGAGCACGTACGCGCCCATCACCAGGAAGCCGGTCGCACGGCGCATTCGGGTGCGAAAACCCATCATCAGGACCGGATTGTCGAAAACCGACTGGCCAAATACGTTTGCGAAACGCTCCCGCGCCGCTGCGGCAATGCTCATTTCTCGTTAGCTCCCTCTTTCATCACGAAAGCACGAAAAGACGAAAGGAATACATGTCGACAGCTATCAAGCTAACCCCACCCCAACCCTCCCCTGAAAGGGGAGGGAGCGGGTTTCCCCCTCCTCTTAGGAGGGGGTCAGGGGGAGGTCACTCATCGCCCGTCACTCTGCGCTCAGAACCTGAGCTAGCTCCCTCTTTCATCACGAAAGTACGAAAAGACGAAAGAAATACATGTCGATAGCTATCAAGCTAACCCCACCCCAACCCTCCCCTGAAAGGGGAGGGAGCGGGTTTCCCCCTCCTCTTAGGAGGGGGCTAGGGGGAGGTCACTCATCACTCATCGCTCATCGCTCAGGACTCATCACTCTCCCCTACGCTACTGCTCCCCGCGTCACTTTCAGGAAAATGTCCTCCAGGTCAACCTCCGCCTCGTTGAACGACCGCACCTTGAACCCGTTCTTCGTGAGCGCCTCCAGAACCGTGTAGCTCTGGTCCGGTTCGCCGGTATACTTCACCGAGATCACGCCATCGTTCATCGCCGGCTCGCAGACCGTTTGCAGCGTCTGCAAGAGAGCCAGGGCCTCTTCCCGGCGGTCCACGACTTCGATATTGATTACGAGACCGCCGCGGCACTGCTCCATTATCTGCGCGACATCGCCGCCTACGATCAGCTTTCCACGCTCGATTATCGCTACCTTATTGCAGAAATCGGCGAGTTCCGGGAGGATATGCGAGGAAATCAGGATGGTCTTGCCCAGGTTCCGAAGCTCCTTCAGCAGCTCCTTTATCTCGATCCGGGCGTGCGGGTCGAGACCTGACGCGGGCTCATCGAGCAGCAGCAGCTTCGGGTCGTGAAGGATCGTCTTGGCCAGGCAGAGCCGCTGCTTCATGCCCCTGGACAGCTCCTCTACGAAGGAATCCCGCTTTACCGTCAGGTCAGTCAACTCAAGCACATCGTCTATCGCCTGCCGTCGCTTTGGCCGGGGAATCTGATACGCGGCGGCGAAGAAGTCAAGATATTCCCAGACCATAACCCCGTCGTACAAACCGAAGAAGTCGGGCATGTATCCAAGCAGTTGGCGCACCTGCCGCGGATCGGACGCTATATCGACGCCGTCGATATACGCCGTGCCCGAAGTCGGCTTCAGCAGAGTCGCGACCATCTTTATCGTGGTCGTCTTTCCCGCGCCGTTCGGGCCGATGAAACCCATTATGTCGCCAGGATCCAGGCTGAGGTTAAGCGAATCGACCGCCGTAAGTTTGCCGAAGACTCTGGTCAGGTTTTCTGTTCTAAGCACGATAGGCTCTCCTATTGCTGAACGCGCACTATCATCTTGCCCAGGCGGAACTTTACCGGGTTGGCTGAAACAACGCTCACGCGAACCTGCATGAGACCTCCGCCCCGGAACAGGTAGCGCGCGGGATTGGGAACGGAAGTCCCGTCGCCATAAGGGATCGAAATCCAGGAGCGGCTGTAGATGTCCATTGCTTCCATCTTCACCTTGTCTCCCGCCTTGGGCGATATGATCCGCCCTTTTATCCGAACGAGTTCAATCCGGGAGTTCGGATGCATGGGGGCCACGTACTGCGCCGTAAAACTGCCATTACCCTGCAGCAACATCTCGACCTGACCGGGCAAATGGCCGTTGATCCTCGTCCCGTTCGACGTCATCGAGGTTGGGGACAATTCGTGTCGTTGGCTCGGTTGTTTTTGCTGCGACCCTGACGAGGACACCGTCGGAAGAGTGATCTTGCCGCCCTTTTCCAGTCTAAAGGCGTAACACGTGATCGACTTCCCGGAATCTCGTTCATCCCGCGGACTGAAGACCTTCTCGTCAGAGTCGGAGTAGCCCACGAGCACGGGCCGGCCGTAGGCGCCCGATAGTTCGACCACCAGGTTTTTCAGGCTTTTGTTCATGTCGCCATATTCGTCGTACTGGTTGCCCACGGCTGTCAGATGCCCGTCTACCCTTCTGACTTCGCCCCTGTCCAGGCGGCCCAGGCGATACACGTTGCCGCTGTAATAGATGCTGCAGTCCCGAAGCCGCGCGCGCGTGTTATTGCGAATCGCCCCTGTGATGAAGACCCCCCGGATATGCATGTCGGCTTCGAGGCGGCCGCCGAGATCGACTCCGCCCGTCGACTCCAGGAGCCTGTTCGACCACATTGCCATCGCCAGGTCTTCGATGACACACTGCTTGTCCTCTACGTTCGCCGCGGGAACGCGCTCATTCCTGTCGGCCTGTACGACCTGGCAGAGATCATAGGGTCCCGCGGCTTCCACGCAATATGACCTTCTGCCGGGAGAGAAGATCGAAGCATTTGTGATCTGCCTGGCATAGCGGGAGTCGTTCGCGGCTTCAATAAACCTCACTTGGTTGACCTGCAGACTGTTGCCCTTTGTCGAGCAGCCGATGACGTACGCCCCAAACGTGAAGAAAAGCGCAATCGCCGGAACAGTGACCCATGCCAGCTCCAGCCGCCGTTTTACCCTCAACACGGTGTAGTTCACGGGAACCAGGACCACGAGATACGCTAACAGAAAGATGGCCAGCAGCCCGAACGACGGCGTTTTCGTAGCCTGTCCCTGTTGGACCACGGTCCCCAGATTCTTCGTCCGCGGCTGTGCCTGGTACGGACCCTGATAGTACTCATCCGTCGCCAGACAAGAGGACGCGAGCACAGGGTCTCGGGTGGGCGCCGCAGTGATGCTCTTCCACAGGGCCGTCTGTCCGCTCCACCCGGCCAATCCCCCTGCCTGGGTGTCAAATGCCAGGAAAACCACGGTTCCGGCGACGTACTCGCGCGTGGCTATGATGGGAAAGCTTTCGCCCCGTACCGCTGTTCCGATGCCGGGTTTGACAGCGCTCAGCGTTACGGCCGCGACGCCGGGCCCCAGAGCCGCGCTTCCGGCCCCTGTGACCTTGACCGGAAGGATCTCGTCGAAGAAATCGTTCCGCAGACGCCGGTAGTCCGCTCCGCCGGGCACGATCAGAAGTCCGCCGGACGCCACCCACATGCTCATGGCTTTCAACGCTTTCGGGCTCGCCGAGCTTGGGTTGAACTCAGGAAGAACCAGCGCATCGACTCCATCGTAGCCGGCAACGCGGTCGGGCAGTTCTTCGGGAGCTATCGATCCGACCATTATCTTGCCCGACGGCGCTCCATGCGGTCCCGGCGCGGGCGCGGATGCAGCCTTTACTGTCGGTTCGCCGTTGAGGAAGTTCAGCTTCGATGACCGCGGCCCGACCGACACGATGAGATTGTCCTCCGGGGTGGCTATCACCGGCGTCAAAACCTTATTCTTGACGGGTCCGCGCGGGCCGACCAGTTTGACGTCCAGCACGCCGGAACCCCACTGGGGAAGCTTGGCGTAGACGTGGTACAGCTTGTTGGAGTTCGGGGGCAGGTTCACCTTCGCCGTGCACTGCACGACTGCGGCGCTTCCATATCCCATCTGGAAGATACGTAAGGTCCCTTCGAATGATTCCGCGCCGCTGTTCGACAGCTTCACGGCGATTGGCGTCCAAGCGCCGCCCTTCACCACGCCGTCAAAACCAACGCGAGCGTCCATGCTGATTGCGCGTAGCGGCCCCGCGAACAACGTGACAAACGTCAGAACCAGTGGAAGAAGGCATAGCGGCCTCAGTCGGGCGGCGATGGACATATTCGCTCCTTAGCGCCAGTGAGTCAGGCTCTATTCAGTATACTTGTTAGACCCGCCTGCTTGTTCCTTCGTTTACAGGTTTTCGGAAAATACGCTGAAAGATGAAGAAAAAGAGCTCGGGACCCACAGTCGCCCAGCTTTCCTATCATATGGGGTAGCAACTGTTCACCGACCACTGGTCACTGTTCACTCGGTGGCGGTAAGTATGTAGTTCTCGCGGATCGCCCCGAAGGATTCCAGAGCCTGCCCGGTGCCGAGCGCAACGCAGGAGAGCGGGTCTTCCGCGACGTGTATCGGTATGTTCGTCTCTATCATCAGCAGCTTGTCGAGCCCTCTGAGAAGCGCGCCGCCTCCGGTGAGCATGACTCCACGCTCGATGATGTCCGACGACAGCTCGGGCGGCGTTTGCTCGAGTACCGACCGCACCTTCTCAATGATGATCCCCACCGGCTCGATCAGGGCGGAGCGGATTTCCTCGGAGCTTACCTCGATAGTCTTGGGCAGACCGGCCAACAGGTCTCGTCCGCGCACTTCCATCGTCAGCTCTCTCTGCAGCGGATAGACCGATCCGATCCTGATCTTGATCTCCTCGGCGGTCTTGTCACCCACCATCAAACTGTATTTGCCCTTGATATGGCGAGCGATCGCCTCATCCATCTTGTTGCCGCCAAGGCGGATGGATTTGCTGATCACGATGCCGCCCAGGGAAATCACCGCGATGTCGGTCGTACCTCCGCCGATGTCGACCACCATATTCCCGCCCGGAGTGCCGATAGGGAGGCCCGCGCCTATCGCCGCGGCCATCGGTTCCTCTATGGTGTAAGCTTCGCCGGCTCCCGCGCTCTTGGCCGCCTGGATGACCGCCCGCCTCTCGACGCTTGTCACTCCGGAGGGCACGCACACGAGCACTCGAGGCTTCAGGACCCTTTTCCGCCCGCAGACTTTCGCGATGAGGTGAGAGAGCATTCTCTCGGTCGTCGTGTAATCGGCTATAACACCGTCGCTCATCGGCCTTATGGCGACTATATTGCTCGGTGTCCTGCCGATCATCCGGCTGGCTTCCTCGCCTACGGCGAGCACCGTCTTGCTAACGGTGTTGATCGCTACTACTGAGGGTTCTCGAAGGACTATTCCTTTGCCTTTCAGGAAAACGAGGATGTTCGCGGTGCCTAAATCTATCCCTATCTCAGGGACTAGGCTAAACACAAAGCCGTCCCCCTTCTTTCAGAATCAGCTCTGTAGATTTCCGCCCCCAACGAGCACAGCTTGTCTACGAGGTTCTCGTAGCCGCGGTCGATATGCTCGATACCGGCGATTTCCGTCTGTCCCTCCGCGGCAAGAGCGGCCACGACCAGCGCCGCGCCGGCGCGCAAGTCCGTAGCGGTCACGGGAGCCGCCGTCAGTTGGGGCATTCCCTTGATTATCGCAGTTCGACCTTCCTGCTTGATATCGGCGCCCATACGCTGTAACTCGCTTATGTACTTGAATCTTCTTTCATATACGTTTTCAGTGACGACCGAAGTACCCTCCGCCACTGAAAGCAGGGCCACCATCGGCTGCTGCATGTCCGTGGGAAAGCCCGGATGCGGCATCGTCATTATGTCCGTAGCAAGCGGGCGGTCCACCATACGGAAGTGGATTGAGTCGTTTTGCGCGTCAATACGCGCCCCCACCTCCTGGAGTTTGGGCAGGACCGGCTCCAGGTGCTCCGGCGCCGCGGCGGTGACGGTTACGTCACCTCGCGTTATGGCGGCGGCGATTCCAAACGTTCCGGCCTCCATGCGGTCGGGAATGATCGTATAATCGACGCCATGCAGTTCGCGCACGCCGGTTATCTTCACTGTAGTAGTGCCGGCCCCGTCGATCCGCGCTCCCATTTGGGTGAGGAACCGGGCAAGATCGACGACCTCAGGCTCCGCGGCGGCGTTCTGTATAACCGTAACTCCCTCCGCCAGGCAGGCCGCGGTCATCAAGTGCTGCGTGGCGCCCGCGCTCGGAAAATCAAGGTAGATCGGCGCCCCCCGAAGTCTGAGAGACTCGGCGTACACGTATCCGTGGTCCGTATCGACGTAGGCCCCCAGGGTCTGAATGCCTTTTACGTGGTAGTCTATCGGCCTGGAGCCGATGTCGCACCCGCCCGGCATCGCCACCTTCGCGCGGCCAAGTCGCGCCACGAGCGGGCCGAGGACGCAGAACGAAGCTCGCATCTGCTTCACCAGCTCGTAAGGGGCTTCGCACGAAGTCAGGTTCGTGGCGTCTATCGAAAGCCAGTCTCCGTTTGTCTCGATCTCCGCCCCCAGCGACCGGAGCGTCTCGACCATCGTGAATATGTCGCCGATTTTGGGGACGTTTCTCAGTGTGGTCCGACCGCTCGCCAGGAGGGCGCCCGCCATTATCGCTAATGCGCCGTTCTTGCTCCCGCTGATCCGTACCGTGCCCTGCAGTCTCGCTCCACCCGTTACAAACAGCTTCTCCAAATGATCGAACCTCCGTGGGGATGCCTTGGCCTGGGTGGCCGCGAATCCGACCCCCAGGCCACGCGTCCCGATTCATCCCAGGGCGAGGTGAGACTATCGTCGGACTCGCGTTGGCGCTGGGCACAGTATATAGGTTTGAGCTTAATAATGTCAAGGTGTTGACCGTTCACCTGTTGACGTAAGAGTTCACGAATGCAGAGAACTTTCACCCTCACCCTCTCCCTCAAGGGAGAGGGGATTACGCTCGTCGTCTCCCTATAGTGAGCAGCGAAGAGAGTCGTACTCACCAAGCCTGAACTCAGGAGCATCGTTTGTAGTCATTAGCCACAGATGGACCTCCCCCTAACCCCCTCCCACGGGGAGGGGGGATTTGCCCGGTCTAAAGTGTTACCCATGTGCCGGGCCGCGCCGCCCCCTCTCCTTTCAGGGGAGGGTTGGGGTGGGGTTCAAACAGGGTGAGCCTTCCACAAACGATGCTCCTGAGCCTGAACTCTTACCTGTTGACACGAGGAAGGCTGAGCCGTACAATTCATCGTGTTCCACAGATCTAATACCATCCGGCTTAGGAGGTCCCGAACCATGAGATTTGTCACTCGCGCGGCCGTATTGTGCCTGATGCTCGCGCTTATCGCGCCTGCCGCAACGATGGCGCAGGATGATGAGCCAACGAAGCTGAACGTGAGGATCGGCCTTTTCCGTCCCCTTGATACGCAGACCCAAACATTCAACGGCAAGACCTGGAGCTGCGAAGGATTGATTTACGATCTCAAACTCAACGACAATGGGCGCCCGACGACGCAGGTGGAACTCGGCCTGATCGAGTCCATCGATTCCGCGGACAGCGCCATGATGCTGGGCGCAAACAAGCTCTGGTGGCAGAAGCCGACCGGCACTTCCCTCTACTATGGGGCAGGCGCCGGCGTTGCCAAGTTCAAGGTCTTTGGACAGAGCAAACTGGAACCGACCGGGCAGTTGTTCGTCGGGTTCAACGTGAGCGATTCATACTTCTTCGAATTGCGCGCATTGATAGTTCCCCCGATTGACATCTTCGGGATTGAAGTCAAGATGAGCGGGATCATGCTCACGGCCGGCACGAGGAAGCTGTTCTGACCCCACCGCAACTATGCCAGATATCGTAAGCCAAACCTCCGGCGCGCTATCCCCTCTGAAGCGTCCGCTGTTCATGCCGGCGGCTGCCTTTGCGCTCGGCATCGTCGCGGCCGAATATGTCCGAGCGCCGGCGGGCTCGGTCGTGGCCCTCGGAGTGATTTCCGTGGTCCTGCTCCTGCGCAAGCCGCGCCCGGCCTGGTTTCTCGTGATCGTGCTCACAGCGGTCTTCTTCTCCGGATTCGCCCGATACCAGAACTACACGCGCATCGACCCCAGCGACGTTTCACTTGCAGCGCCGGACCATTACGTGACCGCGGTCGGCGTCGTGACCTCGGACCCGGAGATCAGGGAACGCTCCACCCGGCTGACGGTTCGAGTAAGCCGGGTGAGGATGGGCCGGAACTGGAGAACCGTCAGCGGAAACCTGCTCGTGTCGCTCTACGGATCATCCCATGCTCTGCGCACGAACCTTCCGAACTACGGCGACAGCGTCAGGTTCAGCGGATGGGCGACGCTTCCTCCGGAACCCACCAATCCCGGCGTCTTCTCATATCGCTCGTACCTGGCGCGCCAAGGGGTTCATACTGTCCTGTACTTGAGGCGGTCGGGCCGGATCGAGACGCTCCGGCACGGGTCGAACTGTTCCGTGACCGCCGTCGCGGCCCGCGCGAGACGATCGGTCTCAGCATCGCTGGAACGGCTCATGCCGAAGCGCTACGCCGGCATCGCCGAAGGAATGGCCCTCGGAACGTACGCAACCCTGCCGGACGACGCATTCGAGAACTTCTCCCGGACCGGAACGCTTCATCTCCTCGCCGCCTCCGGCTTCAACTGCGCGGTGATAATGGTCTGTGCGCTCTATCTTTTCCGGGCGCTGCGTCTGCAGAAGCGGTGGGCGTACGCGGCCGCCGTGCCGGCGGTCATATTCTACATGCTCGTCGTTGGAGCAAAACCGTCCATCGTCCGGGCGGCGATAATGGCCGGCCTGCTCGCCGGCGCGTATATACTCCGCCGCGTGTCCGATCCGCTCAACGCGCTCTTCGCCGCCGCGCTGGTAATACTTGCGATCCGTCCCACAGACATCTTCGACGTCGGATTTCAACTGTCATTCGCCGCCGTTGCGGCGATCGTCCTGCTGATCCCAACGCTGCAGCGGTGGATGGACCTGTTGTTCAGCCCACCTGCACCGCCGCCGCGCCGATCGAAGATCGACACGGTTGCCCGCTGGCTGGCGCGAAGAACGACGGAGGCGGTTGCCGCCACGATCGCCGCGACCCTTGGCACGGCGCCGATCACCGCGCATTACTTCAACCAAGTGTCGCTGGTGTCGATTCCCGCGAACGCGGCCGTCGCCCTGCTGGCGCCGCCGATATTTGTGTTGAGCCTTTTTGCGCCGGCGGTTGCGGTCATTCCCTGGCTGGGGCAGGCCGTGGGAACGGTGGACGCATTCTTGATCCGGCTGATGCTCCTGGCCGTGAACGGACTAGGCTCGCCGTCGTGGAGCTGTCTGCCGGTGTCTTCTCCAGGGCTGCTCGGCTCCGCGGGTTACTATCTGATCGCCGGCTGCGTTTTCGTGTATGCGTCGAGGAAGACCTATGCGGCATCTTAAGGGATCGCGGCTCCTTCTCATCTTGGCCGTCGTCGTGGCGCTCATCTGGGCTTGGGCGTTTTGGCCTCGCCAGCCGGTCCTTTCCGTCACCTTTCTCGACGTCCGCCAGGGGGATTGCGCCTTCGTCCGCACGCCCGGCGGAAAGACCGTTCTGATCGACGCCGGCGGGGCGGGAGAATCGTCAAACGGCTACGACGTGGGTTCGCGCGTTGTCGTTCCTTTCCTGCGACGCGAGGGCGTGCGAGTCTTGGATCTCGCCGTCATAACCCATTGCCACGAGGACCATGTCGGCGGGATGCCCGCCGTCTTGAAAAGCATCGGAGCGCGCACGGTGATAGATTCGGGAGAGTCCGGTTCATCTCCGATGTACGAGCGTGTTTTCCGACTCATCGAGAAGAGGCGTCTGAAGTATACAGTGGCGCGGCGAGGCCAGACCATCAGCCTGCCCGACGGCGTCAGGATAGACGTGCTGAATCCCGACGATTCCGGGGTGGACATCGAGGACGACGCGGACATAAACGACCACTCGGTCGTGCTTCGCCTGACGTACCGCCGGGCCAGTTTTCTGTTCGCGGCCGATGCCGAAACCGAGGCCGAGGAAAACATGGTCCGCACGTGCGGCGGGCTCCGTTCCGCGGTTCTGAAGGTCGGTCATCACGGCTCCTCCAACGCGACCTCCGGGATTTGGCTCAGGGCGGTCCGGCCGCGAATTGCCGTGATCAGCGTGGGAAGGCGCAACCCATTCGGGCATCCGTCGGCGCCGACGCTCCAGCGGCTTGTCGACCGCGGCGCGCGAATATATCGCACCGATAGGGACGGCGCGGTAGTCATCACGACGGACGGCGAAAACCTGCACGTAGCCACCACGCGACGCTGACCCCGTTTCTCTTTCGTCCGATCGGTCGGATCAGTCGGAGTAACAGTTAAGGAATAGGAAGTACGTGGCGCCGAATGTCATTTCGAGCAACCGACCCCGATGCATCGGGGTTATCTCGGAAAGAAACCGCCCCGTTGTTTCGGGATTTGAGGGATGGGCGTCATACGCGTGATATAGCCCGGATTATTCACGAAGACTTACCGGAAGCACCCTCACCCTAACCCTCTCCCGTCAAGGGAGAGGGGATTACCTTTGTCTTACGAGATAACCTATCTTATTAGCCCCAGTTAGCCCCCTCTCCCCTGAGCGGGAGAGG
>JAUSGG010000208.1 GCA_030649165.1 Armatimonadota bacterium
GTTGCGCCGCGCCTCGCTCGACCTCGATGAGCTATTCCTCCTGGTCGTTGTCGGGGAGTTCAACGCCGGCAAATCCGCCTTCATCAATGCGCTTCTCGGTAAGCCGGTGCTGGCCGAGGGCGTCACGCCGACCACAACCCAGGTCAATCTACTGCGCTATGGTCCAACTCCCACCTCGCGCTCTACTTCAGCGGATGTCCTTGAACTAGAGCGCCCCGAGCCTTTGCTGCGGGAGATCAGCGTCGTCGACACCCCCGGGACTAACGCTGTCATCCGGCGCCACGAGGAGATCACGCGCGACTTCGTGCCCCGCAGTGACCTCGTACTGTTTGTTACCTCTGCCGACCGGCCCTTTACCGAGTCCGAGCGCCAATTCCTCGAGAGCATACGCCAATGGGGCAAGAAGGTCGTGATCGTCCTAAACAAGATAGACCTGCTGGCCGGTGAAGTGGAAATACAACAGGTCGTCCAGTTCATTGCCGAGCAAGCCCGCGCCCTCCTCGGCTTTGCGCCGGAAATCCTGCCGCTGTCGGCCCGACTGGCGCTGCGCGCCAGGCAATCACCGGCGGGTGCTGATCGGGAGCAGATGTGGACAGCTAGCCGCTTTGAAGCCCTGGAGAGTTTCGTCAAGAACACTCTTGATGATAGCGGCAGATTTCGCCTGAAGCTACTCAGTCCCCTCGGCGTTGCCCGGCGCCTTGGCGGCCAGTATCTCCTTTCGGCGGAGGGGCGACTGAATCTCCTCGCCGAGGACGATAAGACAGCAGCGAACATCGAAGCCCAGCTTGAGCTTCACGGCAGCGATATGCGAGCCGACTTCAGCCTCCGTCTGACCCAAATTGAGAACGTTATCTATGAACTGAACGACCGCGGTGAGCGCTTCTTCGATCAGACTCTGCGACTCGGCCGCATCTTCGATCTCTTTAACGCCGAGCGCCTGCGCGGCGAGTTCGAGCGCGACGTCGTCGCCAACACCTCCGAGCGCGTAGACCATACGGTGCAGGAATTGATCGATTGGCTGGTGGAGCAGGAGTTACGTCTCTGGCAAGGCACGATGGATTACCTGAACCGGCGGCGGCAGGCTGCCTACGATGAGCACATCATCGGGCAGGTCGGCGGCAGCTTCGAACTGAATCGCCAGCATCTGCTCCAATCGGTGGGTCGCACGGCCCGTGATGTGATCGAGAGTTACGACCGCGAGGCCGAGGCGCGGCACATTGCCGGGGCCTTGCGCGACGCTGTCGCCCAAACCGCTCTGGCCGAGATCGGCGCCGTTAGCCTCGGCACGCTCATCGCCGTGCTTGTCGGTACGGCCGCGGCCGATGTAACCGGCATCCTCGCCGCCAGTTTGGTGGCAGGACTGGGCCTTTTCATCATTCCGGCTCGCAAGCGGCGGGCCCTGCGTGAGTTCCGGGACAAGACCACTGCGCTGCGCTCCCGCCTAAAGATCGCCATGTCCGAGCAGTTCGAACGTGAGCTCGCCTCATCCTTACAGCGCATCCACGAGGCAATCTCCCCCTACACGCGTTTCGTGCGAGCGGAGCGCGAGAAGGTTACCGTCGTGCGCGACGCCCTGCTGGCCATACGCGACAACATCGACCGCCTGCGTGGCCACGTCGAAGCCTAGAGGCAGAGAATACTTGATAGATTGATCGGCTGGGTGATGAACCACCTGTTGTTGGTGTGGGCAGAAGAGTGAATCGGGCGAATGACGATGAATCAATCCAGACGAGGTGATGTTTTTGAGGAGTTGACGCAGCTTCGAGTGGAGAATGCCCGCCTCAAATCATTACTGATCGCTCACAATATCCACTGTAATGAAGAGTCCAGCGGTAGCGCAGGTGGCGAGGCAATAGTATTGCCCCCACATGAGAATAGCCCGCTTCTAGACGCCGCCGCAAGAGTCAACCTCTTTCGCCGCCTGTTCCGTGGCCGCACCGATGTCTATCCGGTCCGCTGGGAATCGACCAAAGGGAAATCCGGCTATGCCCCGGCCTGTGACTACGAATGGCGGCCCGGAGTGTGCGGCAAGCCAAGCGTCAAGTGTGCCGATTGCGATCAGCGGAAGCTTTTATCTGTCACCGATCAGTTTGTCTACGATCACCTTGCTGGAAAACACACCATCGGCGTGTATCCCCTGCTGCCCGACGATACTTGTTTCTTCATGGCAGCCGATTTCGACGAAGCCGACTGGAAGGAAGACGCTAGAGCCTTCGTACAATCGTGTGTGGAGATGCAAGTCCCTGCGGCGGTGGAGGTCTCCCGTTCGGGGAATGGAGCCCACGTATGGATATTCTTTACCGAAGCCGTGCCTGCCCGCGACGCAAGGGTGCTGGGCTCGGCTCTTATCAGTTATACCTGCATTCGCCGACGGCAACTCAAACTCTCTAGCTACGATCGCCTCTTTCCCAATCAGGACACCCTACCCAAGGGCGGCTTCGGCAACCTCATTGCCCTTCCTCTGCAGAAAAGGCCACGTGAACAGGGCCGCAGTGTTTTTGTGGACGAGCGTTTCGAGCCGTTTCCCGACCAGTGGGCGTTTCTCGCGGCGCTGTCAGCGATGAGTGCAGCAGATGTGGTAGAAGCGATCCAGCGGACGACCGGTGGCGGCCATCCTCTGGATGTGGCCTTCATAGCGGAAGAGGACGAGTCCGAACCGTGGAAGACAAAGGCGCTATCTGCCAGCAGAATCCCAGGCCCTTTGCCTAAGTCGCTCAAACTGGTGCAAGCCAACCAGATCTTCATCGAAAAAGCGAACCTGTCCCAGCCGCTGGCTAATCGGCTGATTCGGTTAGCTGCCTTCCAGAACCCCGAGTTCTACAAGGCTCAGGCCATGCGCTTGCCAATTTGGAACAAACCGCGGGTCATCGGCTGTGCGGAGAACTACCCCCAACACATGGGACTGCCGCGGGGCTGCCTTGAGGCCGTATTGGACGTACTGGAGCGACACGACATCACCGCCGAACTCGAGGACGAGCGCCATGCTGGAGCACCTATCACCGCCAGCTTCAGAGGTGAGTTGCGTCGAGATCAGGCAGCAGCCTTTGAAACGATGCTGGTACACGATATCGGCATTCTCTGTGCGCCGCCAGGGTTCGGTAAGACGGCTACGGCGGCGGCACTGATCGCCAGGCGTGGCGTAAGTACCTTGGTTCTGGTCCATCGTACCGAACTGCTCAGGCAATGGCAGGAGCAGCTTATCACCTTCCTTGATGTGTCCAAGGGCGACGTTGGGGTCATAGGAGGTGGCAAGAGAAAGCCCTCCGGCCATGTCGACATTGCCGTGATGCAATCC
>JAUSGG010000216.1 GCA_030649165.1 Armatimonadota bacterium
ACGAGGCCCTTGCCTCTTTCAAGAGGATAGCGGACGGATATCCGTCGCGTCCGCAATCCTGCGCGGAAGCCATGCTCTGGCGATCTGACGTATACGAGGAGAAGGGCGACCTCGATAAGGCCCGGTCCGAGTGCCAGGCGCTTCTTGACCGCTACTCCGGCGAGCCCGCCATGAAAGACCGCTGTCGCGAGGCGCAGTACAGACTGCCCTGCCTGTTCAAGGCCGCGGGCCGGCTCCAGGAGGCGCTGGACGGCTTTGCCAAAATCATACCCGACCCCGACCCACAGGATTCGCTCGCGGCGAGCGCGCTGCTCAAGCGGGCCGAGATATTCAGGGATATGAGCGAGCCGGACAAGGCCCTGAACGAACTGAAGTCTTTGGTCGAGAAATATCCGCGGCACAAGAACACTTGCGTCCGGGCGAAGTTCTTGATGGCCCGCTGCCTGAAATCGACATCCGACCTTACGGGAGCCCGCAAGATACTGCGTGAACTGTCCGCCGACAGTACCGTCCAAGGGTCGTCCGGCCTGCTGCGCGACCTCGTCGCCCTGCAGCTTGAGATAGGAGATGAAAGCGGCGGACGAGCGGCGATTCGGCAGTATACATCAAACCTGTCCAAATCCAGCGACGCCGCCAAGGTCGATTTTGCACAGCTTGAGTTAGCCTATCATATTAAGCACGACCTTCAGCAGGCCGGGCTGGTCGCGGCGACGTGCATCAAGCGATACCCGAACGACCCAAGGGTCGCCGACGCCCTCTTCATTCGCGGCGAGTTCCTCATGTCTCGCGGTGATACAGCGGAAGGCCTGAAGGTGTTCGACGCGCTTATTACAACCTATGGCGACAAGCCCGGCAACGAATACAACTGCGCGTACGCGAAGATACACAAAGCCAGTTGCCTGCTGCCGACCGACCCCACCGCCGCGCGCGAGATACTCAACGATCTGACAAAAGACCCTGCCATCAAGCGTCATGCCAACCTCCTGCACCACCTGTTTGCCCTGCAGCGGCAAATCGGAGACGAGACCTGGCGGGCGACCGCGCGAGACTACATTGCCGCGATGTCGAACGCCGGCGCCGCGCCGGGCGCCTTCGCCAAGCTTGAGATCGCATACTACTTTGAAAACAACATCAAGGAAGCGACCGAACTATCCGCCGAATTTCTTGAGAAATATCCAGCACACGATCTGGCCCCGGAGGCGGCGTTCATTCGAGCCAGATGCATGCTTTCAGCCGGCGACGAAGCAGGCGCTTTGTCATCGTTTGACGCGCTGGCAGCTCGGTATGAAAGCATTCCCGGCTCGCGGATCTATACGAACACTGCGTTACAGGACGCGGCCGATCTTCTGGCGAAATCTGGGCGAATGCGCGAGGCGGAGAAGAGACTCTACCGCATCAGTACTGTGAGCCCGGCTGAGACGATACTCAAGTATATTGCAATCGGTCGTATGTACCGTCGCGCGGGTAGTTGGAAGGCAGCGGCGCGAGCGTTCGCGCGAGGGGCCGCGACGAAGTGCGCCCCTTTGGACATGATCGGTGAAGCACTGTACAATGCTGGCGACTGCTACCGGCAACTGGGGGATCCGGACTCTGCGGCGGTCTACTTCCAAGACCTGATGGATCACGCCCCCAATAGTTCCTGGGCACGGGAGGCGCGAGGAGTTGTGCACCTGTGGAGTATTGGCGCTCCCTGACCAAAGGTCACCGCTTGCGATTAGGATAGCCTTCGGTCCTGCCACGCGGCGGGGTCGAACGGTATGTTCGTCCGCTATTTCCGTAGAGTCGAATGTGGTGTCGACAGCCTGTTGTGCGGGTTGCCGATTCACCGATTATGCCAGGCGGACATCAACCTGAGAAAATCTGCGTCTGAGGAGGATTATCAATGAGACGAGTAGTCATGTGCAGCGTACTGGGACTGGCGATGTGCTGGGTTATTAAGCCCGCCATGGCATCGAGCGCCTTATCACTCCAGGAAATGGCGTCCGTCCATGGCGGAAGTACTAACCGTTGCAAGTCGACGACGTGTCCACCGTCAATCAACCCATGTGCGTGCGTCCACAGGCCCAGCGACCCTCCGGGATTCTACTACTGTGATCAGGCAAATCCGTCGATAGCCTGCGATGACAGGCGGATTCAACCGAAAACCGGAGAGGGCAATTTCTACCAGTGCGACAGCTTCGGTGTCGGGCCTTTGTGCCCGGATGATCTAACTTGGGTAGAATGCGGTGAGATTCTCTCGTGCGAATGTGACTGGGAAGGGCTGTACGCCAGCCATGCCTGCGAGTGGCTTAAAACCATCCAAAAGCATTATGCTTTTCTTTGTCCCTGATTAGAGCGCGGAATCAGAAAGGAGTAGGCAATGATAGCCAATCGGAAGAAGCTATGTGCCATCTTGTGTCTCGCACTTGCTAGCGTTGGGCCTGCTTACGCCCTGACCAACGAAGAACTGCTGGAGCTAGTGCTTGCTGGTAGCAAGCAGACCGTGTCTTCAATCAAAAGCGGCATGGGGAAAGTAACTGTGGATGATACAAGGAAAGATGCCTCGGGTGTTGCAGAGTCGGAGACGCAGTTTGCCTTCGAGTATTATTTTTCTGGGGATAAGACAGCACTTACCATGGAGCAGATCCTCGTCAAACCCGGAGGCCAGTACAAACCACCGGCCGGTTTGAAGGCGAAGGAGAGGGCGCTTATTGACGGGCAGAAAGTCTACGTACTAAGCGTGATCGACAATTACGGCCTCATTGGGTCTCTCGCGACGGATGCCGGACACCACGTAACCTCATTTCTGAGACTAATCGGAATATGGAAACGCGGACTGTCCGCTCCCGACGGCTCGGCCGATAATATTCCAGGCAGGATCATCCGCGTGACCGGAAGTGAATCGGTTAACGGCCGTCAGTGCGTAATAGTTGAGTTTTCTTGGACGGATAAATACGCGGACTCGAAGGACACGCAACACTGGCATTCGTACTGGATTGACACGGAGCGCGGCTACTCAACCTTAAGGGCCCGCAGTTGGTACGCAGGCGGCGACACGAGCATCAGCAAAACGCTTGAGGGTGAGAGCAATACAGAGGTCAAGGATTACGGCAACGGCATATGGGCTCCCACGAAGATCACGTCCGATACTTACAACGTGGACCTCAAGACCGCGGACCTGAAGAGCATAAAGCATCGAGTCATCACGTATGACCTAGAGTTCAAGATCAATCAGCCCGTGCCGGACGAGAAATTCCTTCCCTTGGAGTTTCCGTCAGGAACGAGGGTGAGCGACGAGCTCCTAAACGCAACATATACAGTGCCGTGAGAGACGGCAAGAAGCCATTATTCAGAATTCAAGTGCGGGACCGCTTGGGAGGATGTCATTGAACCGCTTCTTCGGCGTACTTGCGGCGCTGGCCGCCCTCTGCTCACTGTCTATAGGCGCTGCTCAGGCTGCCTGCCCATACGATTCTCTGTGCGGGCCGCGAAGTTTGGCGGAGGTCTGTCGGCGACTGGGAGTGAGAGTATCCACAGAGGAATTGGTTGAACTGTCCGGCTGCGACAAGAACGGCTCCAACATGGCGGGTCTGCTTAGCGCGGCCACAGCCAAGGGACTTGCGGCGGTGGGTATGAAGATGGGCGTCGACGAGTTGTTCGAGACTACGGTTCCCGCGATAGCCCATCTGTGGGGTGACCACTTCGTCGTGATCCAAGGGGTGGACGCGAGCACGATCAAGTTGCTGGATCTTCCTGCTGCGGAGCGAAATCTGAGGAAGCAGCACTTTGCCAAGATCTACTCGGGCTTTGTAATGTTTGTCGCACGAGACCAGAGCTTGCTACCGAATGCACGCACTCGAGTCGCGTCGGCAGCGAACGCAGACCTGCGCTTCGACAGCTATGTGTGGTCGTACGGGACTGTAACCGAAGGGAGTGTGGTGGAATATGTGTTCAAATATCGGAACGTTGGAGATTCTGACCTGATCATCTCAAAGGTCACTCCATCGTGCTCGTGTGTCACGTGCTCGGAGTACACGGACAAGATTGCACCGGGGGGCGTGGGGCAACTCAAAGCAGTGTTCAATAGCGCGGGGTGGGAAAAGGCGACAGACAAGGCCATCGTTGTGGAGTCCAACGACTCGGTTACTCCCATCGTCGTGCTGAACATAACTGGATATGTGAAGGCGCTCACACTCGGCCACGCGCCGTTGACCATGGACTTCGGCCAACTGCGGAAGACGGAAAGCAGCGTCCGGCAGGTTTACGTGCCGAGATCTGAAGAGGACCCAGGGGCCGTGGACAGCGTATCGTGCGACATACCATGGGTGAAACCAGTGCTGCTCCTCAGTGAGGATAAGAATATGCCAGGGACCCTGGTGCGGCTAACCTGGACATCGGGCGCTCCCGTCGGAGTACATAAGGGAACACTCAAGATCGTCAGTGCCGAACCTGGCAGATCCGTTGAAGTCCCACTCGCCGCCGTGGTTAAAGCAAATATACATCCAGAGTTTGACACCTTCTTCTTCGGCTTTGTGCACAAGGGGACCCGACCGACCGTAAAAGTGGAGCTATTAAGCGCTGCAGGCCCAATAGTGGTTACAAAAGTGGATTATCCGCGCAAGCTCGTAAAAGTACAGGTCGAGACCCACCAACAGAGAGCCGTCATATCGGCAACACTCAAACGGAACGCCCCCACTGGGCTGATCAAGGGCAACATCGTCATTCATACCAGCGATAGAGAGCAGCCGCAGGTCACGATTCCGCTCTGTGGGTATGTGAAATAAGGAGTTTAAGGTGCTGGCGACAATAGACAACGGACACCCGCAGCCGGAGATCAAGCTGCCCGTCTATGCGCTAATCGAAGACTAACCCAAAAGCTCTATCACAGGGAATCCTACGCCTCTGAAGAAGAGGGAATCGTCGTTCGTCCATCCCGACGGTCGCCGGCGTCACAGCTTCTTCTCCAACTCCTTCGCCGCCGTCTCCAACTCCTTCGGCAGCTTCATCGCGAGCAGCTTGGTCACCAGTTCCTTTGCCTCGGTCTTCTTCTCGTGGTCGGCCAGGAACGATGCGAGCGTAAACAGCGCGTCCGGGTTCTCCGGTTCGGCCTTTACGAGATCGCGATACTGCGTTTCCGCGGAAGCGACGTCCCCGGACGCCTCATAAATAGCCGCCAGGGCCGCTTTGGCCTCGCCCCACCGCGGCGCGATCTTCAGGACTTCTTTCAGCTCGGCTATGGCCTGGTCGTAACTTCCCGCACTTTTCAGTATGAGCGCCAGGGTCATTCGGGCAAGGGGGTCTTGCGGAGAGGTTTTGACCGCCTTGCGCGCGATCTCGGCGGCCTCGGTCCGTCGGGCCTTGTCCGCGGCGATCAAATCCGCCAGGGCGATCATTGGCTTCACGTCATCGGGTGTCTGCTCAATCGCCTTGCGAAAGTCTGCCTCGGCTTCTTTCGTCTTCTTCAGCGACGCAAGGGCCGCCCCCCTGGTGAAATAGCCGCCCGGCACGTTCGGATCGAGCGAGATCGCCTTGTCCATGTGCTTGACGGCTTCCTCGGTCTTGCCTCCTCCGGCCAACGTGACTCCCATGAGCAGATTTGCTGTCGGGCTCTCCGGCCTGAGGTCGAGCAGCGACGTCGCGTTCTTCCGCGCCTCCGTCCATTTGCCGAGTATCGTTTGCGTCAGTGTCGCCCAGATGAGCTGCAGCCCCTGCTTCGCGTGTTTATCAGGTTCGATGGTTGGGGCGGAAGCTTTCCGCAGGCCCGCCGCGTCCACGCCCAGCGTTGCCAGGGTCTTGATGAGCTCCGTGGACGGCAGGGACTGGCCGTAGGAAGCCGGCTTCTTTCCTTCGCCGACCTCAAGCCTGCTGTTGTACATGCCGACCGCCGTTCCGTCTTCTCGCAGAACCATCGACGCCCGCGGCGCGTTATCGGCGGGGTCCATCTTGCTGAGGAAAAGCCAGTCGATCCCTTTGGTTTCCGACAGGACCGCGTTCTGCGCCGTCCATTTCCGGACGACCAAAGCCGCGGGTCTCTTGGGATTCGGCTCCCTGCTCAGCGCCTGAATCGTCGTGTCCCAGCGGTTGCCGACTTGTTCTCCGGAGAATATCTGTCCGATGGTGACGGCGCGCGCTTTCTTGAACCCGTCCGCTCCGGCGAGCGGGACTGCGGGAAGCCCTTTCATCGGGAGTCTCAAGACGGCCAGATTCTTCTTCATATCCACGGTTTTCACTTCGGCGCGGTACGACTCGCCCGTCCATGGACTGAGCACGGTGGCGTACTTGACCGTCAGTTTAGTCTCGGCGTTTATCTTCTCAGTGACGACATCCGCCATCGTCACCACCCACTGCCCGTCTCCTACCAGGAAACCGGCGCCCATCCACCCGCGAGTATCGCCGAACACGAATATCGCGACGAGCGCGTCGGAGCAATCGGCCGCTTTCGGCGGAGCGGCGACGGACGCGGCCCCAACCACAGCGATAAGCAGAAGCGTAAGCGCGAGTGTTCTCATAGCCTTAGTCTATCATGGAGCCTGGTGTCGCGACCAGTAAGTTTCCAGGGTTATAGGGTTCCGGACCGTTCACCGTTCACGACGGTTTCCGCGTGGTTTTGCGTCGTTTCGCTGCACTTTCGCATCAGAACGCGACAGTTCTGCTCCGGTTTCCGCGAATTTCCGTACGGTTTCGGTCAGTTTTACCAGCGTTTTCGAATACCGGGGTTCCGGTTATCGTTCCGTCACGATTTGCGCAATGTGTCAGGTGTCGCACAGCCGCGGGAATTGCGTTTGACGCACTCCGTCACCTGGCATCGCAATACCATTCCCAGCAGCACAGGGAACCGCCAGAGATTGACTACCCTGACCACTAGTAGTGAATAGACGATGGTGGACTGGGTTTTGTTCCCGGGTCGGGGAAGTTTTTTTGGAAAAAGTTTCCCGAGGGGAAGAGGGGACCTCGCGGTCGGAGGAATCCACAGAGCATTATCAGACGCCGCCTCCTGTTCACCGTTCGGTCTTCCAGACAATGGCTCGGTAATCAGTGTCTGGCTTTATCGGCGGAACATCAAGCGATGTTTCATCCGGTTCGCTTGTAATGCTGGGTTCTGTCCACATAGTCAATGTGAATTGGTCTCTCTCAAGACCGTAGCGCTCCCTAATGGAAGCCATCTCGCGCCCCGCGGTGTCGATCAGTCGTCTCTTTTTGGCCGTGGGCAAAGCGCGCCATTTCGCTTCATCCGCCGCCATATCGATCATTCGTCCCTTTGCGTATATCTTGATCTCGGTCACGATGCCGCCCTCCCGGGGAGAAAGGTTGCGCTTCCATTGATCGAGTTCAGGGGAGTTCATCAGGCGTATGTACGGAAGCTCGTGCAGAAGCGCCAAGCATCCGACAAGGACCAGAAACGTGAGCGGGAGTATCCACAATAACCTGAAAATCCATTTCATAGCGCGATCCTCACAAAGGCAGCGGTATAACTCAAGCCCGGCTCCCTCATCTTCTCTCGGATTTTCCCAGATGCCCCCCAGGGTTCTGCGATTTTGCGTAAGGGCGAGCGCTTACAGGCCCAGGAATAAGGGAATAAGGGGACGCATCCCTTTGTCATCTTCGTGGCCGTCCCCGCGGACGTAAAACAAGCGAACGACCGACGGCCTCGGAGAGTTTGGAGACGAAATGCTCGTCGCCACAGGGAAAGCCGCAGTGCGTCCGGGTTCTTATCATCTGCATAGTCTCGTCATCTTCCGGTTCAGCCAGAGCCTCCTGCCAATCTTCCACAATTCCACCCCACTCGGTGTTGCTTCTGATCAGCTTGTCGGGTCTCTTCCCAAGGTGAGAAGCCGCGCTGCTCCAGGGATAATCCTCCGCCCTCTTGACCATTCCCGCTCTCACGGGGTTCCTCTCCACATACCTCACAGCCGCCCATAGATGCGGCTCGTCCAGGGCTGTAGAGAAGTATCTCCCCTGCCAGAGATGACCGCTCCATCCGAGTCTGGAGTTTATCATTTGGCAGTGGCGTATATCAACTATTCGCAGGGTATTAGCAATGGAATCGAGGCGGCGGGGAATAGAAACCAAATGGACGTGATTGGTCATCAGGCAATACGACAGAATGTCCAGATCGTATCTCTGAGAATAATGCTCCAGCCAGGACAGATATGCGCGCCTGTCTTCATCACAGAAGAACACATCCTGCCGGCGGTTACCTCGCTGGGTTATGTGATACGGCACGTCCGTTACCACTATGCGAGCTGTTCGAGGCATACGAGCATTATAGCCATAGACCGGCAGGCTGTCAAAAAGGGATGCGTCCCCTTATAATAGATGCGTCCCCTTATAATTGCTGACAGTGCGCTACATCACGGGCCGGTCCGCCTCGTCCATAACATAAATGTCCGGCTCGTCTGAAACGCCCTCGCGCTTCATCCTCTCCCGCAGCTCTTGTGAACGCGCGAATTCGCGCACGGCCTTGGAGTTGTCCCATTCGAGGACGACGACCACTTCGCTGGGATCGTCGGCGTTACGCAGGACGAGTCCGCCTTTTGACCCGCTGGCCCAGCGGTGGGGTTCGTCTTTATCGAACCCGTCTTTCCACTTATCGTAATCCCGCACTTTGTGTCTAACCAGAAGAAAAGTCATTATGCTTCACCTCAAGCTGTTGGCTCATCCGCGAGTTCCAGAAAGAAAACGTCCGGCTTATCCACGACGCCGGCACGCTCCATTGCCTCGCGCAGGTCATGCGAGGCGACGAAATCCCGCGCCCTCTGCAACTCGTCCCACTCCAGCAGGATTATCACTTCGATCGGGTCATCGATGCTGCGCAGAACGTATCCGCCCTTGCAGCCGGCGGGTTCCCGCTGCATGGCGTGTTCGTCGAATATGGGCTTCCATTTCGCGAAATCGTGGACCTTGTGCCGGACCAATATCCAGGGCATATCAGCGCCTCCTGTTTGATTGCTGTAGGTTGATACCCCGACTCGCTTGTTTCCTACTCCCTCTGAAGGAGCCCAACCAGATAAACGTAATCATGAAGTCCGCAAAGGGGAAAAGCACGATGAGCGGGAAGATACGACTCGCTTTGGTGGGAATGGGCTTTGAGGCGCAGGCCGAGGTGTCCGTCGGCCGCTATCCCGTTATCCACTATCCGACCAGTCTATGAAGCTGTTACATCACATGTGCTGCTGGGATGTCGGGTATATGTAGTTGCCGTCCGAGTCACCCCCTTCTCTCGCGCGTCTCTAGCCAGACTGCACAGCGCCGGAGGCGTGGAGGAGCGACACAGTGAGCGCCAGCAGAGCGCCCAGACAAGCCACTATAGGACTCACTATGTCTCCTGGGAACTTGGCCTCCGGATGGAATTGGTCAATCACTGTCCATACCAATAGCGGAGACATGTACCCTAGGAACCCGCCTACAAGCAGACCTAATATAACAGCGACCAACGCCAGGAAACCATGAATCACGTAATCGAGGATACCTTTGTGTCCACGCCGCTTTACAAGCAAGAACGTACACTCACCTATACCGGCGCTCACGCAACCAATGATCCCGCCTGCTACCGCCGATACGACAAACGCGGACACGTACCACCCCCAGATCAGTGGTGAGAGAAACGCGAATACCAGGGACCCAACGGCTGCTGACAGAACTGATCTTCTAAGCACCCATTATCCCCCCTTTCTGACGTCAGTGTACCCGTACGCACGGCGAGCACAGTTTCTCGCAGCTCTTCCCGGTGTTTCTATGGATTTGAGGGTTGGGCGTCATACATAATGCGATAATGGACGGCTTCGGGTCCCAACCCGGAAATCCCGAAACGAGCGCTTCATCAGGAGGCGAAGCCGAAGCATCTCACGCAACGTCATAGTCGCTTCCTGAACCCTTCGAGGAGGAGGTCTTTGGTGGAAACCATCATATCGAGCATCTGCGCCCGCATCTTTGTGATGACGTCCTTGTGCTCGGGCGCGTCAATCAGATTGTTCTTCTCGTATGGGTCGGACTTGAGGTCATAGAACTCCTCAGGGACCCTGTGAAGATAGAACTCGATCTCCTTTGCGAGCTTGTCGTCGCTCTTCGCCGCGGCCTGCATCGCGCGGAAACTTGCGCTCCCGCGGGACTCGTTGCGAAACTCCTTCTTGCCGTCCGACCACGTGTTGTAGATGAAACTGTGCCGCTCGTTGCGCACGCAGCGCATCGGGAAATCCATTTTCGCCGAGGTCGTGCTGAAGAACGTGAAAACGTGGTCGCGCCCAGCCTGCTTCCTGCGCTCCAGAAGCGGCACGAAAGAGGTTCCGTCCATTCCCCGGACCATCGGCAGGCCGATCGCGTCGAGGAGCGTGGGCATCAGATCGATTCCGGAGACGTAATCGTCGTGGTTCACCGAGGGCTTCACGCGGCCGGGCCAGCGGACGATGAGCGGCGTCCTGTTGCTCGTCTCATAGCAGTTGGTCTTCGCGAACGGAAAAGCCATGCCGTTGTCGCTCAGGAAGATGACGATGGTGTTCTCCTCGGCTCCCGTCTCCTTCAGCGCGCGGAGAACCTGGCCCACGGTCTCATCACAGCGATGGACCGCGGTGAAGTATTGCGCCACCTCGGCCCGAAGACCCGGAACGTTCTGGGGAAGGAACCGCGGGACCTGCGCCTCCTCGGGTTTGTAGTACCGCGAAACGCGCCTGCCCTGGGCCTTGTCCGTCTCGACATCGGGAAACGGACGGTGCGGGTCCTGCGAATTCGCCATCAGGAAGAATGGTTTGTCGGCGGATTTGGCCTGCTCGAAGAACCTCTTTGAGAATTTGTAGTAGGCGTCGGGGTCCCGGCCATCACCGAGTTGGGCGGGGGGTACAACGGTATCCCAGCAGAACTTGGACTGAGGAGTCAGGTGCGCGACCTTCGCCATTATGCCGTTCGTGTAGCCCGCCGTCCTGAGCGACTCGGTGAGCGTCGGCACGTCGGTGTTTATGTCATTGAAACCGATCGCTCCATTTCGGTGGGGGTAGCGCCCGGTCATGATCGCCGACCGGCTGGGCTGGCAGACCGCGCTGGTGACGTAAGCGCGTTCGAATCGCATCCCCTGCGCCGCCAGACCGTCGATGTTCGGGGTGACGCCGGGTATCGCGCAGCCCGTCACGCCGAGCGAATCCCAGTTCAGGTCGTCCGCGGTGATAAGCAGAACATTCGGCCGCTTTCGATCCTCTCGCTCCGCCAAAACGTACGGCGCAAAGGCGAGCCCGGCGGCTGAGACGCCCAACTGCGCGAGAAAACCCCGACGCGTGAGCCTTGTGGAGGGAGATATCTTCATGGTCATGCCTCGATCACTGCAGCGATGGTTACCGTTAGTATGATGCGTTTCGCACGGCCCGTCAACCGATTCGGTGAACACCGATTCGGTCAACAGTGAACAGTGAACGGTGAACAGATGACCTCCCCCTAAGCCCCTAACCCCCTTCCTAAAGGAGGGGGGACTGGCTCCCTCCCCATTCAGGGAAGGGCTGGGGTGGGATTGGCTCCGGGTCAAGCGATTCGCAACCGGGCGTTTAGATTTGCCGCCTGTTAACATTTTGGTCATCCAAGGCGCGGCGGGCGCTTTTCTTCTCGTTTTGCATTTTTCGTGCGTAAACCGCTTCGAAACACGTCTATTTCAGCGCGATTTCGCGCTGAAATCGCACGAAACCGCACCGAAACCAGTGTACAAAGCTGTGAAAACGAGCCGAAATCGCACGAAAACAGAGCAAAAACCGTGGTTAGTGGTTAGTGGTTCGTGGTTTGTGTGGGGTGATGGGGGATGGGTGATGGGCTGAGGGGGTTGTGGGGGACTGGCGCGGGTTATGAGCCGGCGCGCGGGGGCTTTTGGGCGGATTCGGCCTGCCGGCGAATCGCCTTCGCCACCATCCTGGAGACCTCCATCGCGGAGTCTCTGTTGAGATGGGAGCCGTCAAAGCAGCGATATGTCTTGTCAGGCACATCGATCCATTCGCCTCCGGCTGCCTCGACTTGGGCGCGGAATGACTGCTCGTCGAATCCGGAGGAGGCGTCTTCCTGGGCGAGAGTGGTTTTGTTGGTGGGCAGCCTGATAACGAACACGGCGGTGTTCTGCTTTCTGAAGCTGCGCACGGCATCCATGAAACCCTTGACGATTTCCGGCGAGACCTTCTCTCGCATAGAATCCAGGTCGTACTGCGTCATCTGAAAACTGGGGTCCTCCGGCACAAGCCGTCCGCAAACCCAGCCATCCGCATGATAGTCCTGGTAAAACCCGTTTCGGTCGCCGGTGATAAGGCGCTGCGCGTCCTTGTACTTGAACGGTCTGAGCGAATAGACGACTTCACCGAGGTTGAGCATCAGCCATTGTCCGAGCAGGTTCTGCTGCCGGCAGAGGCGATATCCGCTCTTCTCGTGAACGCTACGGAAGAAATTGAGCGGTTGCACACTCATAACCACAGCCTTCCGCCGGCTGTTGGGATCGAGCGGCCCATGCAGAGCTTCCAGATAGTCGGGCGTGTAGGTTTGGCCGTTGAAGGCGAAGTTTCCGATGCGGGCCGTGGGCAACTCTTCTTTCATCGCGGACGGAGACAATCCGCCCACGGCGCGAGAACATCCCGCCAACACTATGTCGAAGCGCGAGCGCCAATGGACTTTCTGAAGCCACAACGTGTCCGGTGGAACGCCCGTGCACAGGGACGGCGGGCGGAACGTGGCGCACGCGTACGTCAGCGCTATTGTGAGGATTGCGGTTATAGCGAATCTGTGTTTCAACATGGTTGTCAGTCGTCAGTATCAGTTATCAGTTGTCAGCCGGGTGGCGGGTGTTTCGGTTGTCAGCAACGAGCCGCGGGCTCGTGTCGCCGGGGTTCGGCTTCGGATTTGAGTCCAAAGCGGCGATGAATCGCCGCACTCCATATATGGTATGCGCGGTTTCGGGAACAAGATTCCCGAAACATCGGCACTTGTGCGTCCTTCGGCAGCGTCGCTGCGCTCTGCTACCGAAGGATCGGTTGGTTCCTTTCCGAAATAATCCCGATCCATCGGGATCGGATACTCAGAACTGGAAGTAGATAAACGCGGCGCCCGGGCCTCTCCAGAAAATGCTCGCAACGAACACGAGTGATATCATTACCGGCTCAAATGCCCTCACATATCTGTTTTGCCAGATTTGAACGCCGTCCAGGCGCAGCCACAGATACGATTCCCTGAGCGCGGCTACACACATCGCGAGCATGGGCATCCGGTCCATCTGAACGACCGGACTCCAGTCGAGAGCCCTTGGGCTGAACATAATCGAGACAATATGAGCGGCCTGCCCGGCGGTCGTCGCCCTGAAAAACACCCACGCCACCCAGACCATCGTGATCAGGATGACGGACCCCACCAGCCTGCCGGCGAAGATCCCCGATACGCGCTTCGGCCACAAGGTGATTCGCTCCAGGGTCAGATAGAAGGCGTGAAGCGCTCCCCATATCACGAAGTGCCACGCGGCTCCGTGCCACAGCCCGGAAACCACCATTGTGATCCACATGTTGACGTGGCTGCGCAAGTTGCCCTTTTTCGAGCCTCCCAGCGGTATGTACACGTAGTCCCTGAACCACGTCGAAAGCGATATGTGCCACCTCGACCAGAAGTCACGAATGCTATCGGCTATATAGGGATGGTTGAAGTTCAAAGGAAACTCATAGCCTATCCATTTGGCCAGACCGCGCGCGATGTCGGTATATCCGCTGAAGTCGCAATATATCTGGAAGGCAAACATCGTCACTATCACCCACCAGAACGGCGCCGAATACTGTGGGACCGCGGCCGAGAACGCGCTATTCACGATCGCCGCGAGATTGTCGGCGATCACCATTTTCTTGAAGAACCCGCGCGCTATCAGCGACAGCCCGTCCCATTTCTGCTGCTCCGTGGGCCGCTTGTTCGCCGCTATCTGGGGAAGCAGGTCGTAGGGTCTGATGATCGGCCCCGCGACGAGGTGAGGGAATAGAGCCAGGAACGAGAAGAAGTGCAGGATGTCGTGTGTCGGCTTCACGCGGTCTTTGTAGACGTCAATCGTGTAGCTGAGGGATTCAAATGTGTAGAAACTGATGCCCACGGGAAGCAGCAGGTTGTACACCGGGAGCTGATGCTCGACCCCCAGCGTTCGCAGCATGAAGTTGGCGCTTACGGTCGCAAAGCCGAGGTACTTGAATATCGCCAGAGATCCCACGTTGCCGAAAATTGACAAAGCCAGGAGCAGTCTCTTGCGAGACGGGTAACGCTCCATGGCGATTCCGGCGCTGAAGTCGATGAAACCCGTATAGAGTAGCAGGAAGATGTATCGCCAGTCCCACCAGCCATAGAAGAACAACGATGCGGCGATCAGGAAAATCCATCGCAGTTTTTGCTTGCCTCGAAGGAGAAACCAGCCAAGGAAGAAAAGACAGGCGAAGACCAGGAATACGAAGGAGTTAAACAGCACGGAAGGAGCGCCCCTTATCTATAGTTTACATCCGTTACACGGGCGGCGGTCGATGGACGGTCTCCTCAGACCATTGATCGCATTTGACGGGCAAGCGGCTCGCTTTCTTCTGGGACACAATCTTGCGATGGCAGAAAGCTCTACCATAGTCATTATAAGCTGTCCCGGCACGAATTTCAAGAAGGGGAGAAGGTAGGAGTCAGAAGTTAGAAGTTAGGGGTTGGAGGTTAGACGGGTTCAACCCTCACCCCAGCCCTCTCCCTCCCAGGGAGAGGGGATTACGTTCATCTTTTCTCGCCGGCTGTCATTCGACGACGGAGGCGAGTTTTTGCGCCAGGGCCCAGTCGATGAACTCATCAACGCCGGCCGGCGGCGGGCAACTCGAACCTGTCGCTGAGTTATAGCGGCTCACGACCTCGCGGGCGAACCCCAAATCCGGCATCGACCGCACAAACGTCCCGCTCAGAAAATCCAACCGAGCGGCTATAGCCATCTTGGCCTTGCGGGTCACGTCCGCCGCGCCGTTTCCCTCGATTTCCTCATCTACGGCCAAATTGCTGATATTGAACTTGACGTGAAGCTTCATTCCAACCGTCCCGGTCAGATAGACTGCAAGAGGCTGTCACGTATCTGAGCAGTGTACGCGGCAGCCTCTTGCAAAAATACTGGTACCGCCAACGGGATTCGAACCCGTGCTGCCTCCGTGAAAGAGAGGTGTGCTAGGCCACTGCACTATGGCGGCCCGATCTCAATGATTGCTCAGCGCAGTCACGAAGCAAATGTTAGCGCTTCCGGGGGAGGGAAGTCAAGGATAAGAGTTCAGTCTGTATTCAGTCGAAAGAGTCGGAGGAGTCGAGAGAGTCGAGAGAGTCGAGAGAGTCGAGAGAGTCGAGGGAGCGGGGGGCTGTCGGGTCGGACCGACAGGACTGATAGGACTAATCCTGCCGACCACGTCAACCGTCAACCACCAGCCACCAACGATCAACCGTCAACCAAACAACATTGACCGTCTCCGAGCAATATACTATTATGTCCGTGGACGCTCGGCAGCCGGCCTTATGTTGCATTCGTTTGGGCGAACACGAGGTTCGCCCCTACCGTCGTCATTCGTTTGGGCGAACACGAGGTTCGCCCCTACCGTCGTCATTCGTTTGGGCGAACACGAGGTTCGCCCCTACCGTCGTCATTCATTTGGGCGAACACGAGGTTCGCCCCTACCGTCGTCATTCATTTGGGCGAACACAAGGTTCGCCCCTACCGTTGTCATTCATTTGGGCGAACACAAGGTTCGCCCCTACCGTCGTCATTCATTTGGGCGAACACGAGGTTCGCCCCTACCGTTGTCGGTGTTGAGAAACCTGAAAACATGGATATAACCTGCAAGACCGATCTATGTCCGGGAGATACGAGCGTGGCTGTCGACCCCACGGTAGAACGCAGCGATGAGGCCGCATGTAAGTGGATCTCTGATTCACTTCACGAGATGGGGCTTTGGCGAATACCCGGACACCCTCAGGAACAGAGGCGCGTGTGGCGGATTTCACCTGAGCCGTTCGTATTGTCCGCCGAATGCGTCTCTTTTCTTGAGCGGCTTGGTCCCGCGCTTTACTCTTTTTATGAGGCCGCGAACAGCTTGTACCTCCGCGGCTCCCACCCATGGTTCAACAATTACCTCGATCTCGGCAAGCCCGAATCGCTGATAGAATACGCCCACATGCGCTTCCAGCGCCGCGGACTGCCCGCGGTGATCCGCCCGGACATCGTTCTGGGCGAGGAGGCAGACTACATCACGGAGTTGGACTCCGTTCCGGGCGGGATAGGTCTTATGGACGGCCTTTCCACCCTTTACGGGAAACTTGGGTTCGACTTGCTTGGCGGCGAGCGGGGGATGCTTCGAGGCTTTGCGGGAGCGGTAGGCTCGACGGCGGGACAGGACGGGCGGCCTTCGGTCGCGATCGTGATATCGGAGGAATCGGAGGACTACCGGGCGGAAATGGAGTATCTGGCTTCGGAGATGCGCAGCGCCGGTTGGTCCGCACTTGCGCCGCGGCCCGAGCAGGTGATCTTTACGGAAGACGGATTGTTTTTTGACGATGACCTCGGGGGCGGGCGCATCGACGCGCTTTACAGGTTTTTCGAGCTGTTCGACCTGAAGAATATCCCAAAGGCCGAGTTGATGATGTACGCAGCCAGGAAGAAGCGCGTGGCCGTAACTCCGCCCTATAAGCATCACCTGGAGGAGAAGAGCCTGCTGGCCCTTTTCCATCATCCGCTTCTTGAGGGCGAATGGCGGCGGCTTCTTGGCGAGGACTCGTTCGACCTCCTTCGGACGGCAATACCGAACACGTGGATACTGGACAGCCGGCCCGCGCCGCCGCACACGATTATCCCGGATTTCCAGTTCCGAAAAGCATTCATCAACGATTGGCGCGTTCTCAAGGACGCTTCGCAGAAGGAGCGGCGGCTCGTCATCAAACCGTCCGGTTTCTCACCTCTGGCGTGGGGAAGTCGGGGGGTTGTGGTCGGGCACGATGTGTCGCAGGAGGAATGGGCGTCCGCGCTGGAGAACGGACTGAACAGTTTTGAAACTCTGCCATACGTTTTGCAGCGTTTCCATGAGGGAAAGAGATTCGTAGTGAGATACTACGACGAGGAGACAGCCGGAGTGCGGGAGATGACGGGGCGCGTGCGGCTGAGTCCTTATTATTTCGTGTCCGACGGCACGGCCAAGCTCGGGGGAGCGCTGGCCACTATTTGTCCGCCGGATAAGAAGCTGATACACGGAATGGTGGACGCGATTATGGTTCCGTGTGCGGTAGGTATGACGAAAACCTCCCCCTAACCCCCTCCTAGGAGGAGGGGGACTCCCTCTCCTTGAGAGGGCTGGGGAGAGGTTCAGGAAGGCAGGCGGTTGATCGGGCGATGCTAGAGCAAATATCGGCCCACACACAGAGGCTGGCGGAAGCAAGCGAGGCGGTGTGGCGTCAGTTTACCGCGCGCGCCGACGAATGCGCCGACGAACAGTCCGGGTCCGACCCGCTGCTCGAACAGCAATGCGAGGTCGTGCGCGGTCTGGTGCACAAATACGAGAATCGCGTGTTGTGCCTGCTGACCGCCCAGTGCGCCTCGTATTGCAGGTTCTGCACGCGGCGGCGGATGGTATCGGATATCGAGCGCGGCCGCATCACGATGGAGGACGTCGATCGCTGGCGCGACTATCTGGCGGAGCGCCCATTCGTGCGCGAAGTCATTATATCCGGCGGCGACCCACTGGCCGCTCCCGTGGAATTGTTCAACTATGCGGTAAAAACCTTATCAAACTTGTGCACGATCAAGATCATCCGCATCGGAACCAGAGTGGTGGTGACCGCCCCGGAGCTGTTGACCGATGAGAAGCTGAACGCGATCAGAGATGTGCGTCAGCCTGTATACATAGGCATTAACTTCGAGCACCCGGACGAGCTGACCGACGCGACGATCGAAGCGGTCGCAAAACTCCGCAAGGCCGGCGCTATTCTGTACAGCCAGACCGTCTTCCTGAAAGACATCAACGACGATTACGACGTGCTCTATGCCCTTTTTTCGAGGCTGGTCGAGATAGGTGTTCGCCCGTACTATCTGTATCGCTGTGATCCGGTCGCGGGAGTGGGACGGTTTCGCGTCGATTTTCGCACGGAGCGGGCGATAATGACGAGGCTTCGGAAGAATCTGAGCGGACTTGCCTGTCCGACATACGTGATCGACACTCCGCACGGCAGCGGCAAGATTCCCGTACCTCTCGGATTCTGGGACGTCGACGACAGCAAGTTCCGCGATTTTCAGGGCGAAGAACACGAGGTCATCTGAAGGAGAGCAATAGGCATGATGAAGCTGTATCAGGTCGAGTGGTGTCCGTATTGCGCCCGGGTGAGGGCGCGCATGACCGACCTTGTTTTAACATACATTAACGTCAATGTGCCTCGAAATAAGGCGGACAGGACAGAACTCAGGGAGATTTCCGGCCAGACAGGCGTGCCTACCCTTGTTGATGGCGACGTGATCATAGCTGATGACGACGACGCCATTGTCGAGTATCTGGACAGGAAATACGGTAAGCGGTAAGCCCGGCGAATGAATTCAGGGCAACAACTACGCAGAGTCGCCATTTGGGGACTGGCCTGGGTGATTCGAATGCCCGGCGAATGAATTCACGGCAACAACGACACGAAGTCCCCCTTCGGGGACTGAACAGATAGATATGGATTAGGAGAAAGGATTAAGACCTGCAATGGCCGGAATTTCACCAGCGCGTTTGATGGGGTACAGGGAAGAGGCTGAGAAGGTGGCGCGCGTTCTGGAGACCTGCGATGCTCCCGATAAGACGTTCTCTGTTCCGACGGAGGAGTTCGTTCGGAGGCAGAGGGCGGTCGCGTCCGCTTTGGCCGATGTCGGCATACCCGTGGGCATCGTGTTCTCCGATGAGCATTACTGCGGAGACGTGCCGTACCTGGGGGGTAACACCAACGTCGCCATCGAGCAGGTCGCGGGCGCGATAGGCGAAACGGGTTTTCACGTCATAGCCGGGCTCGAAGGCGGCTACGTGGCGGAGCAGCTCGCGCCGCGGGCGAAGGCGAAAGTCCACAAGGCGGAGATGCTGCAGCTCGCCGACGAAATATACCCCATCGATGCCGAACGCCCCGAAGACATATTGGCCGAAACCGCTGGTTCGAGGCCGGTCGATAGAATCGGGCTGCTTACGCCGCGGCAGGTGATACCCGCGGGCATCGTCGAGTACCTGGAGCAACTGGTTGGCCGGGATAACGTGATCGACGCGCAGGAGATTTACTACAAGATCAAGTATGAGAAGTCCGACGTGGAAATGGCGCTGATACGCGACGCGAACAAGGTCGCGGACGCGATGATCCGCGCGATGCTCGCCGTGATCAAGCCGGGGATGATGGAGACGCAGGTGGCCGCGTGGGGGGCTTACGTGGGGATGGAGATGGGCGCCGAGGCGAATGGGTTTCCGATTATGGTCGGGACCGGCGACGCGAATCGCACGCTTATCGGGCGCGCGTTGAACCGCGCGATACGGCCGGGCGATTGGGTCCACATCGGCGTCGCTCCGAAGCGCGACGGTTTGAACTCGTGTCTGCGGCGGTCGCTGATAGCCGTCGAATATCCATCGCAGGTGACCGCGGAACAGCGGTACTGGTTCGATATGGTCGAGGGCGCGTATCAGGTTGGATTTGACGCCTACGTGGAGGTCGCTCAGAAGCGGCTTCCGGCCAAGCTGCAGGAACGGGCGCTCGTGGACTATTTCGCCGCCCGCTCCGACGAGGTCTCAAAGCGCATCGGAAAGCCCATTCAGCTCGAACGGCAGAAGCCTTACACCGGCACTCACAACTCCGGCTACACCGAATGCCAGGAGTTCTACGGCGCGATCACGCTGGAGTCGGAGGAGCCGCTGGGGAATCAGATAGTCACAATGCTCGACGTAGCCCTCCGCGGCGTCGGCAACATGTGGGACGACGTCGTTATCCCCGGCTTCGACTACCTCGTCATCGAGAACACCCTCGGCAAATCCGGCGCGAACGTGACTTGCTTCAACAGGGTCCCCGTGAATGTGCAAGGGTTGGTGGGGAGAGTGGAGTAGGGGAGCAGATCGAGTCGGAGGAGTCGCAGGAGTCGGAGGAGTCGGAGGTGTCGAGGGAGTCTGACGAGTCGGAGGTATGGACGCGCCCCGCTGTGCGAGGCTGCTCCACCCGCTGTGCGAGGCTGCTCCACCCGCTGTGCGCGGGTCTCTCCCCGCTGTGCGCGGGTCTCCTGACCCCGCACAAAACCGATCACTGAGGACTACCGCGGAACTATCTCGGCCTCCGCCACCATGAACCACGGCAGGTTGCCCAGGTCGCCGGTGTCTTCCAGGTTGCGGATTACCAGCAGATTCGTTCCGCTTTTGAGCGTCGAAGCTGGGATATCGAAAACCTTCTGCTCGAAATCGACGCTGCTGAACGGCGTTTCGCCATCCACGAGAGGGGTATTGTTCAACTCTATCCGTATCCGGGCCTTTCGCGCGGCGCTGCCGTCGCGGGCGACCATCCGCAGGCGCGCGGAGGCAGGGGTGTTCGCGAGGAAGAACGGCGCGCTCATCTCGCTCCTGCCGGTCGATTTCGCGTAGACGTAGTTCACTATGCGATCATAGAGGTTGTAGCCGAACGTTTCCGCCGCGCCGCCGTCGAAATCCACCCCTGCAGCTTTCAAAGGTGAATTGCGCTCCCGGTTTCCCAGCTTTCGTTCGAGTATTATTATGTCCAAATCGACGGCAGGCTGAACGTCAATCCAGACGTCCTTCAGGGCTGGATTGCCCGTTAACTCCTTCTTCAGTACCCGGCGTCTGGAAAGCTCCCTGCGCGCCTCGGTCTCATCCTTGGGCCTGGGATAGGCGGGATAGCCGGGCTCGCCGGGAAACGCGGAGCCGTAGATCTGAACGAGCAGGCGAATCGCGCGCTGCTGGTCGTTCGGAAAACCGCGGATTACGTTCTCCATCGCCCGCTCAGGATCGTAGTTCTCGGGGTGGTTCAGGTACTGCGCGGTTGTTCCAAGCGGAATCGTCGAAATGCGCCACTGCCTCATAGGATTTGACATATAGCCAACCACCGCGTCGCCGAGGTCCGGAGTCCTGTTTTTCAGAGGAGCAAGGAGCGGTCGCCAAGCGCAGCCGTCGTTGACCGGGTAGTTGTCCCACACAAAAGGTTTGCGGCGAATCAGCCTGCCGAACGCCCTCGCTTCCGCCGCGGACATCGTTCCGGAACGGACGTCGGGGCCGGTCCAGAACATCATAACGTTCTTGTCGATCTCCTGGCCAACTGTGTCCAGGTATCCGGGGTAGAGCTGCTCGTAATTCGAGGCGAAGGCCATTGGGCAGAAGATGAGCTTAGGTCTTGGTTTCATCCGCCGCATATCTCCGTAAAGCCGGTTTACGAGATAAACGTGGGCGGCCTGCATTGTGCCGAACCGCTCCTTGTCGTCCGGTTGGAGTTCAGGGTTGATATCGTCCAGGCAGAGCGCAAACCGGTTGATGCCGATCGCGTGGACTTGCTTTACCTTACCAAGGATTAGCTGATAGTCCTTTTCGCTAGAGTACACAAGAGGCGGATCGCTCCATATCCCGGGGTTGAACGACAGGCAAAGGGTTATGTTGAGTTTCCCGGCTTTGGCGGCGAGGTCTTTGAACTCCTCCAACTGCTCCGGAGTGTAATCGGACCTCCAGTCAGAGGCGCTCGCGGGATATGAAGAATAGCACAGCATGAGAAAGTTGAGATCGTTTTCGGCGAGCCAGGGCAGGGCCTTGCGGTAGTTGTCGATCCCATTCCAGAAGAGGCCCTTTATACCGCGGAATGCGAAGGGACTCGCCTTGGAGGCCTGCGACGCGCCGAGCAGCAGCATTACCGCGGACGCCCAAACCATGGTAACGATCAGCGTCTTCACAACAACATAATGAGCCTCGGCGGATAAGCTGTCAATCCGCTTTTTCGGTTTCGCCGTCACGTCACTAACCTGAAACCCTGAAGCTTTTAGAAACTTCACAAACCGCGAAATGGATGACGTTGCGTTTACCCCGGACTGGGTATATTGGCGGTGGTCGTTTGTATTTAGCAGGACATTTTGCTTGGCTGTTCCGGTGTGATACCGATGAACTTGCCGATTGGCTTCCGAAGGCTAAAACGTCGCCTTATGGCCTACGTCATCGTCGCTTTGGCTCCTCTGATTGTCCTCGACACCCTGGCGCAGAACCAGGCTTGGAAGACTCGTAAAGACGCGGTTCTGCAAAACAGCCTGAATATCGCAATGGGGATTTCCGGCGCCGTGGAGAGTTTCATCGTGAACCTGCAGGCCATGCAGCGGGCGTCGGCCACGGCTCTTGCCGCCGGCGTAGTGCCCCCGTCGCGCGCGGCTTCCTACCTTGCGAAGATTCGCGCCGCCAATCCGGATATACGGTCTTCGATCGTAGTCGACGCGCGCGGTATAGTCGTCGCCTCCGATTCGCCGAAGATGTCCGGCCAGGACATGTCCGGCACACCCTGGTTCAAAGACTTTGTCCAGCGGGGAGGGAACAGTTACGTGAGCGACGCCTTTGTGAGCGGTCGAACGGGCGGCGTCATGTTCAGCGTGGCGGCGGCGATCAGAGAAGGCGGCAGGCTAAAGCTCGCGCTGGTGTGCACGGTGGAGCACCGCGTCCTGACCGAACTCAGCAAAGGCCGACTGCCGCGCGACGCGAGCATTGCAATCATAGACACCAAAGGACGCGTGGTGGCCAGCAATGTTCCGGAACTCGAGCGCGCCCGGCAGACCGTCGACCGGTCGTACGTCCCAAGTATCCGCACCGCTCTTGAGGGCAAGTCCGCTTTCCTCACTGACTGGCGGGACCCGCTTCACAAGGATGTCGAGATGGGCGCCGCGTCCCCCGTGGAGCGCATAGGTTGGGTCGTGAGTGTCATGCAGAACCAGGCGACCGCCTTCAAGCCGGTCGAGGAAAGCCGCAGGCGTGATGTGGCTATCCTGCTGCTTTTCGCGGCGTTGTCCCTGCTTCTTGCGTGGTTCTTCGGACATCAGATAACCAGTTCCGTGGAACAGCTCACGAAAGACGCTTCCCGCCTGGCAGCCGGGGAGTTGACTACGCGCAGCGCCATCAACCGCGATGATGAGATCGGCCAATTGGCGCGTTCCTTCAACCAAATGGCCGGCAATCTGGAAGCTCTCCACAACATATCGCGCGCCGCCGGCGCAGTACTAGACATCGATGCCCTTTTCCAGTCGGTCGCGTCGGAGGTCGCCAAAGCCACCGGGTTCGACATGTGCGGTCTCGGTCTGGTGTCCGAGGACAAGAGAGAGATCAGTTTTGTGGCTGCAAGCGGCGCGTGGAGCAGCGCGTGGCGCGACCTGCGCATCCCGGTCGGCAGCGGCGCGTGTGGAAGGGCCGTCCTGGAAAAAGAGACCGTCCTCGATGTGGTCGCCCATATCGACGATGAGCCGTGCCGTAGACTCCTTGCGCCCGAGAGTATCTGTTCCGGAGCGATTGTTCCCATTGTGGCGGGCGATGAAGTCATCGGCGTCCTGGCCGCGTATCACCGAACGCCCAGACAGATTGGGGAAAACGACGCGCGCCTGTCGACTACAATGGCGTCCCTTGCCGCGGTCGGCATTCAGAACGCCAGGGCTTACGAGCGGGAGCATCGGATCGCGGCGACCCTCCAGCGCAGCTTCCTGCCGGATATCCCCGCGGGCGTAGGCGATTTTGAGGTCGCGCATGTATACCGTCCCGCGCATAAGGAAGCCGAGGTGGGGGGTGATTTCTACGATTTCTTCCGCATCAAGGCGGACTGCTATGGGGTCGTTATCGGTGACGTGGCGGGCAAAGGGCTCTCCGCCGCGGTAGACGCCGTCATGAGCAAATATATGCTGCGCGCGTTCGCCTCGGAGGACCACCAGCCCCAGCAGGTGCTGCGAAGACTTAACGAAGCCCTTTCGCACTCTCTGGAATCCTCGTCCTTCATAACGCTGATCTTCGGGATTCTCGATGTCCCGGCCAGAACGTTAACGTTCGCTTGCGCCGGACACGAGCCGCCGCTGTTGTACCGATCAGACGGTCAGACAGCGGAGTTCCGAAAACCGGCCGGCAGGGTGGCCGGGGCGCTCCCCGAGGCCGATTACGAGACCGACACGCTGCAGCTCAACGCCGGCGACTGCCTGCTGTTTTACACGGACGGAGTCACCGAGGCAAGGAACAACGGGGAGTTCTTCCGTGACATCGGCCTTCGAGACGCCGTGCTTGAATGCTTGAGGGAAAAGCCGATACAGGCCCTTATTGACGGTTTGCTGCAGCGCGTGCTGGATTTCGCGGGCGGCGAGGTACGCGACGACATCGCCATGCTGGCCATACGTCTGACCGAGAACTCCCAGCTCCAGGCGCGTTGCCCATCACCCAAGACCTAACACCCAGCGCCTAACCCGGATTATTCACGAAACGTCTGAAGACACTACAGTCTGCCATAGGCTGTACTGTCCCTCGATACGCCGCCGGAGCGGCTACTCGTGAACGCGGAGTTATGCTTTTCCGGCACGAAAACAACAAGTCCGCGTCCCCGAGT
>JAUSGG010000217.1 GCA_030649165.1 Armatimonadota bacterium
CCTACTCGGGGACACGGGCTCGTTGTTTTCGTGCCGGAAAGGTATAGCTCCGCGTTCCCGAGTAGCCGCTCCGGCGGCGTATCGAGGGACAGCACAGCCTATGGCAGACTGTAGTGTTTTTAGACGTTTCGTGAATAATCCAGGTTAGTCCGCGAACGGGTCCGTGGGGTCTGGCGAGCTGAGGCGGGTGAGACTGCCGGGGCCGCCTTCGATCACCTGGAGCCTTGCTTTCTTGCGGATGGCGTTTATGAAGAAGGCCGCCGGGTCTTCGGGACGTTTCTGGAGAGTCAGGTTCATCGCGCGAACAACTTCCTCCTCGTCGCCGCTCGCGGAGGCTATTGCGTCGCGTATTTGCACGCGCATCAGGTCACCGTCAATGCGCTGGAGGTTGCGCCACACCGCTTCGTCGAGCTGCAGGTCGGCCGCGGGAGGGAACAGCTTAACGCCGTCCGGCCCGCGCAGGATATTCGGCCTGGGGAACTTGACGAAGACCGGCTGGTTGAAGTGAGGGTGGCGCACCATAAGCTGTCCCTTGGAAAGCGTGGCCAGCTTCTCTTTGGTAGCAGCCGTCAGGATCTGATAGCCCGGCGTTGCCAGTTCGTCCATATCCATCCGGCCGTACACGCAGCTCGCGCTGTTGCCCACGATGCGTTTGTGGACCTGCGAGCGGAACTGCTGCGCGGAGAACAGCACCATGCCCAGGTATCGCCCGCGTTCGGAAATGTCGAGCAGGGTCTGCCTGAGGTACGTGTCCGGTCCGTCCGAGGGGGCGTACTTGTTCAACTCGTCCACCACGACGATTACGTGCTTCACACCCAGATCGCCCTTCTCCAGATGCTGCCGTAGACGGCTGACGATTCTGGTAAAGACCAAATCCTGGGCCTGCGGATCGACGTTGGCGACGTCGACCACGTATACGTTCCGATCTTCAAATGCGCCCCACGGGAGATCGAAGGTCGTCTCGTCGCAACTGATCAGGCCGCGGTACCTCGTCGTGAGATTGGAGAGGCGGTTGTAGACCTTACGAATGGTGGCGTAGTGATGCGTCTGCCACTGGTCTTTGTTAGTCACTTCCATATGCTTCATCACGGAATCGAACCAGCGGCTGAGGTCCTGGAAATTGCGCACGACGTGGGTTTCTTCGCCCACTTCGGAAGACTGGCTGATCACGCGCTGCTTGATATACTCGATCAGCGCGTCGGCTTTTGCGTCGATGTCGTCGCGGTTCAGAACGACGCCGGTGTGTTCGAGTATGTCCTCCAGTCCCCAGGAGAGCGGACGCACGCTGCCGGCCAGGTCGGGATGAGTGCGGAGGGTGTTCAGATTGACCCGGTCGGGCTTGAACGGCGCGAAATAGGTGACCTTCTCGAATGGCAGCGCGGGCACATCCATCAGCCGGTACATCTCTCGGTCTCGCTCATCGAGGCCCTGGATTTCCAGATCGGCGTAAGATTGCGCGAGCGGGCTTTGAGGAGGAGCTTCCGCCGGATGGTCCAGAAACAGAAGGTCCGAGCCCTTCACGTTGAAGCACACCACTGCGATGTCCTTCCTGAAGTGCGCGAATGTGCTGCTCAACACGAACTCAATCGAGCTGGTCTTAGTTGCGAGTCCGGAGACGCCGGTGATGTTCAAATGCGCCGCTTCCGGCCCGATCAGGAAGTCTGAGTCGAGATATACCGTCGAAAGCTGCTCGCCGTTTTGATAGAGACCGATGGGGATGCCGGTCTTTTCCTTGAAGCCGTCCATTCGGAGGGCCTTTGAAACGGCCAGGTCATCGGCGAGGAATACGGGTCCGACCGGCGCGGGCTGGAGCGGCTCTTCCGGTTCCACGCGGAGAACGGCGGCGGTATAAAGCCTCACCTCGGGTCGCACGGTGGCGGGTTCGGCCTGGGGATTGCCCTCCGCGCCGATGAAGTCGTGCAACGCGGAGCCGAGGTCGGTGTAGCTGAAGCCCTCCACTACGACGCCGTACACCTGTACGTTGTCCTGGATGATTGCCACAAGGGTGCCGATTCCCACCGGCGAGTCGAGCGGCGTCCAGAAGTTGAAGCTGTATGCCGTGCTGGGCTTGGCCTCGGTGGCGACGACACGCCCGACCTGCGTCATCTCTCGCGTCGATGTATTCATCGGATCGTTCAATGTGATTGCCTCCTAAATCCCTGAAAACGCGGCCTCGATCATTATGCGGGATGGGGCCAGGCTTCTCAAGTACTGCTCGCAGTCGCGTATCGGGTAGATCAGGCGGTCCCATCGCGAGTCCGGAAGTGAAATCGGGCTGCGCTCGGCCATAAGCCACCTCGATATCTCGTCCGCCATTTCGAGCGTCCTGGGGACGGGCGGCGCCTCGATTCTGACAAGCCCGAAGTAGATGTCGCGTCCCGTGTTGGGGCGCAGGCGCAGATACCAGGAATAGGCGCCGAGGCGCCCCGGTGTCCTGAATACGGGGCTGCGCTCACCCTCGGCCAGCGCCAGGACCTTCTTCTGCTCCTCGAACGGGAAATACTGCGTGCGGTGACTCTTCACTATTCCTATCGCGTTCAGATCGCCGTCATTATCGACGTATTCCGTTAAGCTGCCATCTATGACCAGCCATCTGTCGTCGCTGGGCTTATGGTCCCGGATCCATTCCCGCGCAAGTTGCGCTTCCAAGCGCCCGCGCAGCTTCTCCACGGCCTGGTATCCCTTTTCCTGAACCGCCATCGGATGGACGGCGGTGACTTTTGAGTGCTGTTCGCTGTCTATCACGGGCAATTGCGCCTCCCGAATCGATGAGGGCTCAACAAGTGAGAACGGGACAAAAAGGTGCTCCCTATCGTGCGTCGGGGTTATGCTCCAGGTACCCATCGAACGGCCGGCGTCTCGGCGCCGGATGACCGCGGACGTGTAGCCATACACGACCGGCAGCATCGACTCGAAATAGGGGACGCTCGTGCGTTCTATGCCGTCGAGGAAATCCGTGAAACGGCTCTCCGATGACTGGCCGACGGATATCCCCTCAACCCTGTCCCTTTCGACCGGCTCGCCTTTGACCGTGGTTGGCTCCGAGGAAAGCGTTATGTGCCCGGAGGCTTCTCCATCCGGAAAGGGATGTCGGTTAACGCGAACAGATGGGTCGTGACTTCGGCTCTTGAGGTAATCCGCCAGCTTGCCGCCAAACAATCCCGCATCTCCTTGATTGAATAGAACAAATGATCGCTTTTGTCGTCTCAAAGCTCATCCTAGCGCCGGAAGGGCGACCTGTCAATGACGGTGAACGGTGAACAGTGAACAGTTTAGCGTTAGAGGGGCAGACGGACACTTCGTTTGTCTGGCTGGCGCGGCGGGGTAACAGGCTAATGGAATGGCTGCAAGCCATGTATTGGGAGGGGCGCGTGTATAAACATATTCTGGTCCCCCTGGACAGTTCACCTTTGGCGGAGAAAGCTATTCCTCACGCTCAGCAGTTGGCGGAACTAACCGGGGCGCGCATAACACTGATGTCGTGTGTCGAGCCGTACGTAATCACCATGCCGATGGTCCCTGCTCCCGTTCCGGCGTACGAGATAGACACGGATATGGAAGCTCTCGTGGCCGACCGGGAAGAGTATCTCGAAGTGGTCCGCGACGCGCTCGCTGCCAAGCCGCTCAACGTGGACGTGGTCGTGCTCCGGGGCCGGCCCGCGGACGAAATCCTGCGATTTGTCGAGGGAAATGAGGTGGACCTGATAGTTATGACCACACACGGACGATCGGGGTTGAGCAGGTTCATATACGGCAGCGTCGCGGAGCGTGTGCTGCACGGCGCAAAGGTTCCGGCGCTGTTGATCAGGATAACGGAGTAGGACCGGCTGGCAGGGACCGGATAAAGTCCAACCACTTCAACCCTCACCCCAGCCCTCTCCCTTCCAGGGAGAGGGAGTCCCCCCTCCTCTTAGGAGGGGTTAGGGGGAGGTCAATGCGCTGCCTCGACTTTACACGGAGGCTTCTACACGACTATCCGCACGTCCGGCCACTGTTCGCGTACAGACGCCTCTTCGCTTGCGGGCAAATCGAGGAGGATCAGCATCGTTTTGTTCTCTCCGGGGCGGTCTTTCAGGTTTGCCAGCACATCCCTGGTCCTCTTTTCCGTGATCGCGGCATCCGGGATGATGACTTCGGGCGCTAGTTCGCGCTCCTCCGCCAGCATGTTCGGAACGTCGGTGACCAGCTTCGTGTTCAGTCCGCGCCGCTCAAACGACCAGCACATCCTGAGCGCGTAACGTCTGTATTCTTTTCTCACGGCGATTAACACCGTTCTGCGAGTTGTTGTCATATCAGACTGATCGGACTGATGGGATCAATCCGCTCCACATGTCGCAAAAGCCCTACCGTTACTATATAATAGCCTCGTGCGCACAATGGTCAACCCCGGACGTGATAATCAGCTCAGACTGCCGCCCGTACTGCCGCGGCTTGCGGCGGCCGTGCTGTTGCTCACGGCGCTGCTACTTCTGGTTAGCCTGATAAGCCTGAGCGTGGGTCAGGCAAACATTCCGTTGAGCTTGACGCTGCATTCAGCGGCGGTCAAGCTGCATCTTGCTTCGCCCGGAGCTTATCCGATCCTCGATTCAACGGACGCGATACTTTGGGATATGCGCCTGCCGCGAGTGGTTCTGGCCGCGCTCGTGGGTATGCTTCTCGCGGTCGCGGGTGTCGCGCTCCAGGGACTGCTCCTGAACCCGCTCGCCGATCCGTACACCGTCGGCGTTTCTTCGGGCGCGGCGCTGGGGGCGTCGGCCGCGGTCGTTCTGGGCCTCGGGCGGCTGGCGCACGGGTACGGTGTGCCCCTCATGGCGTTCGCGGCGGCAATCGGCGCGATGGCGCTCGTTTATTCACTCGCGCGCTACCGCGGGCGGCTGGCGATGCACTCGTTTCTCCTGGCCGGGGTCGTGGTAGGAAGCTTCCTGTGGGCGCTCCTCACATTCATAATAACGCTCGCTGGACAGGACCTGAGCGTGATCATCTACTGGCTGCTGGGCAGTTTTCAGGCGCCTGACCCGTGGGGTTACGTGAAGCTCGCGCTGCCGGTTGGGGCAATCGCCCTCGTAACGCTTTACGCCTTCGCGCGCGACCTCAACATATTCGCGCTTGGTGAGGAAACGGCCCACCACCTGGGCGTGCGCACGGAGAGCCTGAAGACTATTATAATCACCGTGACTTCGCTCGCCACGGCCGCCGCGGTTTCCGTGAGTGGGATTATCGGATTCGTGGGATTGATAGCCCCGCACATGGCCAGGCGCTTGTTTGGCCCGGACCATCGGGTTCTGATGCCGTCAGCCGCCCTTCTGGGGGCAATACTGCTGGTCGCCGCGGACGCCGTCGCCCGCAATGTCGTGCGCGGCGGCGAGCTGCCGGTCGGGGTAATAACCTCGCTCCTGGGCGCGCCTTTCTTCTGCTATTTGCTGAGGAAGGGAAGATAGGGTTATAGGGTTCCAGGGTTCCAAGGTTCTAAGGTTCTAAGGTTCTAAGGGTTTGGAGCAAGACGTCGGGGCGGTTGGTGGTAATGCCGTCAACTCCGAGTTCGGCGAAATGTTTTGCCTCCTCCAGCGAGTCGATAGTCCAGACGTACAGCCGCAGGCCGGCGGCTTTGACCTCCCGCGCGAAATCCGCGTCAATGCTCTCGTTTGCTTCCAAGTCCAGTCCGTCAAGTCCCGCGCGCCGGGCTTCTTCGATCAAGTCTCGAATTGTCGGAGTCCCGTTTCCGCCAGAGCCTGAAAGAAAACAGGCGCTGCACTCCGGAAGGAAACGTTTGGCCTCCGTCACGGCCCGCGGCGAGAAGCTTATTATGGCGATTTGATCGAGCCGCTTGTCGGATGCTCGCACCACCCTGTCGAGTTCAGAGACAATCTCGGGGCCGCCCTTGAGCTCGATGAACATCCTCTTGCCGTCGGGGATCGTGTCGAGCGCCTCTTCGAGCGTCGGGACCTTTTGTCCGGCCCATTCAGCGCCTTTCCACGAGCCTGCGTCGTGAGCGCGGATTTCGGAAAGGGTCTGATCGGAGATGAGGCCGGCCGCGCCGGTGGTTCGCGGAGTGTCGTCGTCGTGCATCACGACCAGACGGGCGTCCTTTGTCAGATGGACGTCGATTTCGACCGCATCCGCGCCCATCCGCCAGGCGAGGTCGATCGATGCGAGCGTGTTCTCCGGCGCGACGTGCGAAGCCCCTCGGTGGGCAATGATCTCAAGAGCCACGACGACCTCCAGCGGACAGTCTAATCACGAAAGTACGAAAATACGAAAATACGAAATGGGGTGTCTGATTTCGTGCTTTCGCCGTTTCGTGTCTTCGTGATAAAAGTTCAATCTCTAATGTACCGCGGACATACGGTCCAGGAATTCCTTAGGTGGGACAAATCCGACGACCCTTCTGGCCCGGACCTCTTGCCCAGCGGAGTCGATGAAAATGACCGTCGGCAAACCTCTCACATCGAAGCGCTTGACCAGCGCGTCGGTTTCCGGCGATCTCCTGGTCAGATCGGCGCGGAGACGCGCGAATAGACAGCTTTGCTGAACAACCGTCGGATCGGTAAACGTCTTATCGTCCAGTTCCTTGCACGCGCCGCACCACTTTGCGGTGAAATCGATGATGACCGGCCTGCCGTCCGCGGCGGCCTTTTCGAGGGACTGAGGAGTATATGCCGTCCACCCTACATGCTGCCGCGGCGCGTGCGGAGCGAGGAACCACAGCGCCGCGAGCCCGACTGCTATTCCAAGAACGGGGCGGGCAAACACCGAGGCGCGGCCCACGGCAAGAGACGACTTGAACGCCGTGAGGTATACCGCGACCACCAACAGGAACACGGGCAGAACAAACCGCTGAGCCTGCAACGGGAGCAGGAATTGGATGAAATAGGCAGCCGCGCCGAGCAGAACCAGGCCGGATAGCTTCTTGACGCTCACCATCCACATTCCCGCCTGTGGCAGACGGCTGATCGCTCCGGAGAACATCGCCAGGATCAGGAACGGCAGCCCAAGGCCGAGCGCCAGACTGAAGAATATCCAGAAACCAAGCACGGCGTTCCCCAATTGGGTCACCCATACGGCCACCCCGACCACGGCAGGTCCGATGCACGGGGACGCGACTACACCGAGCATCAGTCCCATCAGCAACGCGCCGAACGCTCCGCTTTTGGCGCCGGTACGGTTCATAATGAAAGCCGGCGGCTGAATGTCGTACATACCGAACATCCCCAGCGCCAGTGCCACAAAGACGGCTGCGACGAGACCGACGACGTAAGGATTCTGAAACGCGGCGCCTACAATAGTCCCGAATGACGCGGCAAGGACTCCGAGCGCCGAGTACGTTATCGCCATTCCGATTACGTACAGCAGCGCCAGAGTGAAAAGCTTCTCTTTTCGGCCTTCCGATTGTCCTGCGAAGAAGCCGATGGTTACCGGGATCATCGGGTATACGCACGGCGTCAGGCACAACGTCAGTCCGAGCAGGAAACTGATCAGAGCGGCGATCAGGGGGTTGCTCCTCTTCAGAGCGCCCAGCAGCTTGCCGGCCATTCCCTGCGCCTCGACGCCCGGCTCGGGCTCGACTTCGCAGAAGACCGCGCCGTTGGCCGGTTTGGCCGTGCCCGCGGGGGCTACGCGAGTGGATATCCTGGTCGCGGCCTCTCCCGGCGGGTAGCAGGCGTTATCGTCGCAGGCTTGATACGTAAGCGATACTCTCAGAGTCCGCGGTCCCACCTTTGCGTTCTTCGCCACCTCGCCCGGAACGATGATCTTGAACCTGCCTTCGTACACGGGAATTGGCGTCTCGGTAAAGGCGAACTTCTTCTTGACCGGCGGCGGGAATTCGGGGCGACCGAGCTTCACACCGGGTCCCGCGCTGATGCTTAGAACAGGGGGAATAACGGCCGTGTCGGAACTGGGGGCGTTTACGTGTAGTCCCGGTCTAACCTCAGCGACTACCGCGGCTTTGAACTTGGAGCCGGCTGCCAGCTTATCGACCGAAAGCGCCGCGGTGATCTTGACAAGGTCTGAGGAGGGCGCCATCTGCGCGCGCGCCGAACTCGCCGTCGCCAGCGTGACGAGAATTGCGATAATAGGTTTGTAGGTTCTTAGGTTCATAGGTTCTTAGGGTTCCAGGGTTCTAAGGGTTCGCATCAAAATCCACTCTATTATACAACTCATGTGCGTCGCAGGCATAATGGTTCCGCGAGGCGTTGAGTCGGAGTTGGACGGATCAGACGAATAGGACGGATACGACATCGCAACCAACAACCCCATTTGACACCCGACAAGCTCTATGTACAATTGAGCTATGAGGAAAACAATCTACCTTGACCATTCGGCCACAACTCCGGTCGAGCCCGCCGTGTTCGCGGCTATGACGCCATATCTGACCGAGAAGTTTGGGAACGCTTCGAGCATTCACTCTTTCGGCAGAGACGCCAGGGCGGCGGTTGACGAGGCGCGAGACACCATCGCGTCCTCTGTCGGAGCTTCGGCGGCGGAAATCCACTTTACCAGCGGCGGCACTGAAGCGGACAACCTGGCAGTCCTTGGCGCCGCCAGGGCGAACAGGGACAGGGGAGACCATATCGTCACCTGCGCCACCGAGCATCACGCCGTGCTGGAATCGTGCAAAAGACTTGAGGAGGAAGGATTCCGGGTTACGTATCTGCCTGTGGACAGCGAGGGCCTGTTCGATCCCTCGGATGTGGCCTCCGCAATTACAGATCGCACGATTCTCGTGTCGATAATGCACGTTAACAACGAGATCGGAGTCATACACCCGATTTCGATCATCGGGCGCAGCGCGAGTGAAAGAGGCGTTCTGTTTCACACTGATGCGGTGCAATCGTTCGGCGTCCTGCGGGTGGACGTGGACCGTCTGAACGTAGACCTTCTTTCGGCGTCGGCGCACAAGATATACGGGCCGAAGGGGGCCGGCTTTCTCTACGTCAGGAGCGGCGTCCGGATAGAGCCACTTCAGTTCGGAGGAGGACAGGAGCGGGAGCGGCGGCCCGGCACGGAGAACGTGGCCGGGATCGTCGGTCTGGGCGCCGCGGCGGAGCTGGCGCTCTCGCAGATAGAAACAACTCCGCCGAGACTTGCGGCGCTGCGAGACTACCTTATAGACAGCATCCTTTCGCGTTTTCCCGACGCTCACGTAAACGGCCACAGGCAGCTCCGCGCTCCGGGAAACGCCAATATCAGTTTTGCCGGGGTGGAAGGCGAAATACTCCTGCTCAATCTGGACTTGGAGGGGATAGCGGCATCCAGCGGCTCGGCGTGCACCGCGGGCTCGACGCACGCATCCCACGTGCTCACGGCGCTGCAACTCTCTCCGGAGCTGGCGCGGGGCTCGCTGCGCCTGACGGTAGGGCGGGGGACAACGAAGGAGGACATCGACGAAGCGCTCGTGGCGTTGGAGACGATCGTTGGTCGGTTGAGAGAGTAAGCTGTCATTTAACCACAGAACACAGATGGACACGGATAGATCCGGACATCGCGCCTGAGGGTTTACACGCCTTGCGGGAACTAGCTTTACCTATATCCGATAGTTAGCGGTATTATGCCGTTCCCGCACGATAGAAAATGCTGTGCTTGCCGGGCGGACGTCCCACAAGCCCGGACAGTCCAAACTCAGCACCCCCACTCATCACTCAGCGCTCAGCGCTCAGCGCTCAGCGCTCAATACCCTGTCGTCACTCCACGGCTCTCCGCAAACGCTCTGAGCTTGGCGACGCGCTCGGCGGTCGGCGGGTGGGTTCGGAACAATCCGGCGAACGACTGCGCCGTCAGCGGGTTCACTATGAACATGTGGGCCGTGGCCTGACTGGCCTGCATTGGGACCGCCGTGGCGTCGTTCTCCAGTTTGATGAGGGCGTTGGCGAGGCTCAACGGGCGTCCGCTTATCAGCGCGCCGGAGTGGTCGGCCTCGTATTCCCGAGTGCGGGATATCCACATCTGAATCCCCAAAGCGGCGATCGGCGCGACGATCATCGCGAACAGAAGGCCGATAATACCCGGCAGTCCCCCTCGGTCGTCGTCGTCCGAGCGCATCCCTCCGAACATTGCCGCCCATCGCGCCATACTCGCCACCATCATGATGACCCCGGCCATGGTCGCGGCAATAGTTCCGATCAGAATGTCGCGGTTCTTGACGTGCGAAAGCTCGTGCGCGATGACGCCCTCGAGTTCGTCCGGCTTAAGGCTCCGCAATATTCCCTCTGTGACCGCTACCGCCGCGTGGCTCGGGTTTCGCCCCGTTGCGAAAGCGTTGGGCGTGTCGGTCGGTATCGAATACAGTTTGGGCATCGGGATGCCCGCCTCTCGCGTGAGGCGGTTCACCGTCCGGTACAGCTCCGGCGCGTCGGCCTCGCCGATCGGCTTGGCGCCGTACATGCTCAGCACGATCTTATCGCTGAACCAGTACGACCCGAAGTTCATCACAACAGCAATGACGAACGCGTACATCATACCCACGCGGCCGCCTGCGACGTTTCCGACCAGGACGATAAGGGCGGTCAGCGCGGCCATCAGGGCAACAGTCTTGGTTGTATTCATATTGGTAACCTCTCGGACTAGACCAGTACATTATACGCATTTATCCGCCAGGCTGGTTTCAGAAAGAATTATACCCCTGGCGACGGGGGCAGTCAATGCGCCCGCCCAACGGAGGGAGTGGAGAGAGTGGGAGGTGGGGATTCGGGGGCGATTGCGAATGCGCCCGATCGGGGCTTTCCGTTCACAGTTCACTGTTCACCGGTCACTGCTCCGCTCACCGTTCACTAATCACTGCCGGGAACAACATCATGTCCATGAACTCGTTCTGGTAGTCCGGGTGGTTGGCGAGTTCGACATGCTCCGTGGTCTCGGCCAGATGGGAGGCCAGTTCGCGTTCTTTGACGGACAGGAGAGCCAGTTTTGCCCCGGTCCCGGCTGCGTTGCCGAGGGAGGTTATTCTCTCCACGGGGATGTCGGGCACGAGGCCGATGCGGACGGCGCTCTCCTTGCGTATGTAGCTGCCGAATGCGCCGGCGAGGAGCAGTTCCGAGATGCCGGAAACGTCCGCGCCCGCCACTTTTACCAGCGTGCGAATGGCTGCGTGGATGCTGCCCTTGGCCAGTTGAAGCTGGCGGATGTCTCTCTGTTTGAGAGTGAGCGCTTTGCCCGTCGCGGAACGATTGGCGTCGGCCAGGACAAACTCGGGGCCTTTTTCGCCCATGATCAGATGCTGACGAACGGACGGGGAAAGCTCCGTCACCTCGTCAGGATAGAGAAGCCGGCCCATTTCGTCCACTATCCCCGCGTTGAGCATCTCGGCCACCGCGTCCACGAGTCCCGATCCGCAGATGCCGCGGGGCTTCCGATTGTTGATGGTGGAGATCGTGACCTCGTCGGTAATCCGAACGCTGTCGATTGCGCCTGGGCCGCCGCGTATCCCGCAGCTTATTCTGGCTCCTTCAAACGCCGGCCCGGCGGCCGCGGAGCAGGCCAGCGTTCTGCCGTTGTGCCGCAGAGCCATTTCTCCATTCGTGCCGATATCGACCGCGAGGCGCGTGCGGCCATCATCCTCCCACATGCTCGCGAGAAGGACTCCAACCAGATCGGAGCCGACAAATCCGGCTACGTTGGGCAGGACCTGGATGAGGCCGCGCGGGTTGATCTTGACGCCGATTTCGCCGGCGCGGGCGGTCATCTGTCTGCACACGGTTGGAACGTAAGGCGATTGGCCGAGACTCGCGGGGTCGATGCCGAGGAGGATGTGGGTCATACAACTGTTTCCGACGACTGTTGCCTCATAGATGCTGTGCGGGCTGATGTCGGCGGCGGTTACGAGCTGTCTTATGATCCTGTTCAGCGCGTCGATCGCCGCTCGGGTCAGATACTCCAGACCGTGGGGTTCCGTGGAGGCGAAGTTGATGCGCGAGATCAGATCGTCGCCGTACGCCATCTGTGGATTTGTGGTGGACGCGACGCCGGCCTCGTGTCCGGTGTTCAGATCGATCAGGTATCCGACGACCGTCGTGCTGCCGAGATCGAACGCCACGCCGTACTTGCTGGAGGTGGTGTCTCCGGCTTCGAGGGACAGCAGTTCCGATCCGGCGACCACGGCAGTCACTTTGTACCCCGCCTCGCGGACGCGCGCGGAGAGTCTTCTCGCGGTTTCCAGGTCCATTTGGAGTTCGGCGGGGCGCAGACCAAGGGTTTCGGCTATGCGCTCAAACTCGGCGCGCTCGTCCTGGAGCGTCGGTTCGGGCGCGGCCGCGTACAGTTTCTGGATGTTGCTCTGGGGGGTCACCTGGCGCGAAATGCCGCTGCAGAGTATCTTCTGAACGACCGAGCGGCTGGTTTCGGGCACTGTTATCACGGTATCCGCCTGAATACGGGACCGGCAGGCGAGGCGGACGCCCTCAGCCAGTTCAGCCGGATCGAGGAGGCGTTTCTCGCTTGCGTCAGGGGCGGACACGCCTTCGGTAACGATGACTTTGCACTTGCCGCAAATGCCCATGCCGCCGCACGGCGTCTCCACCGCCGTCCCGGCGATGAGGGCCGCTTCCGCCACTGTGGAGCCTGACGGCACGTGTATCTCTATGTTGTCCGGCTGGACGATTACCCGAACGAGCCGGCCCTTGGTTGTCGATCGGAGACTCAAAGCTCATTCTCCTGGTTGGTATGCGGTTTGCTGACCTTATACCACGTATGGCGGATGGGGCAACCTAACCAACCGGCGATGCCGGCCCCCCCTTGGGAACTGGCTTTGCCGAGGTCCGACAGTTAGCTGCTATTATGGCGTTCCAGCAGGATAGAAACACCAAAGGTTTCACCCTCACCCTGGCCCTCTCCCTCAAGGGAGAGGGGATTGCGCTCGTCTGTTTGCGGCGCGGGCTGCTTGGAAATAAGCTGTGCTTCAGCTCAGAAATACGTCAGGTTCTTCTTTGCGACCTGGTTTTCCGGGTCAGCCGTCAGCACGGCGAGAAAGTGTGACTTCGCCTCCTCGACCATACCCAGCATGGCATAGGTCAAAGCAAGGTCGTTTCTTGCGTTTGTATCGTCGCTGTCGAGCTCGACCGCGGTCTGAAGCTCTTCGATAGATTCGTCAAACAGGCCCATGAAGCCGTAGACCAGTCCCAACTGTCGATGGGCGGCGGCGTGAGATGGATCGAGGTTGAGGATTTCCCGGAAGTCGATTACTGCATCGTCGTAGTTGCCGTCGTTCTTATGCGCAACACCGCGATCGTACAGGTCATCGATCGGGCCCATAGCAGTTCCATCTCCCAGCGCCGGTTTGTACGAAGTATAGATGATGGTCGGGGACTATCTTTTCGTCGGCGGTCTCTCACCCGCCCGCGGCCTTGACCTTGGCCGCATTCGCGCTTATCAGGTAGCCATTTGCAGTATAGCGTATCAAGGGGGACAAATCAACCGCTGAGGAGGAGTCGAAGGAGTCGAAGGAGTCGAAGGAGTCGGAGGGAGTGGAGGGAGTCGGGAGAGCGGGGGGCTGACGGGTCTGACTGGTCGGACGAACGGAGTCTGTTCGCGTCAAGCTCCGAAGCGCGCGTTGGGTTTGAGGTGGAGGCCTCTTGCGAATTCAGCGGCTGACATGCGCTTGCGGTTTTCGGGCTGGACTTCCGTTATGAGAACGGCCCCCGTTCCGCCGGCGAGCGTTATGCCGTTTGCGTCTGTGGTCAGGATCGATCCGGGAGATCCTTCGCCCGCGACGGCGACACGCGCCCGCCAAATCTTGAGGATCGCGCCGTCGAGTAAAGCGTAGGCCCCCGGTCGCGGCGTGAACGCTCTGATGGTGTTGACTATGCGTTCGGCGGGCAGGTTCCAGTCGATCGCCGCGTCCTCTCTTTTGAAGGACCGGGCCAGGGTAGCCTGCGAGTCGTCCTGCGGGGTCGGCTTCAGGTCGCCGCGGTCGAGACCCTCCAGCGTTCGTATCAGCAGACGGGCGCCGATTTCGGCCAGGCGCGCTTCGAGGTCGCCGGCGGTCTCGTCGGGACCTATTCCGGTTTCTTCCTGAAGGAGGATCGGCCCGGTGTCGAGGCCGGGGTCCATGAGCATGGTGGTTACGCCGGTGCGCGTCTCGCCGTTCATCACCGCGTGCTGGATCGGGGCGGCGCCGCGGTACTTCGGGAGGAGCGAACCGTGGACGTTAACGCAGCCGAGACGCGGGATATCGAGTATGGATTTGGGGATTATCTGCCCGAATGCGGCCACTACGATCGCGTCGAGCGGACCTAGTTCGCTCATGCGGTCAACGAAGCTCTGTTCTCTGACGCGCTCGGGCTGGAGGATTGGCGAGTCGAACGGCTTTGCGGCCTGCTTCACGGGGGATTCCGAGACGTGCCGGCCTCGCCCGCTCGGCCTGTCAGGCTGCGTGACTATGGCGATGACGTCCGCGTATTCCCGTAGCTCCGACAGCACGGGCACGGCGAAAGCGCTTGTGCCCATGAACACTACGCGCATTCAAATCTCCTGTTCCCCGCCCTTTTGCTCCTCCACCCAGGAAAGCGTGTCGGGATCGGCTCGGTCGATGAAGAGATGTCCGTTAAGGTGGTCTATCTCATGCTGAAAGACCCGCGCCAGCAGCCCTTCGGCCTGTATCCGCACCTTGTTGCCGTCGATGTCCAGTCCCTCCGCGACGACCGAACTGGCGCGGCGCACCTCTCCCTGCAGGCCGGGAACGCTTAGGCAGCCTTCGGTCCCGGTCTGGCTGCCTCTTCGCTTGATTATCTTCGGGTTGAGAAGCGCCGCCGGTCCTTCTCCCACATCATAGACGAAGATATGTTTGTCCACGCCTATCTGGTTGGCGGCGAGGCCGACGCCTGGCGCCTGGCGCATCACCTCGATCATGTGATCGACGAGTTCCTTCAAGCCGGGTTCGGAGGGATCTACGTGTTTGGTTGTCGTGGTGAGTATTGCGTCACCGTAGAGAACTATCTCATCAGACGGCATGTTTTGTCCTTAGTTGCCTCCTTCGGCAGCGTTGCTGCCGCTGTGCTACCGAAGGATCGGGGTCGATTCGGTTCGCAGACTTCCACCCTCACCCCGCCCTCTACCTCATAGGGAGAGGGGGTTGCGTGGTTTTACGGTCAAACGATTATAGCATCCAGGCTGGGTCTACATCTACGCTTATACCCTTCCACGTGTGGCGGCCTATCACAAACTCTTTCAGCAGGGCGAGCGCCTGGCTCTGGTCCGTCGCTTTGAGCACGATCTGCCAGCGATACTGACCGCGAAGGCGTCCTATCACGCACTGCGCGGGCCCCAACATCTCTATATCGAGTCTTCCCGCGTCGATCTGTTGCCGGAGGAGGGCCGCCAGATCGGTCATCGCCGCATGCGCCACTCGGGACTCGATGTCACTGGCGACCAGGCTGATGAGGTTCGAGAACGGCGGGTAGTTCAGTTCTTCGCGGCTCGCTATCTCCTGCTTGTAAAAGCCCACATAGTCGTGCCGGAGGGCGCACTGCACGGCGTGGTGCTCAGGCAGAAACGTCTGGATGATGACCTCGCCCGGCTCCGATCCCCGGCCCGCGCGGCCCCCGACCTGGGACAGCAGTTGGAAGGTCCTTTCGGCGGCGCGGAAATCCGGGAGGTTGACGGAAGTGTCCGCACTGATCACTCCGACCAGTGTCACTCCGGCGAAGTCGAGGCCTTTTGCGACCATCTGCGTTCCGATCAAGACCTGCGCTTCCCTCCTCCGGAATGCGTTGAGAATTGCCGCGTGAGAGCCGCGCGCCGACGTTGTGTCCCTATCCATTCGCAGGACCGAGACGTCGGGGAAGCAGCGGCGGGTCTCGTCCTCCACCCGTTCAGTCCCTACACCGAAGCCGCCGAACCTCCGGCTGTTACACTTCGGGCAGAGGTCCGGGGCGGCCTGGCCGAAATCGCAATGGTGGCACCGGACCCGTTTGCTCAGACGGTGGTATTTGAGCGCAACCGCGCAGTTCGGGCATTGCATGACGTGCCCGCAGTCTCTGCAGAGCAGGAACGACGCATAGGCGCGCCTGTTCTGAAAGAGTATGATCTGCTCTCCCGCGGCGAGACGCCTGCGCATGGCCTCCATCAGCGGATCGCTGAATATGGAATGCAAGCCTTTGGTGTACTCTTCTCGCAGGTCAACGAGCCGCACGGAGGGGAGGGGCTGGCTTAGGGCGCGCTCAGGGAGCTCCAGCAGAGTGTAATCTCCTTTGAGCGCGCGATAGTACGACTCGATCGACGGTGTCGCGCTTCCCAGCACGACGGCCGCATTGCTCGCCCTGGCCCGCTGAATCGCCGCGTCCCGGGCATTGTACCGCGGCTCGACATCCTGCTTGTAAGTGGCCTCGTGTTCCTCGTCGATTATCACGAGGCCGAGGTTGCGCACCGGAGAGAATATTGCCGACCTGGCTCCGACCACGATTTGCGCCTCGCCGGAGCTGATCCTGCGCCACTCGTCGTACCTCTCGCCGGTGGAGAGATAGCTGTGCGCGACGGCGACCGTGTCGCCAAACCGGGACTTAAAGATATCGACAACCTGCGTCGTAAGGGAAATCTCCGGCAGGAGGACGATCGCGCCCATGCCTTTGTTCACGGCGTGGGCAAGAGCGCGAAGATAGACCTCGGTCTTGCCGCTCGCGGTCACGCCGAAGAGCAGGCTCGTCGTGCTCTCGCGGCGGTCAATGGCTTCGCAGACGGCCCGGACGGCCGTTTCCTGCCGCGCGGTCAGTCTGATCTCCTGCCGCGCAATTTTGGTAAAAGCCGGGGCGCGCTTGACCTCCAGGTCGGATATCGCAACCAATCCCTGTTGGGCCAAAGCGGCGACCACGGCGCTTGTTGTTCCGCACGCCTCAGCGACGTCGGACACGGCAATCGGCCCGGATTGCGGCAGAAGGAAACGCAGGACCGCGGCGCGTTTGGGCGCGCGCTTTTCCATTGCGGCGGCCGCGGTTTCGGCATCCTCCGGCGCAAGCGCTATCTGCGCCGCGCGAACGATGCGCGGCTTCGCCTGGCCGATAGTCGGAACGGTGACCTGTTCGACCAGCCCTTTCTTGTGAAGTCCTGAGATCACGCGGCTGACGGACGGCATGCGCAGCCGGACCTTCAGACTCTGAGTGGTCAGTTCCCCGCCGGCTTCGACGAGCGCGTCAAGGGCCTGGCGTTCGGCAGGCGGCAGCGGGACCTCGGCTGTGTTTCCGGTTAGTCGTACGACCGTGCGCATACTGGAGCTGAGGGTTCTGGGAAGGACCGCCCGAAGACAGCGAGGCAGGGGAGATAGATAGCGCGCTGACAGCCACTGGGCAAGTCGGAACAGGTCCGGCTCCAACCGCACCGGGCTGTCCACGACGCTTATGATATCCTTGATCTTTACTGCTGGGGCGGCGGTTTCAAACCCCACAACGTAGCCGATGACCTCCCGCGGACCGAGGGGCGCCAGCACGCAAGCGCCGGGCGTTACGGATTGAGCGAGAGACTCGGGGACATTGTAGGTGTACGCGTCGAACATCGACGCGGCGCCGGCGTCCACAACCACTCGCACATACAACTACGATCCCGCTTCCTTCTTGAGAGTGCTCGCCATGTCCGTGTCTTCCCACGGAACGTCCAGATCGGTGCGGCCGAAATGGCCGTACGCGGCAGTCTGGCGGTAAATCGGCTGTTGAAGCTGCAGTTTGGCGATTATTCCATGAGGCGTCAAATCGAAGTACTTGAGGACGAGGTCGACGATCTTCTCTTCGGGAATCTTGCCCGTGCCGAACGTGTCAACAGCTACGCCCATAGGATTTCGCTCGCCGATCGCGTAGGCTATCTGCAGTTCGCACCTCTCGGCGATTCCCGCGGCGACGATGTTCTTTGCGATATAGCGCATCATATACGCGGCGGAGCGGTCCACTTTCGTCGGGTCCTTGCCGGAGAAGCACCCACCGCCGTGCCTGGCCATGCCGCCGTAGGTATCCACGATGATCTTACGTCCCGTGAGCCCGGTGTCGGCCTGCGGACCGCCGACGGCAAAGCTGCCTGTGGGATTCACGAAGTACTTCGTGTCCTTGTCCAGCATGGAGGTCGGAAGCACGGGCTTGACGACGTGCTCCATAATGTCGGCTTTGATGGTCGATTGGGGAATGTTGGGCTGGTGCTGCGCGGAGACAACTACTTTGTCAATGCGGACCGGCTTGTAGCCCTCGTACTCTACGGTAACCTGCGATTTGCCGTCAGGGCGGAGATACGTGATGTCGCAGTTCTTGCGGACCGCCGCAAGCTGGCGCACGAGCTTGTGCGCGAGCATTATGGGCAGGGGCATCATCTCAGGCGTCTCGTCACAAGCGAACCCGAACATCATGCCCTGATCGCCCGCGCCCCCGGTATCGACGCCCATTGCGATGTCCGGCGACTGCGACTGGATGGACGTAAGCACTCCGCAGGTTTGAAAATCGAACCCGTACTTGGCCCGCGTGTAGCCTATGCCTTCGAGGGTCCGCCGGACGATCTCAGGGATATCCACATAGGCCCTGGTCGTTATCTCTCCGGCCACCACGACGAGGCCGGTGGTCAACAGCGTCTCGCAGGCGACCCGGCCCGCCGGGTCGTTTTCGAGAATAGCGTCAAGCACCGCATCGGAAATTTGGTCGGCTATTTTATCCGGATGCCCTTCCGTAACGGATTCAGATGTGAAACAGTAGTGTTGACTCTTCAAATTCCGGCCCTCCAATGATTATCTCTGACGAAATCCAGTATGTTGTCGGCGACCTCCAGCTTGGTCATCCGCGGCAGTTCCCTCGCGGCCCCTGCGGCGGTGATCAGTGTGACCGTATTGCTGTCGCTGCCGAAGACTCTCTCTTCCTGCGCGACCTCATTCGCGACGATGAGGTCGAGGTTTTTCTCTTTGATCTTTTGCGTTGCGTTCTCTATAAGGTTCTCGGTTTCGGCGGCAAATCCTACCAGGATTTGCTTTGTCTTGCGTTCGCCCAGAGTCTTGAGTATATCTTCCGTCGGTTCGAGCTGCAGCGTCCGCGGCGCGTCGGTCTTCTTGATCTTGCCCGCGGCGGGATTCGACGGCGTGTAGTCGGCCACGGCGGCGGCCGATATGACCACGTCGATGTCGCCAAATCGGTCGATCACAGCGTCGCGCATCTCTTTCGCCGACTCGACAGGGACAATATCCACGTTCGCCGGCGCGGACATGTGAGTTGGGCCGCTGACCAGGGTTACGGCGGCGCCTCGCGCGGCCGCGGCCCGGGCGAGAGCGTAGCCCATCTTGCCCGACGAGTCGTTGGAGATAAAACGCACGGCGTCTATCCGCTCGCGCGTCGGACCGGCCGTCACCAGGAGTCTCATCCCAGCCAGGTCCCGTTTGCGCAGTTTGGAGACGACTTCCGCGATTATGACCTCCGGGTCGGCAAGCCGGCCGACTCCCTCGGTCCCGCACGCCAGTCTACCCGACTCCGGCTCTACGAACGTGTATCCCAACTCCTCCAGCCGCTCGACGTTGCGCTTCACAACAGGATTGGTGTACATGTTGCAGTTCATGGCGGGCGCAATAACGACAGGGCATTGGACCACCATCGCCGCGGTCGAGAGCCAGTCGTCGGCGATTCCGCTCGCCATCTTACCGATTATGTTCGCGGTCGCGGGCGCGATGAGGAGCAGATCGGCGCCGGTCGGAATGTCAATGTGCGCCATACCCGTCTCGCGCGGCTCATCGAACAGGCCCGTCAGAGGCGGATTGCCGGTCAGCGAACGGAACGTGAGCGGGCTGATGAACTCGCAGGCGTTCTTCGTCAATATGGCGTGCACGGTCGCGCCGAGCTGCGTCAGCCTGCTCGCCAGTTCGGCGGCCTTGTACGCGGCGATGCTGCCGGTTACGCCCAATATGATCCGCTTGCCGTCGAGCGGTTTGTCAGTCCGTTCATCGCTCAATTTTGCTCCGCTCCGCCAGGATTATGCACCGCAGCCGGTCAACCGCGTCCTGCAGCGAGTCGTTTTCCACCAGGTAGTCATAATCAGGAATACGTTCCAGCTCGCCTTTTGCGTCCGAAAGCCGTTTCTCTATGTCCCGTTCAGAATCGGTCAATCGAGACCGCAGCCTGCGCTCCAGCTCCTCCACGCTCGGGGGCGCGAGGAATATCGCAATTGCCCGCGGCATCAGCTTCTTGACCGCCAGCCCGCCCTGGACGTCGATTTTCAGAATCACGTCCGTGCCGGTCGCCAGGGTGTCCTCCACCCATTTGCGGGGAGTGCCGTAATAGTTGTTATGTACCTTCGCGTACTCCAGGAGTTCGCCGGCCTCCACCATGCGGCGGAACTCGTCAAGATCGAGGAAGTGATAGTCCCTGCCCGGCTCTTCCCCTTGACGCGGCGCGCGGGTGGTTGCGGTCACACATCTTACGACGCCGGGACAGGTGGCAAGGAATTCGGCGAGTACGGCGTCTTTTCCCACGCCGGAGGGGCCGGAAAGCACGATCAGCAGGCCCTTTCTCCGGCGGTGGGTGTCACTAATCGACATCGCCCGGCTCCCCGGAAACGTGGCTGTCCCCCAGTCGCCTGGCCAGCGTCTCCTGGTTGAGGCCCGAAATGATGATCTGCCTGCCGTCGGTGAAGATGGCGCTTCTGGTCCGGCGTCCCTGTGTCGCGTCCACCAGTTGGCCAACCCTCCTCGCCTCCTGGATCGCTCGCCGCATCGGAGCCGAATCCGCGCTGACAACAGCGACGACCTTCTCCTTAACGACGTAATTGCCGAAGCCGATATTCATGACGCTGACGGGCAATCTGATACTCCAGGAGCCGCGGAAAGCGGACATTTTGTCGAAATTATAGCACGGCGACGGAGTGGTGTCAACGAAGTTACGAACAGGCGTTTGTGGGGCGGGGGAGTCGGAGGAGTCGGACGAGTCGGACAGGTCCGTCAACCGACAACGAACAACCACGCCTGCATTTACCCTTGCAAATCCGTCTTTCGTTCGGCTAGAATAGTGTGGCATGAACAAGCACATCAACAGGAGCTTGGTAACTAGTGCAGAAAGCCAATAACTACCTCCTCCGCCCGGCGCTCTCCCTCCTATTTCTCGCAGGCGTCATAGTCTGTGTTTTTGGGCTTGCGGGATGCGGCAAGCAGCAGCGCGGCGTCCGGCTGATGGTATGGACCTACGTCCTTCCGGATCTGCAGGCCGGACAGACGGCGATGGACAAGGAGTTCGAGCGCCGCCATCCGGGAGTCAAAGTTTGCCGTCTTGCCACCGGCGCGGGCCAGATGAGCCCTCAGAAGCTGATGACGGCGATCGTGGGCAAGGTTCCGCCGAATATCGTCAATCAGGACCGTTTCACAATCGGCGACTGGGCTTCGCGGGATACGTTCCGCCCGTTGAACGATCTCATGGAGCGCGATCTCAAGAGAAACGATCGCTACGCCATTCGCGAAAAGGACTATTACGAGGCGTGCTGGAAGGAAGCGCAGTACGGCGGCAATACCTTCGCCATCCCGAACAGCACCGACACAAGGCTTTTGTTCTACAACAAGGAGCTTTTCCGGGAGGCCGGTCTCGTTGACGCGAGGGGCGAGGCAACCCCTCCGAAGACCTGGGACGAGCTTCTGGATTACGCGAAGAAGCTGACAAGGTACTCGAAGGACGGCTCGTTTGAGCGCATCGGCTATATTCCCAACTACGGGAACTGCTGGCTTTACCTGTACGCGTGGCAGAACGGCAGCGGTCCTGAGAGCGAGTTCATGGACCCGACCGGCCGCCGCTGCACGCTCAATAATCCCCACGCGGTCGGCGCTCTGGAATACATGGTAAAGGTCTACGACTCGTTCAAAGGCGTGGAGAAGATCAACCAGTTCCAGTCGACTTTCCAGCCAAACGAGCTTGACCCGTTCCTGACCGGCAAGGTCGCGATGAAGATCGATACGAACGGCTCGATCTTTGGCTGCGCCCGTTACAATCCCGATCTGGACTTGGGCATCGCGCCCGCGCCCGTCCCGAGGGACAGGTACCTGCAGAAGGGCCGTTTCAAAGGACAGCCGAAGTTCATCACGTGGTCGGGCGGCTTCTCCTACGCGATCCCTCGCGGCGCGAAGCACGTCGATCTTTCGTGGGAGTACATCAAGTGGATGTGCAGCGTTGAGGCGAACGTTATCTGCGCCAAGGCGCAGAAGGCTTACAATGACGCGCAGGACAGGCCGTTCATCCCCGATATGCACGCGAACATCAGGGTGAACGAAGCGCTTTTCACCCAATTCGCCCCGCCACAGAAGAAGTTCCGCCACGGTATGCGGGTGGCTTTGGATATGATGGAGTACTCCAAGTTCCGCCCCGTAACATTCGTGGGGCAGCAGCTTTGGGATGAGCACGTTCTGGCGTTCGACAAGGCGACCCGGCACTATCAGGGGTTGACGGCGAAGCAGGCCCTCGATGAGGGGACGTATAAAGTCCAGAAGGAACTGGACAAGATCTACGACCGGGGCAAGAACCCGATCATCAACATGGGGTACATCTACGGCATTCTCGGGCTGGCCTTGCTGGGCATGGTGATCATCCTTTATGCAAAGGCGCGTCAGTCGGGCCCGGTTGGGAAGCTGATGCGCGGTGAGGCGCTGGCCGGCTACGTGTTCGCTTCGCCATGGATCATCGGATTCCTGGTGTTCACCATCGGCCCGATCATTGCGTCGATCATATTCAGCTTCTGCGACTACGACGTGCTTCACGATGCGAGGTGGGTGGGCCTGCAGAACTATCGCGAATGGTTTACCGACGACTGGAAGCATTTGTCGAAGGCGTTTGTGAATGTGGCGTTCCTTTCCGCAATAGGCATTCCGCTGGGAATTGTAACCGGTCTGGGCATCGCCATGCTGTTGAACACGAAGGTCAAGGGCATGAGCTGGTATCGGACGGTGTACTACCTGCCGTCGATCGTGCCGGCGGTCGCGGCGGCGTTCCTGTGGCTGTGGATTATGAACCCGGAGTATGGGCTTCTGAACGGTCTGTGGAAAGCGACCCTGACCACCTGGTTCGGCCTTTCCCCGCCCGGATGGTTCGCGTCGGAGGCCTGGGCGAAGCCTGGTCTGATCGTTTGGGGGATCTGGGGCGCGGGCGGAGGAATGATACTCTGGCTTGCCGGCCTGCAGGGGATTCCGCAGCAGCTTTATGAGGCGGCGGACCTGGACGGCGCAAACTGGCTGCAGAAGTTCCGCAACGTTACTCTGCCGATGCTGTCGCCGTACATGTTTTTCAACCTGATAATGGGCACAATCGGCGCGCTGCAGATGTTCGACCAGGTCTACCTGACGACCCTGGGCGGACCGGTGGAAGCGACGATGGTGCCGGTGCTGCTATTGTTCAACAACGGCTTTACGTACTTTAAGATGGGCTACGCGTCGGCGCTCGCCTGGATAATCTTCGCGATCATCCTGACCTTGGCCCTCGTTCAGCTCAAACTTGCGCCCCGCTGGGTGCATTACGAGTCGGAGAAGAAATAAATGGCGCCTGTGCTATGGATACTTGCCGCGATTTCCGTCTATGCGGCTTTGGGGTTCTGGTTCTTCAGCATCTCGGACGGGATCAAGAGGCCGACGATTGCCAAGTTCGCGTCCGCTCTGATCGCGGTGGTCGTGGCGGTCGAGGTCTGGCGAGTGGCGCCGCTGACCGGGACGCCGAAGATCATCGTTGCTTTCGGCGCGGCCGCGCTCTATCAGCTCATCAGCTACTACGCGCTGCATGCCGGCAAGCTCAAATGGCAGGACGCGAAGCAGCGCCACGAGATGCGCCGGCAGACGATCGTTCATCTGGTTCTGCTGACCGGCTCGGTCTTCTTCATCTTCCCATTCGTATGGCTTGTCAGCACGTCGGTCAAGGAAGACGTGGAGATATTCCGCATTCCGCCGATCTGGTTCCCGACCCAGCAGGTGAAAGTGAAAATCGACGGCAAAGAGCGCAAGCTGTTCGAGTCCAAACTCGACGGCCGGCCGGTCAAAGCCGCGCTCTTGAAGGAACTGAACGACGACGCCGGCAACCGCAGGATGATCGTAGTAGAGCCCGCGGAGTTAAAGGGCCGGGTGTACCTGGCGCTGAAGGACAATCTCACGCAAGTCCGGCTCGTCTCTCCGGTGTGGGCGAACTATCCCAGGGCGCTCAAATTCCTTCCGGAAGGCTACGTGTACGGCCTGGTTCCGTTATGGAATACGGTCCAGATTGTCGTATTGTCGATCCTGGGGACGATATTCTCGTCGTCCCTGGTTGCGTACTCGTTCGCGAGGCTCAAATGGCCGGGTCGGGACGCTCTGTTCTACGTGCTGCTGGCGACGATGATGATCCCCGGGGCGGTTACCATGCTGCCGGTCTTCCTGATCTTCCGATGGCTCGGTTGGGTGGATACGCTTCGCCCGCTGTGGTTTCCCGCCTTCTGCGCCGGCCCGTTCGGGGTATTCCTGCTGCGGCAGTTCTTCATGACGATCCCGAACGACCTGGAGGACGCAGCCAAGATCGACGGCTGCAGCCTCTTCGGCATCTACTGGCGAATCATGCTCCCGCTGATCAAGCCCGCCCTCGCCGCGCTCGTGATTATGAGCTTCATAGGCGCGTGGGGCAACTTCATGGGTCCTCTCATCTACAGCAGCAGCCCCGAAAAGATGCCTCTTGCCTACGCGCTCGCCCTCTTCGCCGGCCAGCACGGCGGCGAACAGTCCCTTATGATGGCCGCCTCGACCATGGTCATGCTGCCCGTGCTTCTGGTATTCTTCTTCACGCAGAGGTACTTCATTCAGGGCATTACGTTGACGGGGATAAAGGGATGAGTTGAGAGTTCACGGTTTATAGTTGAGAGAGGAAGAACGCCGCACTGAACAATATTGCGCACAAGCACCACTATCTGCCACGTTCGTACCTAGCGGGATTCACTGATACTGGCGACAAGAAGACCGGTAGACTCTACGTTCTTGACAAGCAACTATATAAGTTTATAGGGCCCAGTGCCGTAAGCGGAAGAGCATTCGAGTGGGATTGGCATGCCGTGTCCTTCCTGGGCGTTGCTCCAGATGTGTTCGAGAAAAAAGCTCTGGGCCAGTTTGACCAGTGTTCTGCGGAGACTATCAAGAAGGTCAGCGAAGACACAAACGTCAACGCCGATCAGCTCGATGTGTTGCTCAATTTCGTATCCCTAACTGCGGCGCGCGTGCCTTACTACCGTAGAGGTGTCATCAGCGCGTTGGAGTCGGAGACAGGCAAGCCTTTTGATGAAGCCGTTGCGTTATCCAAGAGTTGGCAGTTCATTATGAAGTGGCTGCCGTCCATGAATATTGGATGGGATTCCAAAGACTGTGAGGCGTTCTTGGCGCAAGAGCAGCCTGAATCAGCAAAGGCAGAAAACTATCATTTCTTCTCGATGCTGTTGGCACAAGGCACCATTCTGGACCTGTTGGGGCAAAGAACATGGTCCTTGCTTGTGGCAGAGGATGATGCTGGCGATTTTATCTGTTCGGACAACCCAGTTGGTTTGCACTCCCTATTGCCGCCTCCACCTGAGTATGTGTCACCATTCTTCAGCCACGAGGACACAATCGTAACGTTTCCCTTGACTAGGGAATTGGCGCTGAAGGGCATCTATACCGAGGACAATAGCTATCTGAGCATTGAGTATGTTCCACTACAATTGGTCGCTGGGGTAAATAGTCAAACAATGGAGAAAGCTGTACGCTATTTCTACAGCCATAAGGATGACTTCTCATTCATCTCTGCAAGCGGCGACGTTGGCAGGATTGGCGACACTCTTGACCATCTGAGGGCAAAGTCATGATCACCGATGAGTATTGGTGATGTTTTGGCTCAACGGGAATGAGACGAAGCACGATGGATGAACGATTTGTCTTGCCTGACACCCTCACACGCGCTGTGACATAATCCTCCCGGATGCGCAGTGGCAGCCGGGGTTGCATTCGCGTCCCCGGTTTTGCAGTAGATGCCATCCCTGGACACTGGGGTTCGATTCCCCGCTCACAGTCCGTTCCCGTTTCGGGCGGCCGGCTTCGGCGGCAGGCGCGTGATGCTGCAGGATTAGACCTCCACGCGCGTTTGTGGCCGTCGCGCTTGTGTGCCCTTCGGCAGCGCCGCCGCCGCTCTGCTACCGAAGGATCGGAATATCAAGTCTACGAAATGACTCCACCCCAACCCTCCTCTTTCGACGGGCTCAGGACAGGCCCGAATGGGGGGCAAGTGGCGCACGCTCCAGTGCCTGGATGGCGTTCCCGCAGAATTGAACAGTGTCCCATCGCTGTCCCGCCTTGACCTCTCAGGGATAGTTAATATATATTAAGTATATAGCTGAGCTGGTTTGAGGTTCTCCCCCATGAAACGTTGGTTTGGTGTTCTGATCCCCGTGATCGTGTTCGGGTCGTTGATCGCCTGGCGGATAGCGCAGAAGAAGGCCGAGGTGTCGGGCCAGGCGCAGCAGCGCACGGCGCGGATGAAGGGTCCTGTTGTCGCATCCATCGCGGTCGTACAGGTGAGGGATTTGGTAAAGACGTTCGAGGCGCCGGGCTCGGTCGTAGCTCCTATGAATGTGAAGATCGCGCCCAAGATCACGGGGCGGATCGATTCCATTGGCGTGCAGGAAGGCGACCGGGTTCGGAGAGGCCAGACGCTCGTGCGGATCGATGATTCCGACGTGGAGGCCGAGGTGCAGCGCCAGATGGCCTCGGTGGCGGAGGCGCGGTATCGACTGGCTCAGGCGCAATTGAACCAGAATCCGACGGACGTTGCCGTCGGCTCACAAATCCGCCAGCAGCAGGCGGCGGTTGGCAGCGCCGAGGCGGATTTGAAACAGGCGGGAGAGAGCAGCAAGGCGGAGGTCGCCGGGGTTTCGGCGGACGTGACTGAGGCGCAGTCCGGGATCGATGACGCCAAGGCCGGGTTGAACAGCGCGGAGGCAAACCTGGCCAACGCGCGGTCAAAGCTCGACCGCGCCAACAGCCTGTACAAGCGGGGGTTCATCTCCGCTCAGGACGTCGATAACGCCAAGACGAGCGTTACGGTGTATGAGTCAGCGTTGGAGACGGCGCGCGCCCGGTTGAGGTCCGCCAAGGCGCAGAAGGAAGCCTCGGACGAACGATTGGCGAGCGTCAAGACGAAAGGCAAGGCCGATGTAGAGGCGGCGCGAGCCAGGCTCGTCCAGAGCCGGGCCGCGTTGGACAGCGCGCGGGCCAACATATCGCAGAAGTCCGCGTACCGCCAGAGCATTTCAGCGCTGAACGCGAGCGTCGCGGCGGTGCAGGCGTCTTTGCGAAGCGCCCAGTCGAGAAGGCGGGACACCGTGCTGATCTCACCGCTCGACGGGTACGTTACGGGCCGTTACGCCGATCCGGGGGCAATCGCGTCGCCTACTCAGCCGATTCTGTCGGTCCAGTTCGTGAAGCACGTCTGGATAGCGGTCGCGGCGCCCGAAGAGGTGTCCGCGAGACTGCACATCGGACAGACGGCACAAGCCAGGTTCGACTCGCTTCCGGACAGGGTCTTTGACGCCACGATCGCGCAGATCAACGCGGCGGCGGACCCCGCCAGCCGGCAATTCACGGTGCGCGTCGTCGTGGGGAACGAGGGGAATCTTCTCAAGCCGGGCATGTTCGCGCGGGTAGCTTTTCAGACCGAACGCTTTCCGCAATGTGTTGTGGTTCCGCGGGAAGCCATACAGCGGGACCGGCAGGGCGCGACGGTCGTGGTTGTCGGTCCCGATCAGAAGGCCAGGCGAACGCCGGTCGTCACGGGGGCAGATGATGACGCTTTCGTGGCAGTGATCGACGGAATCAGGCCGGGGGACAGGGTAGTCACGTTGTCTTCCTTCCCGATCAGGGACGGGCAAGTGGTTATCTCCGGGGCGGGCAAGCGGGACGGGGGCCGGCGTGGGGCGTGGACAAAATGAGTATCGCGAGATTCGCCGTCACGCGGCCTGTTGCCGTCGTAATGCGCATCGCCGCGCTCGTGCTGCTCGGCGCGGTTTGCTTTTTCAGGCTGCCTGTGGACCTTCTCCCGGACGTGACACTGCCGACGGTTATTATCACCACGCAGTGGCCGAACGTCGCGCCGGAGGAGATCGAGGCGCAGGTAACCCGTCCGCTCGAAAGGGCCGTTTCATCCGCGCCGAATATGTACCAGGTCAGCTCCAGCAGCGTCGAGGGCAGTTCCGTCGTGCGCGTGCAGTTTCGCTGGGGCGCGGACATCGGCCGGGCCGCGGTCGATGTGCTTCAGCTCGTGGAGCGCGCCAGGCGTCAGTTTCCGACCGATCCGACTCTCCAGACCCCCATAGTCGTAAAGGCGGACCCGAACCAGTTTCCCATCCTCGTGTTCGGCGTATCCGGGATAAGCGACCGCGTGAGACTGCGGACGCTGCTGGACAATCAAGTGACCCCGATACTCGATTCGGCGAACGGCGTGGCCTCGGCGACCGTTACCGGAGGACAGCAGCGGGCAATCATCGTCGATGTCGATCCCTACAAGCTGCACGCGCACCACGTGTCACTCTCCGACGTGATGCGACGGATAATGGAGGAGAACCTCAACCTGCCCGCGGGAATAGGGAAAGAGGGCAAGACCGAATACGTCATCCGCAGCCTCGGGTGGTTTAAGAGTCCCGACGAGATTGCCGCAATCCCGCTGGGGGCGTTCGATGGCCAGATCGTCTCGCTCGCGGACGTAGCCACCGTTCGGGATTCGCATACGGAGACGAGGCTGTTCACGCGGCTGAACTCCAAACCCGCCGCGGGAGTTACCATCACCAAACAGAGCGGGGCAAACACCGTCGAGACCGCCAACGCGGTGTTCGAGAAGCTCGAAACGGTGAAGAAGCTGTATCCGCATCTCAAGTTCGGTGTGGTGTACAACCAGGCGCAGTTCATAGAGGCGTCGGTCAGGAACGTGAGAGATTCGGCCATCATCGGCGGCATACTGGCCATTCTGATACTGCTGTTCTTCCTCAGGAACATCCGCAGCACGTTGGTGGTCGCGCTGTCGATTCCTACCTCGATCATCTCGACATTTGCGCTGCTGTACCTCTGCGGGTTCACGATCAACACGATGTCGCTTGGCGGTCTGGCGCTTGCCACGGGCCTGATCGTCGATGACGCGGTCGTCGTGCTGGAGAACATATTCCGGCACATGGAGCGGGACAAGAAGTCGTCTATGGAGGCGGCGGTGAGCGCAACCGGCGAGATACTGTCGGCGGTGGTGGCGTCCACGTGGACCGTCATGGTGGTCTTCCTGCCTCTGCTGCTGATCAAGGGCCAGGCGGGGCAGATGTTCACGCAGTTCGCGCTCGTGGTCATCTTCTCGCTTGCTGTCTCACTGCTGGACGCGACGACGGTCGTGCCGATGCTGGCGACGCGGCTGATATCAGGCGAAGCGCATTCGGACCCTCCAGGTAAGGTACCTGGAGGGATAGGGAACGGGCACAGGCGCGGGGTCACGTCGCGGATGTTCCACAGATTCGGCGTGTGGTTGAACGCGCTGGACAACGGCTATCGCCGGCGTTTGAAATGGGCGCTCTGTCACAGACCGATTGTGTTGGCGGCGGCGGGGTCGATTACACTGGGGAGCCTGCTTTTGGTCCCGTACATCGGCTCGGAGCTCATGCCTATGACCGACAGCGGCGACTTCTCGGTCGGGGTCAAGATGCCGATCGGCACGGCTCTGTCCGAGACGGACAACGCCATAAGGCGAGTCGAGGGCGTATTGTCGCGCAATCCGAACGTGCAGACGGTCTTTTCCACGGCCGGGTCCGGCGGAGGACGAGGGCCCGGCGGCGGGCAGTTGCGGCCCTATCAGGGTTCGCTGACCGTGAAGCTCAAACCGGACCGGGAAGAGTCCACGCTGGAAGTGATGAAAGGCTTGCGCCGGCAGTTTGCCGCCATCCCAGGTGTAAACGCGCGCCCAAGCCAGAACGACATCGTAGCAAGGATAATGAGCGGCGGCGACCAGAATATCGAAATCGACATCTTCGGCGACGATTTGACCGTGCTGTCGGCCCTGTCCAGAGAGTTTCTGCAGCGGATGAGAGGCATACCCGGACTGGAGAACCTGGATGTCAACTGGCAGGAGGCAATGCCGGAGATCCAGTGGAAAGTCGACCGCCAGAAAGCCCAGCAGATGGGGATCAGCTTTCAGGACGTGGCGAATACGATCAATACAGCCACCAACGGCTCCATCGCCAGTTATTTCCAGGAGCGGGGTTTCCAGTATCCCATCGTGGTGCAGCTTCCGGAGGGCCAACGAAAGACCGTGACTGAAATGCGGAACATTATGGTCAAAGTCAGCCCTGCCGGCGGCTCGGCCAATAAGATTCTGTTGAGCCAGGTGGCGCAGCCGATCTACGGGCTGGGGCCGAGCGAGATCACGCGCCTTGACCGCCAGCGTTTTATCGCGGTCACCGGGGCGCCGCAGGGCAGGTCGCCGGGTGAAATCCAAAAGGACGTCCAGGCCGCCGTCAGGGACATCGAGCTGCCGTCGGGTTACTACTGGGACTGGGGGACCAATCAGAAACGCCGCGCGGAGGAGTTCGGCGGACTGGGAGTGGCGGTGTTCCTGGCGATTGCACTGATTTATATGCTACTGGCTTCGCAGTTCGAGTCGTTCATCCATCCGTTGACCATACTGTTCTCAGTCCCGCTTGCCGGGGCGGGCGTCGTCCTCGCGCTCTTCCTGTCGGGACGGGCGTTTGGGCTGACGGCGTTCATTGGAGTGTTGATGTTGGTGGGAATAGTCGTCAAGAACGGCATTCTGCTGGTGGACTATACGAACACGCTGCGGCATCGCGGGATGGCGCGGGATGAGGCGCTGACAACGGCGGGTCCCACCCGGCTTCGGCCCATCATGATGACGGCTTCGGCCGCGGTCCTGGGCATGCTGCCGTTGGCTTTGGGCATTGGCGATGGTTCGGAGGTGCAGGCCCCAATGGCGACCGCCGTGATAGGGGGGCTTCTCACTTCAACGGTTTTGACTCTATTCGTTGTTCCCGTCGTCTATTCGTTGTTCGACGACCTCACGTACCGGCTCAGGGGCAAGGAGAAGTCTCGTGATTGATCAAGAGGCTTTGAGGCAGGCGGCGGAGATCGTCGATCTCGCTCCCAGGATGATGCGCCGGCTGTTTGCGCTGGACGCGGAAGACCCGACCACCGAGCTTCCGTTGGCGCAATTACGGCTTTGCGGGATACTGCGGCAAGGTCCGCTGACGATGTCGGCGATAAGCAGGGAGTTGGGTGTATCGTTGAGCGCAACGACCCAGTTGGCGGACAGGCTGGAGAACTCGGGCCTGGTCGAGAGGGCGTGCGAGAGTGGTGACCGGAGGATAAAGTTGCTGAGATTGACCCCGGACGGGGAAAGGATAATGCGGGCGCGGCGGGAAAAGCGTGTGGCGTGCGCGGCGGAAGCCCTGGGGCAGTTACCGCGGGCGACCCGGGAGCGGCTGCTGAGCGCGCTGCGGGAGTCGGTGGAGTCATAGGGTTATAGGGTTCCAGGGTTTCGAGGCTGCAGGGTTGTAGGGGTCTTAGGGTTAAGAACTGGGCGCCACTGATGTCGTACTTGCGTGTCCTTCGGTAGCGTCGCTGTCGCCCTGCTACCGAAGGATCGGAAACACAGATAGACACGGATGAACGCGGATATATTCGGATTAGAATGATCGCCCGGGCGGGATTCTCCGCCCGGGCGATCTGCTTGTCCCTGGTCACGTTCACCAGTCTCAGTCAGTCCCGATGTTCGGGATGAGCCGGCTCACGACGGTCTTGTCGTAACTACCAACGGCGATCGCGGTCATGCTTGTACCAACCTAGATGCCTGCCGCGATCCCAATGGTGTTTGTGTTTCCTGTTCCTGTCTCGGTCCCAGTCCCAACGCCAGTCCCGGTGGCGATCTCTATCCCAGTCCCGGTCTCTGTCCCGGTCCCGGAAGTAGTAGTGATGCCTGTCCCGATGATGGCGGAATCGTCTGTGCCTGAAGAACCGATCGTCTCTAAAGTCGCTGTACCGGTCCCACGCCAGGATGGCGCCCGCGGCGCTCGCCAAGCCGGCCCCGGTCTTGCCCTTGGACAGGAAGTATACGGAGGCGCCGGTCAGGGCGATAGCCGTATTACGTCTGCCCTCCGACCCGGCGAAACTGGCCAATGGGGCCATGATAGTCAGCGCCAGAACCGCGACCAGGGTTATTCCTAAGACTCTCGTCGCTGATCTGTTCATTGTCATGATGTTTCTCCTGCCTTTCGGCTCGTCGCGACCGCGATGGGTCGCGGAACTCTGTAGAGTACTCTCATGTTCTTTGACGAAAGGGGGAGGTTGGGGGTTACGGGGGGAACGCTAGCACAGCACGGTCTGGTTCAGGGAAGAACGCAGATAGACGCAGATATCCGCCGATGAACACGGATAGATGGGGATTGGGTGATGGGTGTTGGGTGATGGGCCGGAGACCTCACCCCGGCCCTCTCCTGGGAGGAGGGGGCGGCACGTGGCGCATGTTCCGTTACCTGGATACCGTTCCCGCAAGACCGAACTCTTCATCTATGCTTGGCTGTGGCGGGGGGGATGTTGTATGATAGCTGCGGAGGGTTGGCATGGGATTTGGTTACTTGTCGGGTGTGGCGCTCCTTTGCGTTTTGTGCTCGGTTTCGGCGGGTCACGGGGGAGGGAATACGTCGTGTCCCGATTGTTCGTGGTCCAAAAAATACGGCTATGAACGGGCCGAATTTGATGTGGCGGGCGACCGCGGATTCGCGATTCTCCCGCCCGAAGACAAGCGGCGAAAGAGAATGCCGTGGGTATGGTATGCGCCTACGTTCATCGGAATGCTTCCCAACGAGTCGAACGGCTGGATAGCCGGGCGGTTGTTGGCCAAGGGCATCGCCATTTGCGGAGTAGATGTGGGCGAGTCTTACGGGAATCCCCAGGGCCGTGCGGCGTACACGGAATTCCACAAGTTCGTTGTCGCCAAATTCGGGCTGTCGCGCAAGCCCTGCTTGTGGGCGCAGAGCAGGGGCGGGCTTATGCTCTTCAACTGGGCGGCGGAGCATCCCGACCTCGTGAAATGTATAGGCGCGACGTATCCGGTGGTCGATATGAGAACTTACCCGGGACTTGCCACTGCCTGCTCCGCATACGGAATGACCGAATCCGAGATCGGAGCGCATTTGGCTGAGCACAACCCGATCGACCGCCTGGCCCCGCTCGCGGCGAAGAAAGTCCCCATTCTCCTCATTCATGGTGATAGTGACGGTGTTGTACCCCTCGAACAGAACTCCGCGGAGCTGGCGCGGCGCTATGAGGCGCTGGGCGGGCCGGTCGAGCTGATCCTTGTCAAAGGCAAGGGCCACGTCGAGACACCTGAGTTCTTCGAGCGTCAGGAGATGGTGGATTTCTTTGTTGGGAAGGCCGGGAGATAGCGCAGGTCGTCACAGCGCGCTGACCGCAATCGAAACAGCCAACTCCGTGAGCGGCAGTGACTGCTGAGCGAGGCATATGACTCCGCCCGGGCCGACGGGCAGGCCGAGTTTCTCAAGGGCGCCGAATACCCTGATGTCGGCGATTCTGGGAGAGGCGGTCTTTTTGATCTCAAGCGGGTGGATGACCCCGTTCCGCAGAATCAACAGGTCTATCTCCCTCTTGTCCTTGTCGCGGTAGTAGTAGAACGGCGCGTGCTTGCCGTTGTGCAGGTAGCCCTTGAGCAGTTCCGAGATCACCCACGTCTCCAGAATCGCTCCCGACATAGCGCCGGCTTCGAGCGTCTCAGGACTGGACCACTCGGTGAGATAGGCGCAAAGGCCGGTGTCCAGGAGGTAGAGCTTCGGCGTCTTGACAAGACGCTTGGTCAGGTTCGTATGGTACGGCTCCAGCAGATAGACTACCCCGGAAGCCTGAAGGATAGAGAGCCACGTCTTTGCTGTGTTGACCGCGATATCGGCGTCTCGCGCGAACTCCGAAAGATTGAGAAGCTGACCGGTTCGGGCTGCCGCAATCCGCAGGAACCGTAGGAACGCCATTTCGTCACCAACTCTGGCCAGATCGCGAACGTCGCGCTGGAGGTATGTCTGGATGTATGAGGCGTAGAACAGATCGCGGTCCACTTCGGGATTAAGGGCGATCGCCGGCAGCGAGCCTCTCCATATAAGGCTGTATAGTTCCTTCAACCCAAGCGTTCCGCCCGTGTGCTCTCGCTCGGCAATCTCGTTTGGCGTCGGCACAAATGGCCGCGACTCGGAACTTCGCCCCGTCAACTCCCGCCTGGAAAACCCCAGCAACTGCAGGATGGCGACGCGGCCCGCCAGAGATTCGGAGACGCCTTTCATCAGGTGGAACTGCTGGGAACCTGTGAGCCAGAAAAGGCCCGGCTGCGTGGAGGCGTCCGCTTCCATCTTGATATAGGGCAGGAGTGCCGGAGCATACTGAATCTCGTCGATCAACAGCGGCGGGCGGAACCTCTGGAGGAACAGGACCGGGTCCCGTCTGGCCAAATCCAGTACGAGTGGGTCGTCCAGTGAGACGTACGCGCGCTCCGGCTCGCTCAGGTGGCGAAGGAAAGTGGTCTTGCCGACCTGGCGCGCGCCTGTGATCAGCAGGACCGGAAACTGTCCCGCCGCGGACTTGGCGAAGGTTTCGAGGGTGCGCGGTAGGTACATATCAATTGAGATTATCGGCTAATTTGCAATGCTACTGCAATGTAGACGATATATTCCGGCTTGTCAACTGCCCGGGGCTTCAGAAGACATCACGCAGGTGAGAGCGAATCCTAGATCACCGTCTCGCGGTCTTCTTCTGCCCCGCCGTCTTCTTCGCTCATTCCTTCTTCGTCCAACCAATACTGCTGCCTGTACATCCTCGCGTACCAGCCGTCGGCGTCTACGAGTTCTTCGTGATCGCCGGTTTCTACTATATTGCCGCCTTCCAAGACGAGAATCGTGTCGGCGCCGCGGACGGTGCTCAGGCGGTGGGCGATGATGAAGGTCGTCCGACCGACCATCAGCCGGTCGAGGGCCTGGTGGATGAGGAACTCGGACTCCGAATCTACTGAGGAGGTCGCTTCGTCGAGGATTAGTATGCGGGGGTCTGCCAGGACGGCGCGCGCGATGGCCAATCGCTGCTTTTGGCCGCCGGAGAGCTTGACGCCGCGTTCGCCGATCTGCGTGTCATAGCCGAACTCGAGTCGCTCGACGAACTCGTGCGCGTTGGCGATTTTCGAGGCGGCGATCACTTCATCGTCGGAAGCGCCGGGTTTGCCGAAGAGCAGGTTTTCTTTCACGGTCCCGTTGAAGAGGAAGGTTTCCTGAAGGACCATCGCTATGTGCTTGCGAAGGTCGGATTGGCGCAGGTTTCGCACGTCGTTACCGTCCACCAGCACGGCGCCTTCGGTCACGTCGTAGAACCGGCCTATGAGGTTGATGAAGCTGGACTTGCCCGCGCCGCTCTGGCCGACCAGCGCGACCCTTTGGCCTGGAAGCGCGCGGACGCTGATATCACGCAGGACCTCTTCGCCAGTGGCGTAGCGGAATGAGACGTTTTGGAACTCGACGTCGCCGCGCACTTCGGGCAGCGGAACCGGTTCCGGCGGGTCCTGTATCTCCGGCTTCGTGTCCAATACCTCGAATATCCGCTCGCCGGAGGCAAGGGCGCGCTGGATCGAGTCGAACGTGCGCATGAAATCGCCGATTGGCTGGTAGAAGCTGGTCACGAACATCAGGAACGCGGTCAGCTCTCCGACGCGGAGCTCTCCGTGCCTGACGAGATTCGCGCCAACACCGAGTACGATAACCATACCCGTCGTGGTGATCGTATGGATGGCGGGGTAGAAGATGGAGGTCATCTTCGACGCGCGGGTGTTCTGAGATAGCAGGAACCGACTCGTCTCATCGACCGCGTCGTGCTCCTGTTCTTCGCGGTTGAAAGCCTTGATTACGCGAATCCCGGAGAGGTTCTCGGTCAGCTTGGCGTTGAAATCGCCGGTCGATTCGCGGATCGACCGGTAGACCATGCGAACTCGACGCGTGAATATGAAGAGGCTGAGACCGATGATCGGGACGGGAATGGTGACCAGCAGCGTCAATTTCCAGTTATAGCCGAGCATGTAGTAGAGCGCGAAGCCGACGCCGAAGACCTGGCGCACGAGCGAGTTCGAGGTGTTGACGATCATGCTCTCCAGATGGTTCACGTCGTGGGAAGCGCGGGAGACAAGATCGCCGACGCGCTTGCTGTCGAAATAGCTGAGCGGGAGGCGCTGGAAATGGTCGTAGAGCGCCATCCGGAGGGTATGGAGGAGCCGTTGGCCCGCGACACTCATCCAGTAGCCGCTTGCGGAGCCAATGATCTGGCCGAGAACCACGATTCCGATGTACAGGGCTATGACGCGGGTAAGGAGATGCCACATTCCGCGGCCGATGACGGTGTCGATGGTGTATGCGAATATTCGCGGGGGCTGCTGGCTCAGATAGACGCCTATCAGCGTGCAGACAAGGCCGAAGACCAGAAGCGGCAGGAGCGGCTTCGCCCAGCGGGCGCTCTTGCGGAAAGCGGTTCGGGCGTCTTCGGGCCTCCGCGGGCCAAGGCCGCCCCAGCGTCCGCCGCCCTGGGCCGGTTTGGATGTAGATGGCTTGGGCATTCTCAGTTCAGTATAGTTCATCGAGGCGGGGTTAGCAAAACGGCGGGTTCTATCACGAAAGCGCGAAGGTACGAAAACGCGAAGAAGGGAGTATTAGACGACGGATGGAAAGGGACGGGCTTTGAGCTTTCAGCTATTGGCTAAGAGGGCCGCGGGTATGCTCCCGGTAGAATATCCTGTAATCGGCCAGCGCCTTTCTCAACAGCGCGGGCGTATCGAGGTCATAGGGACAGCGCGCGCGGCAGCTTCCGCAGTCAGTGCAGTTTTCGATGCGGAGCATGTAATCGCGCCATTCGTCGGAAAGGAAGCCTTGATACGGCATTCGGCGCAGAAGGTGGCTCATCCGCGCGGCCATGTTGATGGGAATCTCAGCGGGACACGGCAGGCAGTAGCCGCACCCGCGGCAGAAATCCTCGGCAAGCTCCCGGCGGTCCTGCTCGATCGTCGCCAGCAGTTCGTCATCGAGCGCAGGGGGATCGGCGTCCAATTCCAAAAGCTCGTCCAATTCGCTCATTCGCTGGATTCCCCATATCGGGACGACGTTCTCATAGCCGCGGAGGAAGGCGAACGCGGGCCGCATTTGCGTTATTATCCCGCCGCACATCGGTTTCATAGCTATGACGCCGACGCCCGCCTCCCGGCAGCGTCTGACTATGTCCAGGTCTTCTTCGGACGAGATATGACAGATGGGATATTGCACGGTGTCGTAGAGGCCCGAATCCACGGCCGCAATTGCTCGCTCCAGGCTGTGGCTTGTGAAGCCGATGAAGCGCGCCATTCCCTTCTCCCGCGCCTCGAGAAGTCCAGCGTACGACGACTCCGGATCGTCCGGGTCAGGCAGAGCGCGCGGATTGTGCAGTTGCATCAGATCGACGTGATCGGCGCGGAGATTGCGCAGGCTGGTTTCCAACTCCGCAAGAAGCTGGGACCTCGTCGGCCCGGCGTTTTTCGTGGCGATGACGATCGAGTCCCGCCTGCCGGACAGCGCGCGGCCAAGCTTCTCCTCGGTGTCGCTGTAGCCTCTTGCGGTGTCGTAGAACGTAATGCCGGCGTCGCAGGCCCGGTTGAGAATCCGTACGGCCTCGTTCATCTCCACTCGCTGCAGGGGCAGAAGACCGAAAGACGTGCGGGTTACCATTAGGTCCGTGCGGCCGAGTCTTGTCAATTCCATGAGGTTGGCAATCTCCAGACAGCGCTGCGCTCCGGTGAATTCTAACACTGAATGGATTGCTCAGCAATAGGGAGCGCGGGTTATTCCTTGTTTCCTATAACCTGAAGCATTCCTCGCGCCTGGTCAACCGCGATGATCTCCAGCAGGCCATCGCCGGTGACGTCGGCGACTATCGGGGTTCCCCGGCAAGGAACAGCCCAAACCTCGCTGCCGTCCTTCCCGCTCACGGCGCGCAGCGTGCCGTCTGATCCGGCGAAGATCAGTTCCGCGATCCCGTCGCCGTTGATATCCGCGGCGACAACGTCGCCGGTCACAGGCGTCTTGCTTTCCCATTTGTGCGAGCCGTCGGCCGCATTGAGGCAGAGAAGCCGGCCGCCGAAGACAGGCACGCCGACCTCGATCTTGCCGTCGCCGTCGAAATCGCCCACGGGCCCGAATCCGTCGGAGCCCTGCGAGTTGTCATGGAACTCGACCCACATGACCTTTCCGTCCGACTCTACCGACGTGTAGCCGCCGCGCGCGTACGAGGCGGAGTTGAGGTAAGCTTCCAACTTCCCGTCCCCATCCAAATCCGCAACCGTAGGAGAGCAATAGGCAATCCATCTTCCAAGAAAGGAAGGATCGAGGGTCCACTTCGGAGCATAGATGGGTTCGCCGGTCTTGCCGGACATTACGGCGTAGATGGTGAAGGGCAACTGCACCAGGTCGTCAATGCCGTCGCCGTTCATGTCACCGACCGCGGGAAGATAGGAGAACGGCAAAGCGGCTTGACCCGCGGAAAGACTCTTACGCCGCCACAGGACTGCGCCCGTGTCGCCCCGGAAAAGCCATGCCTCACCGCTTCCCTTTGACCGTTGATGGATGGTCGCGTAGACGTCGAGGCCTTTGTCTCGACCGGCGAACCGGCCAAACGTCCAGTTGTCGATCCCCGCCTGCAGGCCGCCCCAGGGGCATTGGTCGATCGTCCGCCTCCATCTCAGCTTACCGCGGCTGTCTACGCAAGTGAGAGCGCAGTTACCGGAGTTGTCCTGCGAGCAGAAAACGACCTCGGACCGGCCATCGCCGTCCAGGTCACCCGCCTGTGGACTTAGCCCGCCGTTGCGCGTATATCCGGGCTCTCTGGACATCGCAACGCCGGGGATGGCCCATAGGACGGTGGGCGGCTCGGTTAGAGTTTTCCCTGGCTTGAGCGCGACTATCTCTCCCGCCGCGTTCTGCGCGATTATCTCGCATGCTCCGTCACCGTCGAGATCGGCAGCAATGGGCGTCGTCACAAATCCGCCCGGCTTCCCCAGATCGACTTCCGCCATCACCTCTCCTCTGCCGTTCAACGTAATGGTTTTCCCCGCAGTGAGGTCATGCACGATGACCGTAACGGCGCCGGTCGCATCCAGTCCGGCCTGGATGATATTCAGCCGATTTCCCGGCCTCGAGAATCGCCATTTCGTCTTGATCTTGCCCGCAAGTGTGAATGACGCAGCGCAGACAGTATCTTCGCATCTGCCGCGCTTGCTTTTCGCGGTGTAGAAGAGCTCCCGCGGTCCGTCGCCCTCCAGGTCAGTTCGCAGAATGTCCCTCTGACCTTCCTCCGCTATCGTAGCGGCTGCCGGAGGCATTGTTGTGTCCATCAGGGCGGGGTGAACCCGTCTGACGACCGCGGACGACGTGAGTTTGCCGTCGACGATATTGCCGATTCGAAGATCGCAAAGCTCCGACGGCCGCTTTGCGGCAGTGCGCGTGTAGACGATCTCCGCTTTGCCGTCGCCGTTGAGGTCGGCGATCGACCAAATCCAGACGCCTGTCACGTCCGCCTCGACCTTGCCCGTTTCGCAATCGCGGGCGATGAGACGCCACTGATCGGTGACTTGAGTTTCGATGAGCATATAGACCATCTCGTCGGCCACGTCGCCATCGACGTCCGCCACGGCATTTGGTCCGACTCGAATATACTTCTCTCTTCCCTCCGGTATGGCGGCGTCGGGTTCCACGTACTTCTGTCCCCACGCGTGGACCCATTTGCCGTTGCGGTACCGGATGCAGTCAACGTGGACGACGAAATCGCATATCACAAAAAGGTCTTTCTGTCGCTGGTCTCGTCTGGGCCGGCTCACAAGAAGGCCGTAGTTGCGGCCAACGTCCCAGGGGATTTCCGCTTTTACTTCGCCCGTCTGACCGTTGAGGATTTGCACGCGGTAGTGCGGGGCCAAAACGACTTCGAGCAAACCGTCGCCGTCCACATCATCAACGATAAGCGTCGGCGAATGATGGCCTGTGAATTCCTGTGTTTTCCACACCAACTCGCCGTTGGCGGCGCCGTTGTCAAACGCAAAGCAATAGCCGCGGCCCAAGCCGTGGTCCATCATACAGGTGAACACGACGACCTGTAGCCCCTTGCGATCAGGGAGAAGTTTGCAAATCCGCACGTTACCCGGCGCGCTCTTCTCCAATGTATACGACCAGATGGTCTTCCCACCCGTGTCTATTACAGAGACGTCTGTCCCGCTCGCCAGCACAGTTTCCGCGGTCCCATCGCCATCGAGGTCGGCCTTATATGGCGAAACCGGCGCTCTGTCCGTGGCGACCTCGACGGCCTGAGCGCCGAGATAGTACTCCCATCTCACCTTCGGTTTGCTGATCGCGCCTTTCCCCGGCGAGGTCCCCGTCAGGGCGGTGTCGTGCCTCCACACCGGCCAGTCGGCAGAACTCGCCCCGGCGGCGGTCACCGCCGCAATAACGATGGCCAACAACGCAGGAACGGAGGGGATACTTGGGAAATGGCGTTTCATAGGAGCCTCAGTCGCTTAGCCCGGATTATTCACGAAACGTCTGAAGACACTACAGTCTGCCATAGGCTGTACTGTCCCTCGATACGCCGCCGGAGCGGCTACTCGTGAACGCGGAGTTATGCTTTTCCGGCACGAAAACAACAAGTCCGCGTCCCCGAGT
>JAUSGG010000228.1 GCA_030649165.1 Armatimonadota bacterium
AGCCCTCCCCCAAAGGGAGAGGGAGCAGTGTTGGGCAATTGCAGCGCAGAACCCCTCCCCAACCCTCCCCCAAAGGGAGAGGGAGCAGCGTTGGGCCGTACGTACGTCATTGGATGGAATACTGTGAAGAGCCGGGTTTCGGTGTTCGCTCCGTATAGTCATTTGGTGTGCCGGATCATCTAAGATTTGAACTACGGTGTTGCGAACTACTGTTGTCCGAGGGTGACAAGCTCAATTATATGAACCGCTTGCTTGCTTGTCAATAGGAAATGAAAAGATTCTTCAAATCTTTTTCGCCCCCCCGATGGTCGTCACATGTCGGCTTATTCCACATTGCCGGGTGGGCTAAACCTGGTTGACGCGCGTTGACGCTCCTCCAGGCGTCTCGAACTGTGGAAGTGTCGCCTTGTAATAGTTCAGGAATTGTGAGTACCTGGCGGGCAACGTCATTCCGAGGAACGAGGAATCTGCTTTTTCCGGCCACTTTACAGAAGCAGATTTCTCGACTACGCCGGCGCTCCGCTCCTAATGAAACGCCGGATCCGCTGCGGGAACTACAGGTAGCGATGCCAAAACCTCAGCCAGAAAAGGCCGTTCCCGCAGGATAGGCCAAACACCGGGGTGGTTTCTTTCCGAAATAACCCCGCCTGCGGGGTCGGTTGCTTGAAATGACATTCAGCGGCACGTACTTCCTATTCCTGAACTGTTACGTCGCCTATAGTTGCGGAATACTACCGCTTCCGATCCTGCATCCGTTGAGCGTACTTCTTCTTCATCTCTTTCATCTCATCGTTGAGCTTGATCTTTTTGTGTGGCGTTTGGGCGGTGGGGTCCTCGATCCACTTGCCCCACATCTCCCTCTTGATCGCCCGGCGCTGCTCGACGGGAACGATTCCGAACGGCTTGTGCGGTTCTATCTGATACCAGTAGGCGACGGAGGAGACGTCGTTGCCGAGGTGGTTGCCGTGACCGTGCTCTATAGTCACCTTTATCTCTTTCTCGAAGCGCATCGGGTTGGTCAGGTGGAAAACGTACGAAGTCTGATAGCCCTCGGCCTGATGCTCCCACAGAGATGAGCCGTTCATCAGATATGCGTTCGGCTGCATACCGTAAGCCTGGTTGAAGTAATCTTCCGAACCGGTGCCGTGCAGGTCAGGCGGCCATTTGTAGCCGTCTATCCAGATCATATCGTCGCCTTCGCCCCACCAGGACCTTCGGGGGGCCTGGAGGTTCGTCACGGCCATATTGCAGCCGATGTAGTGCCCGCGGCCCTTGGCTTCGAGGATGACATAGTTGTTGTCCCAGGCCAGCTTCTCTTTGTTGACTATGTCGCACTCCGGGGAGTTGGCCATGATCTCGTGTCCCCAGCCGTCGCACGGGTTCTCCCGATGGAACTGCGCGTGCAGGCAGGCGACATCATCGGGCAGCGCGTCTTCGTAGAGCTCGTAATCGACGTAGAAATACTGCCAGTGCGGATCCTTGGCCTGGTTCTCGATCTCGATCCTCGCCGCTTTGCGGAACGGCATCTGCAGATAGCAGTTGAGCGCGCAGGACGTCCCGAACTTCTTCTCGTGCGCCTCGTTTACCGACACTGTAAACGGCAGTGACTGAAACGAGTGCAGTATGCCGTGGCCGAGACAGAAGAAATCCCCCAGCGGCGCCAGCACGCTCGGCTCCGTCTCGTCGTCCCAGTAGATTTTTAGAACGGCGTCCCGGAGAGGCGTCCCGCCCCCCTGGGTCATCCAGATGTGCGTGATGCAGCCCGGACCTTTGAGATCGGCCAGAACGGCCGTCTGGCCAGGTTCGATCCTCCACGCGTCTCCGTTGCGCCCGCTCTGGTCCCAGGACGAACTCCTGAGGGTCCGCGCTCGCTGTACTCGCGTCAACTGGCCCAGTATTCCTTTGTCGTCCAGCATTCCAACCTCCGCTCTTGTAGAAGTGACAATTACCAGCAACTACTTGTACGGCCCGGCTGGAAAGTCCTTACGTATTTCAGGAGTCGGACGAGTGGAAAGAGTCGAAGGGAGTCGAGGGAAGTGGAGGGAGACCTGGGGTCAGCGCGCGCGGGGTCAGAGACTCGCGCAGAGCGAGTACTGGGTTCGACTCCAACTTCCAATCTCTAACTTCTAACGTCTAGATCAGGCAGCGGCCATGCATGAGAACATTGATCAGCGGGTTAAGGTACTTCTCCCCAATCCACCGAATTGCGGCTGCGTGGACGGTGTAGGTATCGTCGATCTCGGGGCACTGGTAATGCCGCGGCTCGAATGGCGGAAGGTCCCAGTGGAACCATCTGATGTCGCGCTGCCGGGCGATGAAATCGACGAGGCTTCGCGGTCGAGTCGCGGATTCGACCGGCACGGCCTTGCTCTCCGGCGCGTCTACGATACCTACAACGTACAGCCGCTGAGTGTCTACGGCATGGAATTCCTCGGCATCGAGAACGAAAGCATCGCACAGATAACCCATGCTGTTGAGGTCGCGCAGAATGTCGGCAAGGTTAGATTGGCTATCGTCGCGCAGCCGTATGAGAACCAGGGGCGGCTTGTCGGCAGGTTTGAGTGTATTCAACAATGAGACCAGACCGGCGATCTGGTTGTCACCCAGCATTAAGGTTGCGGCGGCGAGACTGGAATCCGTGATCTCTGCGGGAGGCTTCAGGGTCCAGCCGGCGAGTTCCAGCCCGGCGCGCATGGTCTCCGGGTCATCCCCGAACACGGCCGCCGTCTGTTGAGGCAGCCGGGAAATGGCTGTCGTCTCGACCCTGCCTGCCGCGGCCTCCAGGGTGAACCGCAGGCAGGCGTCGATATCGGATTTGACGGCGCTCTCCCAGAACCGCAAAACGCGCCAGCCCTGCTCCAGGAGCGCCGCTGTGTTCAGCCGATCCCGGCGCATGTTGCGGTCGATCTTTGGCACCCAATAGGAGGCGTTCGGGCTTGCAACGAACTGGGCTTCAAGCGAAGCGTGGCCGCGGCTGCGCCACTGGTTGCCGTGCCAGAAGTCGCCATCTATGAATATGACTAGTCGCGAGCGGCGCAGGACTATGTCCGGTTTGCCCGGAAGGCGCGCGGGATGCAGGCGATATCTCACGCCGCCGGCCCAGAGGGCCTTACGGAAGGTGACCTCCGGCGTTGTGTCCTCGGACTTCACGCGGCGCATGATATCGGACACTTGTTCCTGCGTTCTGCGGTACAGCATTACATGGAGTATGCTTGCATTTGTCGGAGCCTGCGTCAAGCTCTATCGTAACAGTTCTGAGTGCTGAGTTCCAATCCCCTAACCTGGATCATTCACGATGTGCCTGTATTGATAGCAGTGCGCAGACACGTCTTGTTCGCTCCTTCGAAAATAGCCGGCTACGGCTGTTTTCCTCTATATAGTGATGTCCCGAAGGGACATGCATGATTCCTAAGGAAGCGTCCCGTTTCGGGATTTCCGGGTTGGGATCCGAAGTTGTCCGCTATAGCATGCGTATGCCGCCCAACCCTCAAATCCCGAAACAACGGGGAATCTGCTTCTGTAAAGTGGCCGGAAAAAGCAGATTCCTCGTTCCTCGGAATGACGTTGCCCGACAGGTACTCACCATTCCTGAACTGTTACCTAATCTCCTTAAGCTAATCTCCTTAACCTTGACATAGGGGAGAGTGGATGGGATAATTTTACTGGCGGCACATGTGAAAATGGGTACAAACCTCTCGCGCGGCGGGAAGAGGACGAACGAGCGTGAGGGACGAGGGAGCTTTTGACTTCAGTCAGGCTTTTGGCCATAACCAAGGAATACGGAGAGCGAAGAGTACTGGAGGGCATCAACGCCGATATAGCAAGCGGGTCGTCGCTCGTGGTGACGGGCAGAAATGGGTCCGGCAAATCGACGCTCCTTCGCGTGATTGCCGGACTTACTCGTCCTACGTCGGGACAAGTGGCTATCGAGATAGACGGCAAGGTACTGGCCGGGGAGGAACGCCGGAACGCGATAGGCTTTGTAGCTCCCGATCTTGCGCTGTATGAAGAGCTTACCGCTCTGGAGAACCTGGCGTTCTTCGCGAAGGCGCGGGGTATGCGAAGGAGCAGGAAGGACCTGCGGGAGCTGATCGCCAGAGTGGACCTGGCGGGCCGCGAGGATGAACCGCTTTCCTCCTATTCATCCGGGATGAAACAGCGCATGAAGTATGCGTTTGCGCTGCTGCACGAGGCGCCGGTCCTTCTTCTGGACGAGCCGACCGCCAATCTTGACGAGAACGGGGTCGCGCTGGTTGACGAGATCATCCGCGAGCACAGGAAGGAAGGCTTGTTAATTCTCGCCACAAATGACAAAAGGGAAGTCGGGTATGGGGACCAAATCATCCAGCTTGGCTTCTAAGGCGATAGCGGTTTACCGCAAGGACATAGTGTCGGAGTTCCGCACCCGCTACGCGGTGAATGCGGTAGCGCTCTTTGCGGTAACGACGCTGATAGCGGTGAGCATGTCGGTCGGCGGCTTTGGCGTTACCGACAAGAATCTGCTGTCGGCGCTGCTATGGGTCATCCTCTTCTTCTCCGCGATGTCAGGCTTATCGAGGGTGTTTGTTCGGGAAGAGGAGAGCAGGACCGCAAGCGCCCTGCGTCTCTCGGCAGATCCCATCGCGATCTATATCGGCAAGCTGGCATTCAACCTGACTCTGCTCCTTGCCCTGGAGATCATCGTCGTCCCGATGTTCGTCGTGATGATGAACGCGGGCGTGCGGAACTGGACATTCTTCTGGCTTATTCTGCTCTTTGGGAGCGTCGGTCTATCCGCGGCGGCAACGATCGTGGCTGCCATTGTTTCGAAGGCGAACGCAAAAGGGGCGTTGTTTGCCGTGCTCTCGTTCCCGATCCTTGCGCCATTGCTTGTAACGGCCATATCCGCATCGAGCGCCGCTATGGGCGGGGGCGCGTTCGCGGATTGTTGGCGTTACCTCCGCGTACTTGTATCGTACGCCGGGGTTATGATCACGGCATCCGTATTGTTGTTCGAGTTCATCTGGGAAGATTAAAGGATGATGTTACAAAGTCTGTTGGGCGTTTGGATGTGCGGCGTTATACTGGCGGCGTTTCTGTGGCTGCCTCCCGCGAAGGGGTTCCAGTACCCGGAGGCGGCGCGAATAATAGTCTTTCACGTTCCGAACGCGATGGCGGCCGTACTCGCTTTTCTGGTTTCGACTGTCTACGCGATCAAGCATCTGCGCGGCCGGAATCCCGCGGATGACGCAAAGTCCGCGGCTTCCGCTCAGCTTGGTTTGCTGTTTGCTCTGCTTGCCGCTGTCACGGGCGCGGTGTTTGCAAAGATACAGTGGGGATCGGCGTGGAACTGGGACCCCCGCCAGACGACCATTCTGATTCTTCTACTTATTTACGCGGCCTACTTCGCGCTGCGCTCCTCAGTTGAAGGTTCCGACCGACGAGCGGCCCTAAGCTCAGCCTACGCGATAATCGCGTTCGTAACCGTTCCATTTCTAGTTTTCGTTGTGCCCAGGATGACCTCTTCGTTGCATCCGTCGGACACGCTCACTTCACGCGGCGGACTGGGGACGCAATATCGCATCGTGCTCTTCTCCGCGATGGCAGGCTTTGCAGGATTGTACCTTTGGATGTTCCGGTTGTCCGTAGCTCTTGCGGAAATCCGGAACGGAAAGAAAGGAGTATAACTAGATGTCGCCGCTTACGGCTGTGATGATAGCTCCGCTTATCGTCTGGATAGGCGTATTCTTATATATGCTGAGGCTCGACTTGCAGGTCAAAGAGCTGAAGCGGAAGCAGGACTCGACGAAATGAAGAAATCGACTCTTATCGGAGCCTTGCTGATTATCGGGTTCCTGGCAATCGGGGCGATGGGCTGGGTGAAGTCGCTTACGCCGTACGTAAGCATTGCAGAGGCGAAAAAGTCTCCGACGACCGTCCAGGCAAAAGGGGCGCTCCTCAAGGACACGATCAGCTTTGACAAAGAAGGCGCGCTGAACTTCTACATACGGGACGACAGCACCGGCGAGCGGTTGAAGGTGGCCTATGATGGCGCCAAGCCTGGCAATCTCGAACAGGCATCGCACGTAGTCGCTGTCGGGACCTACCACGATGGGGCGTTTCGGGCGGACCGGCTGATCGTCAAATGCCCCTCTAAATATCAGGGGACTACATCGGGGGGTAACTAGTCAGATGCCATTAGGAACTGTTCTGCTTTGGCTGTGTACAATATTGACTCTGATCGCGGTTGTGGCTTACGTCGCTTCGGCGGCTGACAGGAGAAAGCTGCCGATCGCCCGCCTGGCCTACTACGCCATGACCACGGGCGTGATCATGACGTCCGTTTACCTCATGAACCTGATACTGAGGCACGATTTCAACGCCCAGTATGTATTCGCTTATAGTTCCAAAGACCTTCCGCTCGTGTATCTGGTTTCCGCGTTTTGGGCGGGGCAGGAGGGCTCTATTCTCCTATGGGCTTTGTTCGCGGCGCTCATCGGGGTGGTCCTCAGCGCGAAGTCGAAGGATTACGAGCCGTGGGTAATGGCGTTCTGGAACACGGTCCAGGCGTTTCTGTTCGCCGTGCTGCTCGCTAAGAGCCCCTTTGCGCAGACCGCGTCGGAGATGCTTGCGAGATCACCTGATGGGCAGGGGCTGAACCCGCTGCTTCAGAACTTCTGGATTGCGATTCATCCTCCCATGGTGTACGTCGGCTATGCGGCGATGGCCGTGCCGGCGGCGTTTGTGCTGGCGGGTCTGATCAAGCGAGACTATAACACGTGGAGCAACCGCTGTCTGCCCTGGGCGTTGTTCGGATGGCTCACCCTTGGGGCCGGGATCATTCTGGGGAGCTACTGGGCTTATGAGGTGCTTGGTTGGGGCGGCTATTGGGCTTGGGACCCCGTAGAGAACGCATCGCTCGTACCCTGGATTGCCGCAACGGCGCTCCTTCACGGGATGCTCGTGGAGCGTTACAGGGGCAGCATGCGCCGGACCAACGTGGCGTTGGCGCTGCTTTCGTTCCTGCTTGTTATCTACGCCACGTATCTTACGCGCAGCGGGGTCTTGGGCGACTTCTCAGTCCATTCATTTGAAGCGTCCGGTACTAACGCCTATCTGATAGGGTTTCTGATCTTCTTTACTCTTCTGTCTATCGTCCTCTTCGCCTGGAGGGGCAAAAACGCCGAGAGCAAGTCCTGGTACGGCAATCTGGTCTCGAAGGAGTTTGCCTTCTTCATCGCCATTATCAGCTTGTCGGTCCTGGCTCTGCTGGTGCTGATCGGCACGTCCAGCCCGATTATCACGGGAGTGTTTGCGAAAAAGGCCAACGCCGTAGACCCGTCTTTCTACAACCTGTCAAGTGCGCCGATATCCATCGTGCTGCTTATTGTTCTGAGCCTGGCGCCGTTGCTGTCCTGGGCCAGGAGAAGTGAAGGCGAGACGAAAAGTGATAATACGCGGCCTGCGGCGGTTGCCATTGCGGTTGTGGCTTGCCTGGCCGCGGCCGCGGTGTGGCTTGCTTTTCGGGGGCTAAACAGCGCGGTGATGGTCGCGGTCGGCCTGGTGGCGGGTCTGGCGTTGATTGTGAATATCCGGGCGGCGTACAGATTCGGTGGGGGCAATTGGAGAATGCTTGGCGGGTATCTTGCCCACATCGGAATCGCCTTGATGTTCATTGGGATGGTTTTCTCGCCGAGCATACAGAAGGCCCATACAATCGTCGTCCCGCGCGGCGGCAAAGAGGTCGAGAAACTGGGCTATAGGTTCAGTTTTATTGGTCCCCAGGACCGGCCAAAGGGCGGAGTTGCTCTTCGGATGAAAGTGAGCGGCGAGGCCGGGAAACCTCGGTGGTGGCTGCGCTGGTTTCCTGCTCTCGGCGCTAAGATGCTGGGCAAAGGAGAGAGTTTTGTCGCGGAACCTGTCATGCGTCCCACAGACAACGGTCTGATGAGGATCCCCTACATTCGAAAGTCTTTCGCAAGAGACCTGTACATCGCTCCCGTGGACCTGCAGACTCCGGAGGTCGTGCCGGCGCAGAAGGTAACGCCGGAGGGAAGGGAGTTCCTGAATGCCACGACCCCGGACGGTGGGGCCACGCTGCAATTGATGAAAATGCAGGTCGAGACCAAGACGGTTGTAGTGCTCGTGCGGCAGAAGGGACTGCGCCCCGTGGCCGTGCAGCTTGTCCAGGGACAAGCGCGGCAGGTCGGCAAGTACGGGCTCCGATTTGACGGATTTCACATGCCGAAGGAGCACGGAATGGGGAGCGGTATGCAGGTAGGCGCCCGTATAGCATTGGCCTATCCCGGCATCGGGTCGTCGGCGGTGGTCGAGGTCAGCATTAAGAAGCTGATCATTCTTCTGTGGATTGGTTCGGCGCTCGCGCTGCTCGGCGGAGTGATCGCGATAATTCGCCGCGTCGGGGAGAACCGGAAGATACTGGGCGCGGGTGAAGGCGAGGCGCCTGCCGCGTGAACTGGGACGGATGGGACGAATAGTACGGATAAGACAGATACGGCGTGGACTGACAACTAGTAGTGCGTTCCATAATTGAGTTGACTTATACTGTAAGCGGATCGCCAGTGTAGGTCCACTGGAAGGGCCGCGCGCTTTGGTTATACCTTTCTATGTAGTCAATGATTTTGGCAACGAGTTCGTCAGTTGAGTTGAA
>JAUSGG010000236.1 GCA_030649165.1 Armatimonadota bacterium
ATTCCCAAGGGTTCGGGACACCTACCTGTCACGGTGTCGGGCTCTGAGTGTGGATTCCTTGGACTTGAGAGAAACCAGCCGTCACTTTTTTGCGGAGGTAACACTTCCTCCACCAATGTAACTCACCAAGAATCCTATCTGCTCATGACGAGAATCCGTCTTTGATAGTTTGGTCCGCGCGTTGGGACACATTTTCCTCCAAAGCGCCACTGTGCGAGTCAGCAGTATATGGTATTTCGGTCCGGCGTCTGGAAACACCGGACCATCGACAACCAACAACCAGCAACCGGTTGCCCGTTCACTGCTCACTGCTCACAGTTCACTCAATCGTAATACGCCACCACAACCGTCTTCTCCACCAACGCCGGAAGCACCACCCACTCCTTGGCCGGGTCGAAATCTTCCCAGGGCTTGCCGTTGACGGTTACTCGGTTCATACTCTTGCCGTCCGGATGCCTGAACCGGGCGTAGATGAGCGGCGGGAGGTTTCTGGTCGGCGGGTCGATTGTCATCTCGATGTTTCCGCTTGCCGAGTTGCTCTTGATAGTCAGGCCCATCTCGCCGAAATGGGTGTGCGCCCGCTCGATCTTCAGTTCCTGGTCATCGACGAGCCAGTATCTCGGTATAGCTTTGCCCAAGTACAGGTCTTTTTCTTCATCAAAGATGAACATCCACCTGAGCCAGCTTGTGTTCAGCGCTTCGTCGGACGATTTGAAGTGATCGCCCGCGTAGTCGCCCAGATTCGGCAGCGGGTGCTCGGTCAGCATGCCCCTTTCGGGGAAATAGCCCGCCGCGAAGGCGTTGAAGTAGGCCCGAATATAGTGTTTGATCTCGTCTCTCAGGAGATACGGCGTCGGGCTGCAGAGCAGGCTCGGCTGCTGCGAAAATCCGCCGAGGCTGAACCAGTCCCGCTCGAAGAACGGAATCTGATACCCGTAGCTGTCCGACAGGTAGCGGTTGTCCTCGTAGTCCTTCATAATCCACGCGGCGGCCGGCTCATCGTGAGCAATGATGCCGGTGCGAAGCAGGTATATCGCGCCCTCCAGGGTCTCCACTATCCACCCAAACGAGCGTCCGCGCCTGTGAACCTCTGAAGGGATGATCGGCACGTAGCTTCCATCTCTGAGCGCCACGACGGGAGAGCGGACCATCGCCTCGAAAAACGCCTTGCGGATATCCTGGCGATACGCTTCCGCCTCGTCAAGCAGCCTTTGCGCATCGGGGTGATTTATGTCCTTCAGCGCGCGCGCCACGCTGCTCAAGCCCCAATAGTTGAAGTCGTTGTTCGACATCCAGACGCGCCAGTCGCCGATGTCCTCAAGAGAGCCCGGCGGCATCAGCCCGTACTCTATCGCCCTTATGCCGACGCACTCGTCGGTCTTGGTGCGACTTCGCTGCCCCGTGATCCAGTCGCAGCCTTTGATCAGTTTCGGCGCGGCCTGTTCCAGCCAGGCTTTGTCCCTGGTGAACCAGTAGTGCTCGGCCATTCCCCACAGGACCCAGCCGTGGTGCTGATTGTAGCCGCCGTCTTCGTAGCCGTTCGCGCCGTAGAAAACGCCTTCGCCCGTGGTGTAATCGCCGGGGAAAAGGACCGTGCCCTGGTAGTCGAGCCAGGTCCGCATTGCGCCCTCGACCTCCGGATGATAGCCGCGGCGGTTCATGTCGGTCGTCATCATGACCGACTCGTTCGAGAAAGCGCCGTAGCCGAAGGTGCCGACCTTCACCATTACGTGGTGGTTGTTCGGCGAACGCACCTCGTTCTCGCTGTTGATCAGCAAGTGGCTCGCATGGGCCGAGTAGAAGTTGTTGATCATCGGCTCGGGAGTACGGATTTGCGCGCCCTGCGAAAGCCTTTCGCGCCAATAGCCGGATATGAGCTTGTGCTGTTTATCGAAGTCGAGGGATTTGAGTTGTTCCATCTCGCCTTGATCGAGCACGTTCATAAACGGGATGTGGACGTAGAAGGTCTGAACCGAACTTGCCGGCAGTTCAACCTCGCAGAGCGCCCGTTCTCCGTCTTGAAGCAGTTTCGCGACGCCATTTGTGTTCACGTACGCCCTGAACAGATCTTCTTCCGGCGATGCGCTGTAGATCAGGCCGTCTTTGGCAACTACGGGCTCATTCCGTTTCTGTCCGTGCTCGTCCAGTTCCACCTCCAGCGGCAGAACGACCTTTGCCGGGGATTTTCCGCAGTTGGTGAGCTTGAACCGCAGCATGAGGACCTGCGGCTCCTCGGCCTTGACTCGCCCCTCGGCGGGCAGCTTTCCATTCAGGGCAGTGGCGACGGCGAGCTGCTCGTAACGCACGTTTTCCTTTTCGTACCACGTCAGCGCGATCGGCAGATCGCCGTCCTCCCTTGACGCGCCGGTCTTCGACCCGTGGGGCAGTCCGAACTTGATGTACATTTCGCGAGTTGCCCACTTCGCCCTCGGGCTGTCGTCGCTGGGCTTGCGGTCGTTCCAGTTGCGGCTCATTCTGATGTCGCCGTTGGGCATTATGCCGAAGTGCTGCCTACCGCCTTCGACCGCCAGCGGCATGTAAATCCTGCCTTTGCGCGGCATATCGCTCCAGGCTCGGGGAAGGGTCTGCTCCGGAAGCTCCGAAATCCGGTCGAAGAGGCATCGCTGATTCTTTTGATACTGCTCCTCGACCTCAGCATAGCTCGCCGGGTTTCCGGGGGACTGGATCAGGACGCCGTAATCCCGAATGAATATGTGCTTGCCCTCGTTGACCTCCTTGGCGAAGAACGAGAAGCTGTGCTGCGCCGCGCGGATGGTGACGATAGTGTCGTCAAAGGAATGCACGGCTACCGGCGTGTTGTACCAGATATCCAGGACGACGCCGTCGGTCGCGCCGTTTACCGTCGAAGTCCAGGCGGTGACGTTCGTGGAGACTTTCCCGCCGCTCTTCGGACGGACGCCGCTGATGTATCCGTTGAACGCCTCTACCTTGCCGTCCCACTCTTGCTCCGACTCGGCCGTCCCGCCCCATTCGACGAGCGCTGAGGTATGATGCCAGACGGAATCCGTGAAAGCATGCAGCGCCGCCACTTTCGGCGCTCGATCGGGGAACAACAAACGCAACTTGAAAGTCGATCGGTGGGTCGCGGGGAAGTCCTCCAGGTCGGGATACTCTTTGGTGTTGGCTGGCTGGAAAGCGTAGGTCCAGGCGGCTCCATCCGTCGTGACTTCGACATCGGCGTCGATCCACTCGCCGTTGTACCAGTCGCCGGTATTCAGCCACCCCGCTCCGCCCGAGCCCGACACTTTATCGCGCGGGATGCGCTGTTTTGGCCATGCGGCTGACCGCCAATACTGCAGTCTGACGGCCGATGGATCGGGAACGTTCGCCTGATCGGCGAACTCGACGGTCACCTTGACGATATCGCGCAAATCCTCCCAGAGGATTCCAACGTCTTTTCCGTTCTCCCAGCTTCTTATCTCGCCGAATGGCGCGGCGTCCATAGCTTCGCCGACTCTTGGCTCGACAACGTCCTGCCGCGCGAGGGTCACGGGTTTACTTCTTTCAGGAGCGTTTGCTGCGTTATTCGTCACTTACGGTCCTCCATTTCTCGATTGCCGGGCTTGTGTTACTCAACAATCCGCATGTTCGGCAAAGGGGGCCGGCTGCCCTTCATCTGTGTGGAGTCGAAGGAGTCGAACGGGGCCAACCTGTCCGACTCCAACCAATAGCCTACTTCGCTCTGAGTCTTATCAGCTCATCGGTGTTCAGCGCCATTACCTTCGCCTTCTTGCCTTTTGCGCCGGAGACAACGAGTGTTGGTTCGGCGGAACTGCAGTAAGCCTTTACGCCGGCTGGGTCGAAAGATACGGCCACCCATGACACCGGCTTCGCCGACCTAACGATCTGCTTCCCGCTCACTGAGACGCTCGTGCCGTTGACGAGGAGAAGAGAACGGACTTTGCCGCCGACCCTGCGAACGAACAGACGCTCGCCGTCGAAGGCGATCTTTTGTGACTGCAATGACTTCGGCCCCGCGGCCTTCTGGAAAATGAATATGTCCTCGGTCTGCCCCTGGACCATCTTGAACGCCGAATCCATGCCGTTGGGACTCTTTTCCAGCAACAGCGGCTTCACAGCTTCTTGTCTGCCTTCGAACGGGAAGAGAAGGGTGTCAATAGCCGCCGGCAGTTCTGTAGTAAGGGTGTAAACCGCTGTCGGCATCTTCTGCGGGTCGCCCGTTGCCCCTCTCGGCATCCACGTGCTAGTTTCGCTCTGCACAGCCTTAAAGCGAGAAGGCTCAACTTGGACGATATTCAGGTTTCCGCCCTGGTCGTAACCGGTACGAAACTCCAGGGTATCGGGGGCCAGCGCAGCCGGGCCGGGCACGAAATGCCATCTTTGTTCCAGCGAATGAGAGCCTGAGCCCAGGGCAGTGTCTCTGACAATCCAGTAATCCCGAGTCTCCGGATCGCCATTTGCCCTGATGTAATAGACTTCCCGGTTGTGTTCGCCCGCCTTGGACGATGTGACCCGGCTGGACAAATAGTCCGCCACAGGTGTCGTCGACCAATTCCCGAACTCGGCTCCGGTCCGCCAGATCTGCTGCTCGCCGTCTATCATCAGGAGATTGTGCGATTGGGTCTTGGTGAGCAAATCGTGTTCAGGCGAGCCGTAAATGTAGGAGCCGGGATCGGCCAGCAGTTCTCTACCGTAGGCATAGCAGGTTATCGCATTGAGATCGGCGTGGCCGTGCGAGCCGTGACGAACTCCGTGAAGCATCAGATATCGCCCATCCTCGTACGGTCGGTCGGCGTCGCCCCAGTCGCTTCGCATTGTGACTATACCCGTATATGGATAAAGTTTTGATAACTCCCGCGGTTTCGTTCCTTCTTTGCCCGCGGTCGCGACGTACAGGAAGTCCTTTCGGTGCAGCATCTCGCTGTCGCCCTTGAGCGCGTCGCGCTCGTGGGTGTTCCCCCAGTCGCCCAGGAAGGGAGTAATCCCATTCGGCATCGCCAGGTACATAAAGTACTCGGCCTGCCTCTCCATGATGCCCTTCATCTCCCCCGCGAACGGCATCTGGACTTTGGTTTCCTGTATAAGCCTGTATATGTCCGCAAGGGGACCATAAGACATTCGTTGGTACCCCGGCGCGGCCTCGTTTTCCACTCCGTCGGGGAGAATGTCCCTCTTGATCCCGATCGCCAATCGTTCTACCGCCGCGTCACGCCATTTGGGAGCGTTCGCATATTCCGGATTCTTCAGGCCGAAATCGAACAAGGCCGAGTTGGACAGAAACCCCCAGTTGCCGCCATCTCCCGCGCCGTTGAGGACGAGCGTGTCCGCGTCGTCGCCCAGGTTGAGAATATAAGCCATTCTGCCATCCAGCGTGAAGTTGGGCGAGGTGTGCATTCGTTCCCACGCGACCCAGTTGGCGGCAAGGCGTATTCCGCAGTCGAGGGTTGCCCAAACAGGATCGGACCCGGCTCCGCCGACCTTGGAGATGCCCGGGGGGGGATTGTCGAGATACCAGTCGATCAGCACGTTGTTCAGTTTTCTGATGTACTTCTCGTTCCCCGTGGCCAGGTAGCCTTTGGTGAGTGGGCCTCTCGGCCCGAATCTGTTGATGCCGGTGTTCCAACCGGACGCGGCAATTGTGCCGTTGGGGTTGAAGTCCGGTTCGCCTCGCCAGTTGATGTCGGGGCCGGCGTACCCGTTTCCCATCTCCTGAGACGAGAAGTAGTTCTGCATCGCGAGGTCGGACTCTTTGGTATCGAAGCTCGGGTTGATCTTCGGGGCGATGGTCGGATCCATTATCGGCCAGGTTTTCCGGGTCTCGAAATGGTTGACGAGTCTGGCCATCGCCGTCTCAAAGTCCTCTCTGTCTACGGCTTCCTTCACTTCGGAGAGTTCGGGATGCGCAAGATCAAACCGGGCAAATGCCTTCTTCAGGTTCCCGATGCGGTCCATCGGCTTTTTGACGTGTGTCTGGAAGCAGAGGTCGAAGTCAGCTTCTTCTCCGGCGAGATACCCCTGGCCGGATTTGTAGTCGTCCGCGCCGTTCCTTGCGCCAACCCTGGACAGTTTCCCATCGCCTTTTCCGGCGTATGAGATCTCAAAATAGTACTGCGTGTTGGGCTGAACTCTGGCGTTGATCTCCCACTCCGGCCGTTCATACTGAAAGCCCCGGTACTCATACCAGATAGTGTATTTGCCCAGGCACGTCTTTTTCTCAGGGCTGTCCCAGAGGGTCATTTCCGCGCCCTCGCCGGGCTGCCAATCCGCGTCGGGCGCAATCCACCCGCGGATTCTGATAATCCGCTCGGTTTCCGGCCCGGTGACAAATGTCTGGCCCACAGGCGATTCCTTATTCAGGTTGATGGTGTGCTGCACGGGAAAAAGCTCGTCCCGAGGCGTCAGGGTAGTCGTCTGGTCGAGGAACATGTAGTTCAACACCTCGTCCAGGACCGGACCCGCGAAAGTGGAAACGCCCGCGAAAAGCGCAAGGCAGCAGATGATTACCAGTGTTCTTCGTAACAAGCCCATCGTTCCTTCCTTTTGTCCCCTCTCCCTGGAATGCGCCATCTTGGACGGAGGGAATCGCGTATCTCCCTCTCCCTCGTAGGGAGAGGGAACGCGGAAGCCCTCAGCCGCCCAGCCTCGCCCGGGACTTGCCTCCCTGGGGCGGCGCGAGCAGCTTGGCGGCGCCCGTGTTAATGTAGGATACCTTGACTCCCTTCGGCGACGGGACCGTTAGCCCTGTTGCCTTTGCGCCGGTGTACACGTTAACCGCGGAACCTTCAAATGACACGATCACCCACGGGACCGGCTTGGCCGACTTCACTATCTGTTTGCCGCCCACCGTGACGCTTGTGCCGTTGGCGAGCAGAAGTGAACGCAGTTTGCCGTTGATTTTGCGGACGAACAGCCGCTCGCCGCTAAAAGAGACTCCCTCAGAGGCCACTGCCTTAGGAGCGGCGGATTTCCGAAAGACAAACAAGTCTTCGATCTTGCCCTGGACCATCTTGAAGGCGGAATCCAGGCCATTTGCGGTTTTCTCAATGATTTTAAGTTGCGGTTTCGGGCCGGTTTTACCTTCAAACGGGACCAGAGCCGTATCGATGGCTGCCGGAAGGACAGTGTTCGTCTTGTAGATCACCAGGGGCATTTTGTCCGGCGGGCCGCCCGATCCCCTCGGATGCCAGGTATCCGCGGTCGTCTGTTCCACTTGCAGGCGCGAGGGATCGACCTGAACGATAGCCAGATTGCCTTTGTCGGCGAACGCTGTCTTACAGGTCAGCGTGGACTTGTCCGCGGTCGCGCCGCTGTCGAGAACGAAATGCCAACGCTGCTCGACCGAATGCGTCCCGCTGCCCTCGGCGGTGTCCCTGATGATCCAGTAATCCTGCGCGCCGGGATCGCCGCCGCCTCTGATGTAGAACACTTCGCGATTGTACGCCCCGCCCTTGTAGACGTCCGCCCAGCTCGAAAGGTAATCCGCGACGGGCGTCGTTGACCAGTTGCGGAAGGCAGTCTTGCCGTTCCTGTTCTGATCGTCACCGTCGATTGTCATCAGGTTGTGCGAAACCGACGTATTGAGAAAAGCGTGCTCCGGAGAGCTGTAGATGTGGGACCCCGGATCGCCGAGCAGCTCTCTGCCGTGAGCGTACAGGGTGATGCTGTTGATGTCCGCATGGCCATGCGCGCCGAAGTGGATGCCGTGGAGCATAAGGTAACGCGCGTCCTCGTAGGGCCTGCCGGCGTCGCCCCAGTCGCTTCGCAGTGTGACCATGCCCGCGTACGGATAGAGCTTCGATATCTCTTTCGGTTTCGTCCCCTGCTTGCCGGCCGTCGCAACGTATAGCATGTCTTTGCGGTTGAACTGCTCGGAATCGCGCTGCGCCTGGGGCCGGGTCTGGTCCGCTCCCCAATCGCCGAGGAACGGCGTCACGCCGTTGGGCATGGCAATGTACATAAAGTACTCGGCTTCCTTCTCCAGAAGCGCTCGCAGCCCCTTCGCGAAAGGCGCCTGTACGCCGCGTTCCTGCAGCAGTTCCATGATCGACGCGAGCGGCTTGTACGCAAAGCGCTGGTATCCGGGCGCCGATTCAGTTTCAATTCCGTCCGGAAGGTAGTCTCTCTCTATGGCTTTTGCGAATCGCTCGGCCGCGGTGTCGAACCAGACCTGCGAGTTCTTGAACTCGGGGAAGTTCAGCGCAAACGTCATCAGCGAGCCGTTTTGCGTAAAGGCCCAATTGCCGCCGGCGTCCGCGCCGACCATCACGAGCGTGTCGGCGTGGTCAGCCATGCTCATGATCCATGCGAACCTGCAGTCGGTTGTGAAGTTCGGCGACTTATGCGCGCGCGAATAGGCGATGAATGAGTGGCCCAGCCTGATGCCCGTGTTCAGCGAAGTCCACACCGGCTCCCAGGGGCTGCCGCCGATGTGCGACATAGGCGGAGGCGGGTTGTCCAGGAACCAGTCGATCATCATATCGTTGAACTTCTTCGCGTATTTCTCGTTCCCCGTCTTAAGGTAGGCCGCCGTGACGCCTCCCCGGGCGCCGAACCTGTTCAGGTCGAAGTGACCCGCGATTTTGTGTCCCTGTTCGTCAAATGAGACGTCCGCTCGCCAGTTCAGGTTTGGCCCCGCGTAACCCTGACCGATCTCCTCAGCCTCGAAGTAGTTCTGCATGTTCAGGTCGGCATTGCGGGTACTGAACGTGGGGTCGAATCTAGGGGCCTCTCCCTCCTCGATAATCGGAACGGGTTTCTTACGGCCCTCGAAGTATTCGACCGTTTTGGCGACCGCGGTGTCGAAATCCTCCTTCTCCACTGCTGCCTTGATCTCCGCGAGTTCCGGACGCGTAAGGTCGAACCGGGCAAGGGTGTTCTTCAGATTGCCTATACGGTCCGGCGCGCGCTTGGAGTGGATTTGAAAACAAAGATCGTAGTCGGCCTCTTTGCCTGCGAGGTAACCCTGGCCGGACTTGTAGGCGTCGGCGCCGTTCATAACGCCTATCCTACCGAGTTTGCCGTCGCCCTTGCCAACGTAGGAGATATCGAAGTAATAACTCGTGCCTGGTCGGACCTTAGCGTCGATCTCCCACTCCGCCTGGTTGTAGTGGTAACCGCGGAATTCGTACCAGATAGTGTACCGACCGAGGGAGAGTTTCTTCTCCGGGCTGTCCCACAGAACCAGTTCCGCGCCCTCTCCGGTCGTCCAATCCTCGTTGGGGACTATGCAGGCGCGAATGCGGACAATCTTGGCGGTCTCCGGCCCGGTGACGAACGTTTGGCCAACCGGCTCTCCTCTGGTCAGGGTAAACGAGCGGCTGACGTCCCAGAGGTCCTGAGGGCCTTTCATGGGGACCGTCTGGTCCATAAACATGTAGTTGAGAATTTCGTCGAGGACCGGGCCCGCGGACGCTCCTCCGCATAACAGGCCCAAGAGACAAACTAGAACGACGGTTTTTCTAGTCATGAGTAACTCCTTCACCAACAGTGCTTTCCTAACCTACCATACCGCTGGGGTAGTTTGTTGTCAACACGGTGAGTCGGAAGAGTCGAAGGAGTCGGAGGAACCGGACTTGGCGCTCGCACGCGTCGTACCTAACCTCCCCCTAACCCCCTCCTGAGAGGAGGGGAAACTCCCTCTCCTCTTAGGAGAGGGCTGGGGTGAGGTTTCTTTCAACCTTCAACTCTCAACCAACAACTGTCAACAACAGAAGGCGCTTGACACAGCGCGGGGTAATGCTAATATCTTATGGGCGCGTTATCCTCTACCAAAGCGCGGGTCTATGAGATTGTTACCCGCCGCCCGGTCAGCGCCGCAAGGCGCGCAGAAGTGGCATCTCGTTAGGAAACGCGCCCATTGTGTTAATGGCCGTGTTCTTGATTCCTATCCCTCGGGAACTGACTCTGTGCTGAAAGCAGGAGTAATCGGTCTTTCGTCGGGTTCGGCAGAGGAGCGGTAAGATTGCGCCGATGCCGTTCCCGCCTCATAGGGCTGCAAGTTCCCGCATTGCGCACGGCGGTCGAGGCCGGCCTCTCTCGACTCTAAACTCTCCGCCTCACTTCACCATCAGCTTGACCGACTTCCAAATCCCGCCGAAACCGGTGCCATCGATCACCTGCATCGCCAGAGTATTGTCTTCTCCGGGCCGCAGGATTCGAGTGACCTCTACGGCGAATGGCTGGTCCCACCCGATGTCTTTTTCCTCGACGAATTGCCCGTTCAGCCAGACTATTGCGGAGTCATCCACGGCCCCAAAAGCTAGAAACACGCGTTTGCCGGGCTCTACCGCGGGGGCGGTGAAGATTCTTCTGTACCATGCGCGGCCGTCGTACTGCCCGATCCCGACCTGCTCTTCCCAGAACTTGCCTATCGCTACGGTGAGCCAGCCGGCATCATCGAAGTCCTCGCGGTACCAGCCGCCTCCGGCCCCCGCATTGCGTTTGTCAAAGGCAAACTTCCAGTCGTCCTTGGGTAAATCGTATATCTCCGTCATTGTCTTTCGCACACCGGCAAACGTTGGCTCGTCACCATAACCACCCATGGTTGATGCTTTGGTGACGCCGATCCAGGATGGCAACGGGTTCCTCTCTCCCGGTCCGGGTCCCAACTTCGCCAGTCGGAGCGCCTCGACATACTCGGGAGTAGAGGTCGTACCGTCCCACCACCTTAGTTTTTCGGACCATATCCACACGTAGCGGTCCGAAATATCCAGCGCGTAGTTGACTGAGGCTCGCAGTCCGGCCGGAGTGAAATAGTTCTTGGACATATCCTCAGGATGCCAGCCCAGGGTTCCACTGTTGAAGTCGGCCCAGACGCCGAAACCGACGCGGACGTGCTTTTCGAACCCCTTTGGGTTGCGCGATATGTTCCTGGCCGAGAGAATCATTCGCCTTCCGTCTTCGAACTGTTCGCGTGTGCGGTAGTTGTATGAGAATTCATATCCGTCCACCAGGACCGTCTGAGGAGTCGCCGCGTCCAATATGCCGTCATAAAACGCCGCCAGCAGGGCATAAGGCGTCGGTTCCAGCTTAGTTTTGGGATTGCCCCGAAGCGGAAAATACGGGAGCGACATCCCGAACAACGGGAGGATTGTGATATCGGGGAACTCCTTATTGATGGCTCTGATGAACTCGCGTCCGCGCTGGCGGGTTTTCGCCTCGTACTGCGCGAACGTGCGCCCCGCTCGATCATTCGCCGGGATCATCGTGTAACACCAGGGCTTGAAATCCCCATACATCTCGGGATCGAGCATTATCCCTTTGCACCCGCCCTGTTTTGCTACCCGCGCGAGGCAGCCGGCGTTGTGCGCCACTATCGACCAGTCCGGGTCGAACCAGTCCACCAGACCCGGGTTGGAGTTCATCAGGATGAAGTTGTCGGTGAACCTTTTGAAATCAGTGGCCTTCAGATCATCAATGGCGTGCTCGTAATCCTCCGGTTTGATTCTGTTCTTTGTAAAGACCTCCCCGAGCACATTGCGCGAGTACTTGCCGTCGGCGTCTTTCGCGTAGACTGCGATGGCGATGCCGTCCAGAGGGACTTTTTCGATATCCCGAACGTGCTCCCGCACGTAGGCCGTATCGCGGTTGTCGAACCCATACTGAACCAGCTTCTTCCCCTGTGTTGTGGCCGACAAGGGGCAAATCGTCAACGCGCACAGTGCGATCATGATCGCTGCTCTCATGAGTTTCCACCCTCCCTATTGCGCCTCGAACAGAAGTAGTTCCGACGACATCACGGATTCCAGCCGCACGGGCAGTCCATCTCGGACCAGGTCCATGCCGGACATCTTCGCCTTTTCACCGGCGCTGTCGAAGGTCACGCGGTACGTCTTGCCGCGGTCCAGGCCGCGAGGTTTGAACAGGTAGGTGTCCGAGTCAGCCGGCCCAATCCGAACGATAGTGACCCATCCTTTGCCGCGGTCAGGAGCCGCATATTCCATCGCGAACCAGCCGCCAGTGTCCCAATTGCCTGTTGAGTTAATCGGCGCATGGTGGAAAACCTTGCAGGTGGGGAGCAATGGTCGTATAAAGGACTTATATAGTTCGGTATACTTGCGCGCCAGCGTCAAGTCCTCGGGCTTCATCTCGCTGACTTTCCCCGGCGCGAGAGTCCAGTAGAAGCAGGGAACATTGCCCAGGGTGAATATGGATCGCATGACTGTAGTCTTGTCCGCGGGCGCCGCTGCCGACATTCCGAAATAGGCCGATTGCATTACCTCGGGAGGCAGATAGACACTGAAACCCGCCATGGCCTGGTAGATGAAACGATCGTCAGTTACGTCACTCTGAAAGCTCTCGTGGTATCTCGCCACGGTGGCCAGATCCGATCGCGCTCCACCCGCGGCGGCCTGCTGGAAGGTCACCCCCGGATACTCCTTGTGAATCCGTTCGCAGGCTTTGTAGAACGTGTCATGATGCCTCCACATAATACATTCATCGAAGCCATCCTGTTTAAGCGAATGAACCCAGAAACCCCACTGATCCTCACTGGTGTCGTGTCGATAGAGATCGATACCGTGCGTGTCGACGATCTTCTTTATGTATTGGTACGTGTCAGGCTCACCGGAAGTGAGCATATTCCTGCCTTCGGTTCTGCAATATAGCCCGAGAAGCAGCCCTTTCTCGTGCACGTAATCCCGGAACGATCTCATCCCGCCGGGAAACAACTTAGGGACGGCTTTCTCCCACAGATAATCGTGGTTGCCTCCGGTTTCAGCCCAGAAGGGACCGTCGATAAGGAATGTTTCCGCCCCTATCGTCGCCGCAACATCAGCACAAGACCTGAGATTGCTCTCGTTGAAGTCATCGCCCTTGTAGAGACACGCGCCGGTGTCCGAGTTCGCTATGTACTCCACTCGATATGAATGCTTGGCTTGGTTCTTGACCAGAACCGAACGCCGGATGTGCTCGTGCATTTCCTGTACTACGCCGTCAAAATCGCCCGCGGAATGGCACAGGTGCAATGCTGGAGTTGTAACCGTCTCGCCCGGGGCAATCACGCGAAGCGCCCCTCCTACTGCTATTGGACCAATCTTGAATGACAGGCCGTCCTTCGTCTTGCTGAACTCCATCGAATACAGCGAGGGCCACGCGAGCTGGCCGAAGAAATACTCGTGGTTGGATTCATTGCGGAGGATGAAGTACGGATCGTCATAGCAAGGATCGTTCAGGTTCTGCACGGTGGTCGTTCCCGACTGCAGTTCGCGCCAGGCGAAAGATCCCGTTTTCTGGTAGCCCTGAATGATCGAGTAACCCGCGGTCACAGGGGCATCCTTGTTCCATAACTGCCCCGACCACGGCGCCACCGATGTCAACGCCACCGATTTGGATCCGGTATTCGTGATCTGAAGCCACCGCGTCAGAACAGAAGTGCCATCCAGCAAGGTATGCGCCTTCACGCGCACTGGGAGCTGCGTGTTCGAGAGCTCGACTACGAAGTGGCGCGCGCCCCGCTCGGTCTTGGGCGCTTCCACTCCCGATACCCATTTCCAGCCTTTGGACAGCGAAATCGACTTCGCATCCTGATCGGGACTGTTCTTGAACTCGACGTGGAAAGCGTCATCTGCCCCAAGCTGATAGGGGGAGTTGATACGGCCGGTCGGGGTCCAGTAGCGACCAACCCACCGACCATCGACAAGCCCCTCGACGTAAATCGTCTTGCCGGAGGTGTAACGAACTTCATGGTCGGACGGTTTTACGTTGATATCCACAAACGCTTGTGCGGCGAAAGCCGCTGAATTGACTAGACTCATCACAATAATCACCATAATCATAATGCGTATCGGCATTTTACGATCCTTTCTCGATCTACTTGACCATCAGTGCCTTAATGTGAGTCCTAAGGGCAGCGGATCGCCAGAGGCAAGCCACAGGAGTTTATCGACAAGATCAAGTATACTCACTTTACCGCCTATGTGGTGGCTGAGCATATTGGTGCTCCTGACTAGTTCCGTTCTCTGTGCATCGTTCGTTGTTGACCAGAACAAGTTGTAGAACTTCACAAGTGACTTATAGCCATGCCCTGAGGTATCCGTCATCTCCAACAACCTAAACTGCTTCCAGTCAGCATCCCTGTTCTTGAAAGCCAAGAAGCTCCACATCTGAATAGATGACGCGGCCTGGGCATCGTAGATCGGAAAGCTATCTGGAAAGCAAAAGTGCAGGAATTTTGTCAGTAGAGAGTATGGCCTTTTACAACCTTGTTTTTCGATTCCATCAAGTATGCCTGGGATCATGTTAGCTAGTTGCTCTGAGTCAATCTCTGAGCTTCCGAATAGGACGGGTGGACTGGTGCGCCACCAGCCCATATCACCTATGAGCTTGACAAGAACATTCACTGCACAGGGCATGCTCGCGACTGGGTACCTGGTTCTATAAGTTCCATTAAGGTATTGCAGCCTTTCAGTAACACGCGTTATGGACTGAGGTGACCCTGAAGCTAGATCTGCTACAAGCGAGGCAAAGCTCTTACGCATAGGCCCTTCCCAACTGATCTGCTGGGACAAGTAGCTATGGATGATCCCACCATCCCTGCTTTCGGAAATAACAGCATTTACGAAATCGGTCATTGGTCCAGTGTCCATAAAGTTAGCAATCCTGGCGCTGAAATTAGCCACAGTGTGATTATCTCACCATCAACTTTACGGACTTCCATATCCCGCCATATCCGGTGCCATCTATCACCTGCACGGCCATGACATTATCCTCTCCGGGCTGCAGAGTCCGAGTGACTTCTACGGTGAAAGGCTTGTCCCACCCGGCGTCTCGTTCTTCAAGGAACCGCCCGTTCAGCCACACTTTCGCGGCGTCGTCCACGGCCCCGAAAACCAGAAACACACGTTTGCCGGGCTCGACCGTGGGAGCCGTGAAGCTTCTCCTGTACCACGCGCGGCCGTCATACACCCCGATTCCGACCTGCTCCTCCCAAAACTTGCCTATCTCGACGTTAGTCCAACGAGAGTCGTCGAAGTCTTCACGGTACCAGCCCTTCCCGGCGCCGTTGTTGGGCTTGTCATAGGCGAATCTCCAGTCATCCTTGGGCATATCGTATATCTCGGTCATCGTCTTTCGCATGTCGGCGAAGGTTTCGTCGTCAGAGTAACCACCCATTTTAGATGCTTTTTGCTGGCCGATCCAGGAGGGTAGGGGGTTCTTCTCGCCGGGGCCGGGTCCCAGCTTGGCCGTGCGCAGCGTTTCCACGTACTCCGGCGGCGCCGGAGGCTTGCCGCCCCACCAGAGGAATCTTTCCGTGTAGACCCACACGTAGCAATCGGACACGTCGAGAGCGTAGTTTAGCGACGCTCTCAGACCGGCGGGCGTGAAGTAGTTCTTGGTGAAGTCGTCTGAATTCCAGGGGATAGCGGCGCTGTTGAAGTCGGCCCAGACGCCGAAGCCGACGCGGACGTGCTTGTCGAACTCCTTGGGGTTGGCGGAGATGTTTTTGGCCGAAAGCATCATCCTCCTTCCGTCCTCAAATTCCTCTCGTCGTCGGTAGTTATACGAAAACTCGTATCCATCGACCAGAACCGTTTGAGGAGTCGCGGCGTCCAATATGCCGTCATAGAACGCCGCCAGCAGCCCATACGGCGTGGGGTCGAGCTTAACCTCGGGATTGCCGCGAAGTGGAAAATAGGGCAGCGACGGGCCGAAAAGGGTGAGGATGGTTATGTCCGGGAATTCCTTGTTGATCGCCCGGATAAACTCCCGTCCGCGCTGCCGGACCTTCGCCCTGTATATCTCGTAGGTGCGGGCCGCGCGGAGCTTTTCGGGCACGCGCGCGTAGCACCACGGCCAGACCGATCCATATAGTTCCGGGTCGAACATAATGCCCTTGCAGCCACCCTGCTTGGCGACGCGCGCCAGGCAAGCCGCGTTGTGCGCGATGGCGGACCACTCCGGGTCGAACCAGTCCACGTCCCCCGGCATACTGATGACCTGGATGAAGTTATCGGTAAGCCGCTTGAACTTGGTAGCCTTGAGATCGGCAATAGCCTGTTTGTAGTCTTCCGGTTTGGTCCTCACTTTGGAGAATACTCTCCAGCCCAGCGTGTCCTCGCCGGTTCCGCTCTTCGAGCCGTTCACGCTGATGACGACACCATCGAATGGCGCCTTCTCCAACTCTTGCACGTGCTGCCGGGCGTAAGCCGTATCCGGGCATCCCCAGCCATACTGAATGAATTTCTTCCCCTGCGTGCCGGCCGAGACATGGCTCGCCGCCAACGCGCATAGTATGATAATGACTAGTCTCCTCACAAGTTCTTTACCTCCTGAGGTAGATTATTGCGGGACTTCAGTCCCGAAATACCGGCGCTTCGTCTATCTCGCTGGTTTCGGCTCAAAGGTGAGCCGAAACAACGAAACGATGGTTCGGTTTCGGGATTGCCGCTTCGCTCAAATCCCGAAACACCGTGCCAGTACCGCTCCTATTTCATCATCAACTTCACGGACTTCCACAACCCCCCGTAGCCCTGGCCGTCTCTGATCTGCACCGCAAGGAGGTTTGCTTTCTCCGGTCGCAGCAAGTGCGTGACCTCAATGGTGAACGCCTTTTCTGCTCCGCTTGCTATGTCGTGCTCGGCAACGAACGTGCCGTTGAGCCAGACCTTGGCAGCGTCGTCGGCGCCGCCAAAGGCCAGGAAAACCCGTTTGCCCGGCTGCAACGCCGGAGGTGTAAACGTCCTTCGATACCATGCGCGGCCGTCGTAATCCACGCCTTGCTCTTCCCACCATTTGCCAATAGAGAGAGTCTGCCATGTTGAGTCGTCGAAGTCCACCCGATACCAGCCCAGCTTGGCTCCACGGTTTGGCTCATCCAACGCGAACTTCCAGCCGTCCTTCGGCAGGTCGAACACATCGGTCATCGTCTTCCGCATTTCAGCAAATGTCTCCGCGTCCGAATACCCCTTCCATTCGGCGGAAACCGGGTTGATCGCGGCGACTGACAGTGGGTTCTTCTCCCCAGGGCCGGGGCCCAACTTGGCCAGGCGCAGGGCATCCAGATACTCCTGAGGCACGTTGGATTCGCCCCACCACCTCAGCCGCTCTGAGTAGACCCACACGTAGCGATCAGATGACTCCAGGGCGTAGTTCAACGACGCTCTCAACCCAGCCGGAGTGTAGTAGTTCTTGCGGAAATCTTCCGGATGCCAGCCTGTCCTGTAGCTGCCCATATCGGACCAGACCGCGAAACCGGCCTGCACGTGCTTCGCGAACTGTACCGGATTCCTCGACAAATCCTTACCTTCCCCCAGAACACGCTTCCTGGCCTTTACGAACTGCGCTCGCCTGCGGTAGGGGTAGGACCACTCGTGACCATCGACCAGGACCGTCCGCGGGGTTGCCGCGTCCAGAATACCGTCAAGAAAGGCCGAGTACAGCGTGTAAAGTGAATCACCGTAAGGCGTTCTGGCCTCGCTGTGCGCCGCCTCGAGCGACAACGAATTGCCGAACAGGGTGAAGAATACGACGTCCGGAAACTCCTTGTTGATTGCCCGGATGAACTCTCTGCCCCGCTGGCGGGCCTTGTCTCTATACTCCGGGTAAGTGTGGGCTTTACGCAGATTCTCGGGCAACTTCGTGTAGCTCCACGGTGTGGGCGGTTCTCCGTACATCTCCGGGTCGAACATCAGTCCCTTGCAGCCGCCCTGCTTGGCGACGCGCGCAAGGCAGGCGACGTTGTGCGTGATGATCGACCAATCCGGGTCGAACCAGTCGATCTGGCCGGGGTGAGAGTTGCAGACGATGAAGTTTTCGGTGAACCTCTTAAACTTCGTCGCCTTGAGGTCGTCGACGGCCCGCCGGCAGTCCTCCAGCCTGAAGCTGGTCTTCGTAAAGAGCTGCCACCCCAGGCTGCCCGTGGACTTGCCGCTGCCGTCCATTCCGATTACGGTGATAGCGATACCATCAAGTGGTACCTTCTCTATCTCAGCCACGTGCTGCCGCACGTACGCCGTATCGCGCGGCTCGCCGCCATACTGAACGATCTTCTTCTCCTGCGTTCCAGCCGACAGCGATGTCGCCGCGAACGCGCAGAGTAGGACCGAGACCGTTGTTCTCACCATTCTCCTGCCTCCGGGTCGGTTGGAGCGCTGTGCCCGGTGGGACGTGTTGAGCGGTAGGTCCCACCCTCACCGTCGCTGACCCCACCCCAGCCCTCCCCTGAATGGGGAGGGGGCTACGCTCGACTCCTCCGACTCCTCCTACTTCACCATCAACTTCACAGACTTCCACAATCCGCCAAAACCACCCGTGTCAATAACCTGCACCGCCAGCGTGTTTTCCTGCCCCTGCTTCAGAATGTGGGTGACATCAAGAGCGAACACGTTGTCCCAACCGACGTGACGTTCCGCGACGAAGGTTTCGTTCAGCCAGACGAGGGCCGCGTCATCCGCGGCCCCGAACACCAGAAAGACGCGCTTTCCGGGTTCTGTCGTCGGGGCTGTGAACCTCAACCGGTACCACGCCCGTCCGTTATAATCTTCGCCCTGCTCCTCCCAAAACTTGCCGATGCTGAACGGCCGCCAGGAGGAATCAGCGAAGTCGGCGAGATAGAAGCCTTTCTTGGCGCCGGTGTTGGGCTTGTCCTTCGTGAACTTCCAGCCGTCCTTTGGCAGATCGAATATCTCGGTCATCGTCTTGCGCACTCCGGCGAATGTATCTTCGTCCGAATAGCCGGCAAGGCTGGAGGCCTTTGTCGCGTCGTATGCGACCGGATATGGATTCCCGGACGCCTTGTCTTTCAGGTATTGGCGGAACTCGGCGGACATTACCTGCCCCTCTTGCCTAAAGTTATTCCCGGTCTGATCAGCTACAGTCAGGAACCTGTCCAGGGTCCTCCGCAGCTCATCTCCCTTCGGAAGCCCGGGGGCCGGTGAGGTTAGCACAATCGCTTGATCGACAGCCGCCCGCTGGCGCGCCAGCCGCCTTACAAGCTCAGGGTTGCCGGCGACGGCTTTCTCCGCTGTGTCGAAAAGCGCCGCCGCCCTGTTGAGGACTTCGGGTGTCAGATAATCATAGGTGGTGTTGGCCCAGGTAAGACGCTGACCGGACTTCTGCACGGCGTCGCAGATCAGGTCTATGTACTCGCGCATATATTTGCCGGCCGGGCCGTAGTAGCCTGTCAGGAATTCGTTCATAAGCGCGCTCTCGTCGGCCTTGGGGTTCCACATCAGATGAGCGAGCAGCCACGTCTTCATCGTGTCGAAGTCGGCGTCAGGGTTGTAGCCGTCGCCTTGTTCGAACACTCCTATCACGTTGCTTTTCGCGAAGAGCCGCACGTTTGGCGCGAGCACACGGAAGTTCGCGTTTGGCATCATGAGGTTTCCGAAGCCGACAGTATAGTCCCACACATACAGGTGAGAAGAGATCGCTTTCCAGCCCATGAGGTCTTTGTAGAACTTGGTGTTAGTGGGCGCGGTGAGGGGTTTTGCAAAGTCGCACTCTATCGAGCAAAGGCGGACCACCACGTTATGTCTCGGTTTTATGTGCGTCGGTGGTTTGCGAGTGTAAAGATACGCAAGTGTTTGCACCAGGAATCCCGGGTATTGCTTCTCGACGTCTTGCGCCACGGCGTTGACGAACGCGACCACCGGCCCCGACTCCGCGCCCGTCCGCTGGACGATGGCGCGGCACTTGGCGCACTGGCAAGGCCGGAAACTGTCGTTCTGGGAAATGTCGAGCATACCCGCGTCGGGGTTCTTCTTTATCCACTCCAGCGCGTTCTTGGTCAGTTCCTTGCGCAACTCCTCGTTCGTAAGGCATAGCTGGGCGTTTTCGGCGGTCCGTCTGCCGTCGATCTCGCTGAACCACTCGGGATGATCGGCGAAATACTTAGCCGGCGGAATCAGCTGATAGAAAGTGTGGCAGAAACCGAGTATCGAATAATGCCCGCCCCAATCGCCGGAGATGTACTGGAAGTGGCCGTTCAGCTTGAGCTTTGGGGCGAACTCCTGACAATTGCCGATCATGTTCTTGTAAAATGTCTCGCGGCACATAAACGGCGGCGCGTAAGTGAGGTCTTTCACCTTTACGCGGAGCGTGGGCTTCTTCGGAATGTAACTTGCGTCGGCCGTCCACCACTTGCAGCCAACGGTGTCTTCAAGGAACGTATACACCGCGTAGAGCGTTCCTCTCGGCCTGTCGCCCGCCAGGACCAGATCGCCGCCGTTCTTGCGTATCACTATTCCATCTCGGCCGAGCTTGCCGAAATCAAATCCGGGCATAAGCCGCTTTGCGGTCTTTGTTTGACCGATGTAGATGCGGGTCTTCTGTCTCGCCCGGCCGGCGGAGGTCACGATTGGGAAATCCGCTCCAGTGACCATCTTCAGATGCTTCGCCAGCTCGATTCCCGCCGTTCGTTCCGAAGGAATAGCGTCGCTCGGCACGACAATCGCGGCGAGCGGCTTTCCTTTCGCGCTCAGAAGCATTTCAGCCGCACCCGCCGAGCAGCCGATCGACAGGATCAGAAATATCAGTGTCACGCGCCAAATCAGCATTTTGTATCTCCTTAGGGTTAAAGTGTGTTCTTGCCAACGAGTAATGCGCTTGGAAAGACTGACAGGCTACTCTCAACTCTCGACTCTCTCGACTCTTCACTTCGCCATCAATTTGACCGACTTCCAAATCCCGCCGTATCCGCCGCCATCTATTACCTGCGCCGCCAGGACGTTTTCCTGTCCAGGTCGTAGAATCCTCGTGATCTCCAGAGCATACGGCTGGTCCCAGCCAATATCCTTCTCTCCGACGAACTGCCCGTTCAGCCACACTCTCGCCGAATCATCGATAGCTCCGACGGCGAGAAAAACACGTGTGCCGGGCTCTACGGCGGGGGCGGTGAAGACTCTCCTGTACCACGCCCGGCCGTCGTATTGACCGATCCCGACCTGCTCTTCCCAAAACTTGCCGATCGCCGCGGTAATCCAACTTGAATCATTACAGTCCTCCAGATGATAGCCTTTCGCGACTCCCGTGTTGCGCTCGTCAAACGCGAATCTCCAGCCTTCCTTGGGCAGATCGGCTATCTCGGTCATCGACTTTCGCATCCTGGCGAACGTTGTCTCGTCCGAGTAGCCCGACATCTTGGACGCTTCCGTGGCGCCGACCCAAGAGGGCAGGGGATTCGGCTCTCCCGGGCCCGGTCCCAGTTTTGCCAGACGAAGGGCTTCGTTGTACTCGTTAGTGGTCGTCGCGCCGTTCCACCATCGCAGTCTTTGGGTGTAGACCCACACGTAGCGGTCTGACTCTTCCAAAGCGTAGTTCAACGTGGCCCGAAGACCGGCGGGCGTGAAGTAGTTCTTCGTGAAGTCCTCCGGATGCCAACCTAAAGCCCCGCTGTTAAAATCGGCCCACACCCCAAACCCGACGCGCACGTGATTTTCGAACTCCGTGGGATTCGCGGAAACGCGGCGGGCCTTGACCAGGATTGTATCTCTTGCTTCGACAAACTGCTGCCGCTTGCGGTATTTGTAGGAGAACTCGAATCCGTCAACGAAAACGGTCCTCGGTGTCGCCGCGTCATAGATGCCATCATAGAAATCCGCAAGCAAACCGTAAGGGGTGGTTTCCATCTTCACTCTGCTGCCTCTTCCCATCGGCGACGCCGGGAGCGACATCCCGAACAGCGCAAGTATGGTTATGTCCGGGAACTCTTTGTTAATGGCCTTGATGAACTCCCGTCCGCGCTGGCGGACCTTCGCCCGGTATTGCTCGTAAGTACGCGTCTTCCGGAGGTTTTCCGGTACCCTGGTATAACACCAGGGCCAGACCTTTCCATACAGTTCGGGGTCGAACATAATCCCCTTGCACCCGCCCTTCTTGGCTACGCGAGCAAGGCAGGCGGCGTTATGAGCTACGGCGGACCACTCCGGGTCGAACCAATCTACGTCTCCCGGCATACTCAACACCTGGATGAAGTTGTCGGTGAAGCGTTTGAATTCAGTCGCTCTGAGGTCTTCAATCGCTGAGCGATACTGCTCGGGCTTAAACCTGGTCCTCGAGAAGACCCGCCTGCCCAGCAAATCGCCTCTGGCATTCTGCACGGTCATGACTACGCCGTCCAGCGGGATCTTCTCCATCTCCTGAACGTTCTGCCGCACGTAAGTCGTCGTCGTGCGATCCCATCCATATTCGACGAGCTTCTTCCCCTGCGTCCCGGCCCATGTCGGGCACGCCGCCAGCGCGCATGCTATGGCGATGGCAATTGTTTCCATCATCCGCATCTGCCGTCTCCATTCAGCGAACAAACCTCACCCCAGCCCTCTCCTAAGAGGAGAGGGAGTTCTCCCTCCTTTCAGGAAGGGGTTAGGGGGAGGTCACAAACCGATTCTCGGCTCCTTACTTCTCCATCAACTTCACTGACTTCCACAGCCCTCCGAAGGCGCCTGGGTCTTCAACGCGTATAGCCAGGACGTTTTCCTTGCCGGGTTTGATGACCTTCGTCACGTCCAGCGCAAATGGCGTGTTCCAGCCCACCGCGATGGGAAGATGCTGTTCGCCGACGCACGTGCCGTTAAGCCAAACCTTTGCCCAATCGTCCGCTCCTCCAACGACCACGAATATCCGCTTGCCACGCTTGACTGTGGGAGCGGTGAAGTGTTTCCTATACCATGCCTTGCCGTTATACGCTTCGACCTGCTCTTCCCACCACTTGCCTATCATTATGGGTCGCCAATTCGAGTCATTGAAGTCCGACCTGTACCATCCATGTTTTCGACCTGAACCGTGTTTGTCGAAGGCGAATAGCCAGCCGTCCTTCGGGAAGTCGTAGACTTCGGTCATCGTCTTACGCATCTCGGCGAAAGTCTCTTCGTCGGAGTAGCCGGGCTCGTCCTCGGCATAGCGCTTCCTCTCGGTTGTCATCAGCATAATAGGATGCTTCTCGCCGGGGCCGGGGCCTTCTTTGGATAGTCGGAGCGCATCAAGATACTCTTTTGGCGGCGTTCCGTCCAGCCAATGCATGCCTCCGGAGTACACCCACACATAGCGATCTGAAAGCTCCAGCGCGTAGTTAGCCGCCGCCCTGAAACCGGCAGGCGTGAGGTAATTCTTCGAATAATCGGCAGGGTTCCATAGCCCGGCTTCAGGGCAGATACCGAAGCCGACGCGCACATGCTTCTTGAAGGGTTTGGGGTTCAACGACAGCTTCTTGGCTCCAACCAGAATATTACTTCTGCCTCGAACGAACTCAGTTCGTTCTCGATAGGTGTATGCGTTCTCATACCCATCCACAAGGACTGTCTGGGGTGTCGCGGCCTCACAGACGCCGTCGTAGAACGCTGAGAGGAGAACATTCGGCGCGGCTTCCAGTCTTGCGGCCTCGCCTCCGGTTTCAAGGTAGAGCAGTGACGGCCCAAAGAGACATAGAAGGGTAATGTCTGGGAATTCCTTGTTGATCGCCCTTATGAACTCATGGCCGCGCTCCCGGGCCTTGGCGCGGTACTCCTGGAAGGTATGGCCGGGGCGCGGCTTTCCGTCCTCCATCACGTAGCTCCAGAGCCGGCCCGAGTACATCTCGGGGTCGAACATAATCCCTTTGCAGCCGCCCTCCTTTGCCACACGGGCGAATAAAGAGGCGTTGTAGGCGACGTTAGACCAGTTCGGCTCAAACCAGTCAATACCAGCGCCGCTGCATATCTGGATGAAATTGTCAGTGAACTTCTCGAACTTGGTGTTCTTCAGATCATCGAGGGCTTGCTGGAAATCCGCGGGATCGAGCTTCTCGGTGGAGAAACAATGCCACCCGAGCGTCAGTCCATTCCGCGCGCTGACGACCATGACGAGTCCGTCGAACGGCAGTTTCGCCTCATATTCGCGCACATGCTGACGGACGGAAGTTGTGTTCTGGACATCATTGCCGTATTCGAGGATTCTCTTGCCCTGAAGCGAACCGGCGCACACTGGACTTAGAGTCAAGCAAAGAACAATGGCGAAAATGGACTTCAAAGTGGTTTCCCTCCTCTGAGTCATGCTTATTGGAGGGAGGCTACAAGTCCTTCCGAGGTGGGGAAATGGCGGGGAGGGTGGGATTCGAACGTAGTTGGGAAGTCAGTCAGGCATTACGTCTAAGCTGTTCGTAATCCTCGACTGATAGTTCTATGCTTCTCAGTATCTCTCCGATCAATCCCTTGCCCAGATCCTCACCGGAGTGCATAGGTACCACGACAGCACGCCCATCCGGATGCTTGTGGTAAGCGTGACTTCCCTTCTGCCGATTGAACTCAAAACCAAGGCGCCGCGGAATCGACACCATCTTCCTGGGCGAGATCACATTGACAGGCGTCATACCGCTATCTCTAGCTCGTGCACTCCAATGAACTTATTCTGGGGAATATCAATAGTTTCGCCGAACTCGGCCTCAAGGCACAAGGCTGCCGCTTCTCTGATCCTCTCGTCCAATTCAGCCAGAGTCCGGGCTTGTGTATGACATCCGCGAAGCGTCGGAACAGTCGCGACGTAGATACCGTCCTCGTCCTGCTCGATTATCACTGGGGAGTGATATTTCCGCTGGTCGCCCATGGGAACCTCCGCTGCATATCTGCTAGTCGTCTCATTCTATGTGGAAAGTGGCGGAGAGGGTGGGATTCGAACCCACGGTGACGGCTAGCGCCACAACGGTTTTCGAGACCGCCCCCTTAAACCGCTCGGGCACCTCTCCTGTTTGGAGGTTAGAAGTTGGAAGTTGGAAGTTAGGAAACACAAGTTTCTAACCTCTAACTTCTATCATCCAACCTCTAAAACCTGGCGCCCTCGGAGGGAATCGAACCCCCTACGCCCTCCTTAGGACGGAGGCGCTCTATCCAATGAGCTACGAGGGCACAAAAGAAAATGGCGCGCTTGAAGGGATTCGAACCCCCGACCTAAAGGTCCGCAACCTTTCGCTCTATCCACTGAGCTACAAGCGCGCGCTCGAACAGGTAGAGTATAGCGCCGCCGAGCCCGCAAGTCAACGGAAATGGTAACAGTTCAGGAATGGTGAGCGCCTGCCGGGCAACGTCATTCCGAGGAACGAGGAATCTGCTTTTTCCGGCCACTTTACAGAAGCAGATTTCTCGACTCCGCTGGCGCTCCGCTCCTAAGAAAGCGTCCGCTTTCGGCAATGAATTGCCGAAACACCGGGGTTGAGCCTAGGCTTCGAATCTGAGCGCAAAGCGGCGATGAATCGCCGCGGTCCACATAGGCCGCTTTCTTTCCGAAATAACCCGGCCCGCGGGGTCGGTTGCTCGAAATGACATTCAGCGCCACGTACTTCCTATTCCTGAACTGTTACGGAAATGGCAGTCGATCGATTCCCCCTGCCTAAGAAAAAAGTGGGAGGAGCGTATGCCCCTCCCGCTATGACAGATATACGGTCTCTTCGCCGCGTTAGTTAGCCGTGACCACTATGTTGTCCAGGTTGCACTGGTCACCGGTGGTGTTGACCTGCCATCTGAACCTCAACATGAAGTTGTGGTTGTTGTTGGCGGCAGACACACCTGTCAAGTCGATGGTGCGCGTTCCCCATGCCTGGTAACTGGCAAGCAGCTCACTTCTCAGTAGATACTCCGCCTCAGTCCAACTTGAACCGCCGTTGGTGGAGTAGAAGACCGTTAGCTGTTCGTCGATCAGGTTGTGATCGACTGTGCAGGAACCCGATCCTGCCCCTGTCTTGGCCGTGCCGAGG
>JAUSGG010000238.1 GCA_030649165.1 Armatimonadota bacterium
ATACGCCGCCGGAGCGGCTACTCGTGAACGCGGAGTTATGCTTTTCCGGCACGAAAACAACAAGTCCGCGTCCCCGAGTAGGTCCTCCGGGACCGTATCGAGGGGCGGTACAACGTATCATTCATGAATAATCCGGGCTAATCCGTTCTGCCCGATCTTTGCGCCTGGGCCCTGACATGGAAATACTCCTCCAGCATGGCCCGCGCTACGGGGCCGGATTCGCTTCCGCCGTGGCCGCCCTCTTCCCGGAACACGCAAATGGCGATCTGGGGGTTCTCCACGGGCGCGAAACAGATAAACCAGGCGTGGGTCCTGCGTCCGCGGTGATGCTGAGCCGATCCCGTCTTGGCCGCGACGGTTATCCCCGGAAGGTTGACCACGTGTCCCGTCCCACGCGCGCCGATCACCGTTTCGCGCATCCCTTTCTTGATGGAGGCAATATCTTCCTGCGAAACCGGCGCTTTTCGCAAGAGCCCTGGTTTGAACGTCGCAATGACTTTGCCGGTTCTGTCCCGTATCTCCTTGAGCATGTGCGGGCGCATTGCCTTGCCGTTGTTGGCGATCACCGCCGCCACGAGGGCCATTTGCAGAGGAGTGGTTTCCACGTCTCCCTGCCCGATAGCGCTGTTTATACTTTCGTAGGCGTGCCAGTCGGGATCCCGGGGATTGACCCTTTTTTTCCACTCCCTCGTAGGTATGCAGCCGCTTCGCTCGTTCGGCAGATCGACTCCGGTTTTGTTTCCCAAACCGAAGGCGAGGGCCATGTCGCTCAGATGGTCCATACCGAGTCTCAGCCCCGTCCTGTAGAAAAAGACATCGCAGGACCTGGAAATGGCGGTGTAGAAGTTCACACCGCCGTGCCGCGACCAGCACCGCCACGGGTGTCTTCCGAGATAGAAGATCCCCGGACAATTGGCCGAGCTGTGCGTGGTGATGACTCCGTGCGTCAGACCAGCCGCGGCCGTCACAACCTTGAACGTGGAGCCGGGCGGATACTTGTTGCTTATGCACCGATTTTGAAGCGGATGATGCTTGTTGCCGGTGATCCCCGCCCAGTCGGATGATTTGAGTCCCTTAACGAAGACGTTCGGGTCAAAATCAGGTTTGCTGACCATTGCCAGGACCTCGCCGGTCCGCGGATTGAGGGCGACGGCCGCGCCGACCTTCCCATCGAGCGCATCGGCGGCGGCCTTTTGCACCTTTTTATCCAGGGAGAGAACGAGCGTCGCTCCCGGCATCGAATCCTGGTCGCCGAGCAATCGGGTGCGTCGGCCGTGAGCATCGACCTCTATGAGCTTGCCGCCGTCGGTCCCGTGCAGTTTACCGTCATACTGTCTTTCTATCCCGGATTTGCCAATGAAATCGCCCGGCCGGTACATGTCCTTTCGCTGTTCCAGTTCGTCCTTGTCGATTTCGCGCAGGTATCCGAGGACATGCGCGAAAAGCGAGCCGTCGGGGTAGTACCGCACCTGATCGAGTTCGACGGAGACGCCGGGGAGAAGAAACTTCTGTTCCTCGATCATCGCGACCGTCTCCGGTGTGGCATTGGCCTCCACCCGGACCGGCGCGCCCTTGATCGACTGGTTCCGGTTTATGATTGCGCGAAGATCCTCCCGCGATGTTTGCAGTATGTCGCAAAGGCGCGCCAGAGCCTCCGGAGACTCCTGAATCCTCTCCGGGATGACAGAGACGACGAACCTCGGCCGGCTGGTTGCGACTGTTCGGTTTTTTCTGTCCAGTATGACTCCCCGTGGGGCACGCACGCGCAGCAAGCGGCGCCTGTTAGTCTCAGACTGCCGGAGTAGAGCGTCGCCCTGAGCGATCTGAAGCTGCCAAAGGCGCGCGAATAGCACGATGAACACGACCCAGATACAGATGGCGAAGCGTTGAGCCCTTGCCCTTTGCAGTTTACGGTCTTGAGGTGTGATGACTAACATTTATTTGGTTGAGTGTTGAGTGTTGAGAGTTGAGAGAATTGCGCTGTCCTCGGCGCCGCGGGAACTGACTTTGGTTGTATCTCGTAGGTTTATCACTTTACGCCGTTCCCGCGGGATAGAATCCGCGCTAACCAGTAACCACGAATCACGAACCACTCTCACAACGACACCCCCGGCGAATCCGTCGATGTGTCGGAATCATCTTCGTCCGGGGATGGTTCCGTCCTCGGAGGAGCGCCGCCGTGTATCGAGCACCGGCTGGTCGGCTGGAATCCCGAGACAAACGACTCCACGTAAGTAGACGGGCAGTTAGGCGTCGCCAGTTCCTGGCTTTCGCTGCAGACCCGCACCCGCACTATGCGCTCTTCGTTCGGGGTGGGCGCGTTGTCGTTGTCGCGGTCGCGGTCCCTTTCCCGGTCTCTGTCGCGTTCTCTTCGTTCTTCCCGATTTCTTCGCCGTTCGTTGTCCCTGTCGGTATCAGTCCGGGATTCGCCGTCCTGTCCCTGCCGGCGCGAAACGATGGTGTCCGTCCACCTTTTTTGTATAGCCAGGGCCTGCTCGGTAAACTGCTTCCAGATCGGCCCGCAAACAGTGCTGCCGGCGGCGCCGCGGCGCATCGGCACAGGCTGGTCGTTGCCCGCCCACACAGCCGTTGCCAGCTTATGGGGAATATAGCCGATAAACCAGACGCTCTTGCTGTCGTTGGTGGTCCCGGTCTTGGCCCTGGCCTCTGGGATTCCACGGACGGAGCTGCCGGTTCCGCTCGTCACGACCGCGCGGAACAGCGAGTCCATCGTGCTTGCCGTCGAAGCGCTAAGAACGGTCCTCACCTGCGGCTGGATAGTCTCGATGATGGACCCTTCGCTGTTCTCCACTTTTACGATGGCCATCGGCTCAGCCCGCCTGCCGCCCGCCGCGATCACCCCGTATGCGGAGGCCATCTGGATAGGCGGGATTCCGGACGCTCCGAGCGCGAGCGACGGGTACGGAGCCAGAGGGACCTTCACGCCCATGACCCGCGCGTACTCGATGACCTTCCTTATCCCGACTTCCTGCCCGGCCCGCACTGCCGGCACGTTGATCGATTGGGCAACCGCGGTCCGAATGCTCACGCTCCGGCCATAGCGACCATTGTAGTTCTTTGGGGTGTAATCCGTCCCGGGGACTGTATACCGGGAGTTGCTGATCATTGTGTGGGGACCAGTGTTCTCGCCGAACGCTTTCTGGTCCATCACCGCCGTATAAACGAAAATCTTGAAGGATGATCCCGGCTGCGGACGCGATTGCACCGCGCGGTTGTACTGGCTCTGCCCGTAATCGACGCCTCCGACCATCGCCTTTATGTAGCCCGTCTCGGGATCGATGCAAACGAGAGCGCCCTGCCTCGCTCCGGTCCACCTGGCGTTTCTGATACCCTCTTCGAGCGCCCGCTCCGCTTCCTGCTGCATTGCGTAGTTGAGGGTCGTGTATACGCGCAGGCCGCCCTTGTAGATGAGGTCCTCAGGGTATCGGGCGCGCATTTCCTTCAGCACGTAGTCCACAAAGTACCCGGCCTTGTACATCTTCCTGGTTGTCCTGCGGCCGGCCAGGCGCAACGGCTCAGCCTTCGCCTGATCGCGCTCCTCCTCAGTGATGTAGTCCAGTTCCGCCATCCTGTCCAGCACGATGTCGCGCCGGCGAATCGCCCGCTCCCGGTTCACGTATGGGGAGCTTGCGGACGGGCTCTGCGGCAGCCCCGCAAGAAGAGCGCACTGGGCCAGCGTCAGGTCTTTGACACTCTTGCCGAAGTAGACTTTCGACGCGGTCTCCACGCCGAACGCGCTGCTTCCATAGAACACCTGGTTGAGATACAACTCCAATATCTGGTCTTTTGAGTATGTCCGCTCGATCTTGATCGCCAGCATGGCCTCCTGCAGCTTTCGGGAAAGCGTCTTCCGCTGGGTCAGGTAGATGTTGCGCGCAAGCTGCTGCGTGAGAGTGCTGCCGCCCTGGGTCAGCTTGCGGCCCCGAACGTTCTCGACTACGGCTCGCGCAATACCATGCAAATCCACCCCGACGTGCTTGTAGAACCTCTTGTCTTCTATGGCGACCGTGGCGTCGATCAGGCGCTTGGGTATCTGCTTGAACGGCACGACCTCGCGGTTTTCCTGATACACCGATCCCAGCATCACGCCGTCGCTCGAGTAAATCTTCGTGGCTTCGATGGGGCTGTAGGTTTTGAAGTTGTAGTTCCGCGGGAGGACTTTCCATACGCCGTACATGGCCGCGCCGCCCAGACCGACCAACGTCCCGCAGAGGAGCAAGGTGGCGAGTTGAATGTAAGCCAGCGCGGTTCGGAGCTTGGATCGCTTCCGAGACCGCCTGACAATCCTGCCGTTTCTTGGCCGCATAGCTTTACGCATGACAAGTCTGATTATAGGCAGCCCCCCTGGGGGTGTCAATTGTAGGTTCTTGAGTTCCTAGGTTTACAGGTTCATAGGGTTCCAGGGTTCTAAGGGTTCTACAGTTGCTCCAGATACTAAGACGCTGCGCAGACCGGTTTAGGTTTCCGTTCGGATCCGTCGGATCGGTCCGATCCATCCGATTTCCTCCGACTCCTCCGACTCTTTCGACTCCTCCTATTGCTTTCACGTTACGAAATCCGTTATAATCAGACTGTAACAAACTGGAGGATTGGCCTTGCAGGCTGAGATAATATCCGTGGGGACGGAGCTGCTCCTGGGTCAGATCGTCGACACCAACGCGGCTTATCTGTCCCGCGTATTGTCGAGCCTGGGGATCGACCTCTATCATCGGACCACCGTCGGTGACAACGAGACGCGCATCGCAGAGGCTGTGCGCGTGGCATTCGAGACTTCGGACATAGTTATCACCATAGGTGGGCTGGGACCGACCCAGGACGATTTGACAAAAGAAACCGTCGCAAAGACGCTGGACATCGAGCTGCTCTTCGACGCGGAAGCGGCGGAGCGGATTCGCGGGTTCTTCGAGTCGCGCAAGCTGCCGATGGCGGAGAGCAACCTGAAACAGGCCGTCAGGCCTGCGGTTGGGCGAACGATTCCAAACCCTGTCGGCACGGCGCCGGGAGCGATTTTCGAGAAAGACGGAAAATCCGTCATCTGCCTTCCCGGGCCGCCGGTCGAGCTGATTCCGATGGTCACCGAGACCGTGTCGCCGTATCTGAGAGATAAGCGCGGCCCCACGGCGGAGATCATCAAGTCCAGGGTCCTGCGGACGGCGGGGATCGGAGAGTCCGCCATGGAGCAGATGGTGAAAGACCTGCTCCAAAGCGGAAATCCGACGGTGGCGCCTCTTGTCGGTAGGGGTGAGGCGCAGTTAAGGATCACCGCGAAGGCGTCCAGTGAGGAGATCGCCGACGTGATGATCGCTGAAGTTGAAACGAAACTGAAGGAACGGCTCGGCAGTTATATCTATGGAGTTGACGACGAAACGCTGGAGCAGGTAGTGGTCCGCGCCCTGATCGAGAGGGGGCTCACGATAGGGCTGGCGGAGTCCTGCACCGGCGGGCTGATAGCCGACCGTATTACCAATGTGCCGGGCAGTTCGGCGGCCTTTCTGGCCGGAGTAACAAGTTACAGTAACAAAAGTAAAACTGAGCTTTTGGGTGTTTCCGAGGATATTCTCAAGGAATACGGCGCCGTAAGCGGTCCGGCAGCGGAAGCTATGGCGCAAGGCGCGCGCCGCGCCGCCGGGGCCGATATCGGCATAGGCGTCACGGGCGTCGCCGGGCCGGGAGGCGGAACTCCTCAGAAGCCCATTGGTCTGGTATACATTGCCTTATCGCGTAAGGAAGACGCGCATCCTGCCGCGGAGAGAACTTACTCTCAGGAGTTCAAATTCTCCGGCGACAGACGTAACATCAAGCAGCGAGCTTCACAAGCGGCGTTGATTATGCTGCGAAACGAGCTGCTCTGAGCCCCCACATTTTTGGCAGATTTGCTGGGTTTCGGGAGACCCCACCCCAACCCACCCCGAAACGGGGAGGGAGCAGGTCCCCCCTCCGTGTCGGAGGGGGTTGAGGTTAACCGGCTAATCCGGCAACTGCCACCGCAAGGAACCTGGAATATGGCCAACCTGCGCGCTTTTATTGCGGTCTTGCTTTCCGCCGACCTTAAGGATAAAATCAGAATGGTTCAAGAGCAGTTCATAAAGGTTGCTCCGGAAGTTAAATGGGTGGCCAAAGATAACTTTCACGTCACGCTGAAATTCCTGGGTGACGTCGAAAGCGAGCGCGTCGATGAGATTTGCTCCGCGCTGGGTTCCGCCGTGGCGGAGCAAAGCGCGTTCGCGATGGAGGTTGCCGGCGTCGGCGCGTTTCCGAACCCCGGCCGGCCGCAAACGGTGTGGGTCGGAGTGAAATCCGGCTTCGAGTGTCTCGCGGGGATAGCGGGGGAAGTTGAGTCGGCGCTGGAGCGGGTTGGATTTCCCAAGGAGGGGCGCAGGTTCAGCGCGCACATAACCATCGGCCGCGTGAGGTCCGACCGGCCCGCGCACGCTCTCGCCGGAGAGTTGCAGGCGGCGGATGTCGGCGAGATAGGCCGGATCCAGATCAACAGTATTGCGGTGATGAAAAGCGATCTTCACAGAGAGGGTCCCATCTATTCGGTATTGAGGGAAATACCACTTCAGCTACAAGGAGGGGGCGGCTGCTAATGGACAAAGACAAAGCTCTCGAAATGGCGATAAGCCAGATAGAGAAGCAATTCGGCAAGGGTTCCGTGGTTCGGCTGGGCGAAGCTCCGAAGTTTGAGTGCAGTTGTATATCCACCGGCGCGATCGCTCTGGATTTGGCTCTCGGAGTAGGCGGCGTGCCGCGAGGAAGGATAACGGAGATATTCGGACAGGAGTCGTCGGGGAAAACCACCCTGGCGTTCCACGTTGTGGCGGAAGCGCAGAAGGTGGGCGGAACGGCGGCGTACATCGATGCGGAGCACGCCGTAGATCCCACCTACGCGAGATGCCTTGGCGTCGATATCGACTCCCTCCTCGTGTCGCAGCCGGATACGGGTGAGGAAGCGCTTGAGATAATGGACGCTCTCATCCGCAGCGGAGCGGTTGACGTGGTGGTTCTGGACTCGGTCGCCGCGCTGGTCCCGAAGGCGGAGATCGAGGGTGACATGGGGGATTCCCACATCGGACTGCAGGCCCGCCTTATGTCCCAGGCGCTCAGGAAGCTGGCCGGCTCGGTCGCCAAATCCAACACCTCGGCCATTTTCATCAATCAGATTCGTGAGAAGATCGGGGTCATGTTCGGCAACCCCGAGACTACCCCGGGCGGACGCGCGCTGAAATTCTACTCTTCGGTCAGATTGGAAGTGCGCAGGATCGACACTATAAAGAACGGCAGCGAGCCCATCGGCACCAGAGTTAAGGTGAAGGTGGTCAAGAACAAGGTGGCGGCGCCGTTCAGGCTGGCCGAATTCGACGTCATGTTCAACAAGGGCATATCGAAAAGCGGAGGAGTTCTGGACCTGGCCACGGAGCTTGGCCTCGTTTCGAAGACGGGGACCTGGTTCACTTATCTGGACCAGAGGCTCGGGCAGGGACGAGAGAATGCTAAACAGTACCTTGAGGAGCATAGTGACCTGATGACCGAACTGGAGGGCGCGATTCGCGGGACGGCCAATGACGGACACGAGGCCGTCGCCGTTGCCGCCGCGGAGCAGACTCCATCGGTATGACTGTAATCCCGATTCATCGGGACGTTATCGAGTCGAGTTTCCCGAATGGACACAATCACAGCTATCGAGACGCAAAAGAGACGTGGAAATCGTCTATCCATATTCGTCAACGGGCGATTTGTCGCCGGTGTTGACCAGGAGGTCGTGCTGGCCCTGGGTCTTCGCGTCGGCCAGCAGGTATCTGAGGAGCGTCTGGCCCGGATGCTGCGGGCGGAAACCGTGCAGCGCGCGCGCCTGGCTGCCCTGACTCTGCTGAGCTACAGGCCTCGCAGCGCGAACGAAATATCGCGCCGGCTCATGCTTAAGGGTTACGCTCCGGATGTTGTCGATGAAGCCCTTGAGGCGCTCTCGCAGGTCGACCTGATCAATGACGAGCGTTTCTCAAGAGACTGGGTCGCCAGCAGGCTGGAACAGAAGCCAATGGGCAAGGTTAGAATTGCCTGGGAGTTGAGACAGAAGGGCGTTGCCCAAGACCTGGTCGAACAGGCTGTGGAAGGTGTCGATTCGGAAACGGAGTACGAACTGGCTCTGGGATTGGCCCAGAGGAAGATCAGACATTTCGGCGGGGGCGTCTCGGTCGACGAGCGCCATAGACTCGCCCAATTCCTGCGACGGCGCGGTTTTAGTTGGGACGTGACAAATCGGGTCCTCGGAGAGTTACTTTCTGAGGAGGACTGAGGAAGCGAAGAGTTCAGTTAGCGATCGGTCGGAAGGTTTCCCCCTCAACCCAGCCTTCTCCCCCAGGGGAGAAGGAGTCCCCTGTCCCTTGAGGGAGAGGGTTAGGGTGAGGGTGGAAGTTATGATCAGAGAACTGACTCCTCGCCTTACCAACCAAACCGCCGTGGTCGTTCTTGATATCGAGAGGAGGAATATATCGCAACCAACATAACTGACATTTTACGAGGTCCACTTGAGTTTGCCGGCCGAGATAACAACCGCGATTCGCTCAACCTCACACCGAAACTTCGGGAGGTGAGGGAAGGTTGATGAACATAATCCTTGGAATAGTTAGCGGCGTTGCCGTTGCCGCATTGCTGGTTCTCTTAACATATCAGATGTACGTGCGACCGGCCCGGGCCAGAGTTGAAAAACAACAGGCCGAAGCCCGGTTGATGAAAGAGCAGTTTGAGAAGGAGATCGAAACAAAACGGAAGGAAATCCTTCTCGAAGCAAGGGATGAGGCGCACAAAATGCGCGCTCAGATCGAACATGAGAACAGAGAAAAACGGGCTGAAACACAGAGGTTAGAGCGAAGGCTGGCTCAAAAGGAAGAAACCCTCGACCGTAGACTGGACAATCTCGACAGAAAAGAAAAGGCGATTTCCGAGAAAGAACAGGAAGCAGTCGCCATCCGGGAGGAAGTGGAAAGCATTGCTCAGCAACAGCGCGAGCAGCTTCAGCGGATTTCCGGTATGACCGCGGAACAGGCCAAAGAGACCCTCCTGCACATTATCGAGCGTGAGTCGGAGCGCGAGGCCGCAAAGATAATCCGCGAATATGAAGAAAGGGCCAAAGAGGAAGGCGACCGCAAGGCCAGAGACATCGTCACGATGGCGATTCAGCGCTGCGCCGTGGATCAGGCTGCTGAGACCACGGTTTCCGTGGTTCCGCTTCCGGGCGACGATATGAAGGGACGGATCATAGGCCGCGAGGGCCGGAATATCCGCGCCTTTGAAACGCTCACCGGAGTCGATCTGATAATCGACGACACGCCGGAGGCGGTCGTTATCTCAGGCTTCGATCCCATCAGGCGGGAAGTCGCCAGACTGGCCCTTGGCAATCTGATCCTCGACGGACGAATTCATCCCGGCCGCATCGAGGAGACGATCATCAAAGCCCAGGCGGAAGTCGAGACGAAGATGAGAGAAGCCGCCGACCAGGCGGTTTTCGAAACCGGCGTCACGGGACTCGATCCCGAGGCGCTCAAACTGCTCGGACGGCTGAAATATCGCACCAGCTACGGCCAAAACGTGCTGGACCATTCGATCGAGGTCTCGCATCTATCAGGGGTGATGGCCGCCGAGTTGGGCGTGAACGTGCCTCTCGCCAAGCGCGCGGGCCTACTGCATGACATCGGCAAGGCCGTCGATTTCGAGGTCGAAGGTCCCCACGCCATCATCGGCATGGACCTGCTAAAGCGATTCCACGAACCCGCTGATGTGATACACGCGGCGGGCGCGCACCATAACGACGTCGAGCCGCACTCGATAGAAGCGGTGCTCGTGCTGTCCGCGGACGCAATATCGGCTTCGCGGCCCGGCGCCAGGCGCGAAACGCTGGAAACTTATGTCAAGCGCCTGCAGAAGCTGGAGACGATCGCCGACTCGTTCGACGGCGTCGAGAAAACTTACGCGGTGCAGGCCGGACGCGAAATCCGCGTTATGGTCAAGCCGACTGAGATCGACGATCTCGCAGCCGTGAAGCTCGCAAGAGACACGGCCAAAAAGATCGAAGAGGAGATGGAATACCCCGGCCAGATCAAAGTGACGGTGATCCGGGAAACAAGAGCGGTAGATTACGCGAAATAGAGGGTCGTTGACCTCACCCCAACCCTCTCCTAAGAGGAGAGGGAGTCCCCCCTCCTTTCAGGAGGGGGTTAGAGGGGGTTAGGGGGAGGTCATACTCTCGACTCTCAACCATCATAGAACGGAAGTGCCGTTGAGAATACTTATGCTGGGCGATGTCGTCGGCAGACCCGGTCGCGAGACTGTGGCCAAGCTGCTGCCGGAGTTGCGCGACGAATACACGCCGGACCTGGTCATTGCCAATGGCGAAAACGCGGCCGGCGGACTCGGCATCACTAAAGATGCGGCCCAGACGCTGCTCAAAGCCGGAGTGGATGTTATAACTCTCGGCAATCATACTTGGACGAAGAAGGACATTATCCCCTTCATTGACGAGGAACCAAGGCTCCTCCGGCCCGCGAACTTTCCACCGATGGTTCCGGGCCGGGGGAGCTTCGTCTATAAGACTGCCGCGGGTGTGGAGATCGCGGTCGTGAACCTCGTTGGCCGCACTTTCATGGTTCCCGTGGACGATCCCTTCCGCGTCGCCGATGAGTTGGTCGGCCGGCTCAGAGCGATCACGCCGATCATCTTCGTCGATATGCACGCGGAGGCAACCTCCGAGAAAAGCGCAATGGCCTGGCGACTCGACGGCAAAGTCACGGCCGTCCTCGGCACGCACACCCACATCCAGACCGCGGACGAGCGCATATTCCCCAAGGGCACGGCCTACATCACCGACATCGGTATGGTCGGCCCCACCGATTCCATCCTCGGCATGAGGCCGGAGCTTGTCATAAACAAGTTCATAACCCAAATGCCCCAGAAGTTCGAAGTTGCCGGCGGCCCAACAGTCGCAATGGCGGTGATCGTGGATTTCGAGGCGAACGGCAGGGCGACCAGTATTGCGCGCCTGTGTATCCGGGCTACGGACTAAGGCCGCGACAAGGTGGGAGACCCGACCGACCAAGCGTTCGCGACGTCTGCTTTTGCCCCAATGTGGTAGAATAATCGTGGAGGCCAATCAGATGAGCGTTATGAGACAACTAACGGCTTTCATCGAGCGCGAAGATGACCTTTTCGTCGCCTTGTGCCCTGAACTGGATATTGCCAGCCAGGGAAACTCTGTTGAGGATGCCAGACGCAACCTGGTAGAGGCTATCGAGCTTTTCTTCGAGGCTGCCGATCCCACAGAGGTCGCACTCCGACTCAGCAGTGAAGTTTACGTTACACGGCTGGAGGTAGCCGTTGGGTAGGCTGGCCGTTTTGTCCGGAGTCGAAGTGTGCGCCCTGCTCTCCAAACATGGATTCATTGAAGTCCGTCGGCGTGGCAGCCACATCGTGATGCAGAAGAAATCGGGGATTTCCACCTGCACGGTTCCCGTTCCGGACCATCGCGAGCTGAAACCCGGGACTCTCCTGTCGGTAATCCGTCAGTCAGGACTGGCACGCTCGTTGTTCGAGGTGGAGTGAAGACTAGAAGCAAACACTCCGTTGAAGGCTGTGTGGTATAGTGATGCGAGCAGTCGAGTATCCGCGCATTGCGGCGCATCGGAGCGAGATAATGGCACGGCTTGAGGAGTTACGGGATAAGATATTACCCATTCTGCTTCCGTACGGAGTGAAGCGGGTAGCGGTTTTCGGGTCAGTTGCCAGAGGCGAGGACACCCCTGAAAGCGACATAGACATCCTGGTTGAGCTCAAAGACGCCGGAGAGCGTCCGGTAATCGGTCTGAAATGGTTCGCTCTGGAGGGGAATCTGAGCAGGATATTGGGCCACCCAGTCGAGTTGGTGACTCCTCGCGCCCTGAGCCCGTACATCCGCGAGCGGGTAAGCCGGGAAATGGTGGCGTTGTATGATGAGGGATGACGTGTCTTCCCACGTGCAAACGCAAACTTCAGCTTTCTGGAATGTCGGACTGACTTAGGACGGTAGCCAATGGACCCGAATCTCTACTTCCGATTCGCTACTCCAGGCTGGGCTGGCGTCTTTTCCGCGGGTCTCTTCCTATGGACCACGGGCGCGTGGATAAGAGTGGTGCCCTTCTTGCGCAGCAGCTGTTGCTGCAGCTATCTTGGCAGCACTGGGAACGCCGGCGATCGGCTATCTTCTGAACACCTTTGTGTCCTATCCCTCCAGGTATGATACCTGGAGGGATGAATCTGCGTTTATCCGCGTTCATCGGCGGTTCCAACAGCCGTTTGCTGATAGCTGACAGGGGCGCCCCGATGTGCTAAAATAACGCTAGCGTGGCGTAACTGATACGCTGGGCGAAAGCCCGGCGTTCTTGGTTCTGATCGAAAGTAGGAGATCCGACATGAGCGAGATAGAGAAGTCGACTTGGCGCACTAAGGTTGGCCTTGCGGAGATGCTCAAGGGCGGCGTGATAATGGACGTGACCAACGCCGAGCAGGCCAGGATAGCCGAAGAGGCGGGCGCGGTTGCGGTCATGGCCCTGGAGCGTGTTCCGGCCGATATACGCAAGGAAGGCGGCGTCGCCCGTATGGCCGACCCGCTCATAATCGAGGAGATCAAGAAGGCCGTTACGATTCCCGTGATGGCCAAAGCGCGAATCGGCCATTTCGTAGAAGCGCAAATCCTCGAAGCCCTGGGCGTGGATTATATCGACGAGAGCGAGGTCCTTACTCCGGCGGACGAGATGTATCACATCGACAAGCATCAGTTCAAGGTCCCGTTCGTCTGCGGCTGCCGCGATTTGGGCGAAGCGCTCAGGCGAATCGGGGAAGGCGCCGCGATGATCCGCACGAAGGGCGAGGCGGGCTCCGGGAATATCGTCGAGGCCGTACGCCACATGCGGGCCGTGACGAGCGAGATGAGGCGGATTCAGGGGATGCGAGAGGACGAGCTTATGGCCACCGCGAAGAACCTTGGCGCGCCGTACGATTTGGTGGTCGAAATACACAAGACAGGCAAGTTGCCCGTTCCGAACTTCTCCGCGGGCGGTGTGGCGACCCCGGCAGACGCGGCCCTGATGATGCAGCTCGGCGCTGAGGCGGTCTTCGTGGGATCGGGTATATTCAAATCAGACGACCCGGCGCCGCGCGCAAAAGCGATCGTTGACGCCACGACGCACTACGATAAGCCGGAAGTATTGGCTGAGCTTTCCAAGGGACTGGGGAAGGCGATGGAGGGCTTGGACGTGCGGCAGCTCGAAGAGAAGGATTTGCTTTCAGTCCGAGGCTGGTAGACTTAATCACGAAAGCACGAAGGTACGAAAACACGAAACCGGAATAACGAAATCCCTTTTTCGTGCTTTCCTCCTTTCGTGCTTTCGTGATAGGAATCCGGTGATTCATCGGTGATACATATGCGAATCGGTGTTCTGGCCCTTCAGGGGGATTACGATAAGCATCTGCAGATGCTCAAGAGACTGGGCGTCGAAGCCGTTCCCGTGCGCACGGCGGAGGAGGTCCGGCAGCTTGACGGGCTGATCATCCCCGGCGGCGAAAGCACTACGATCGGCAAGCTGATGCGGCGGTTCGGCATCGACGAGGCTATCATCGAGAAAGTCGATCAAGGTATGGCTCTTTACGGCACGTGCGCCGGGTTGATCCTGATGGCGAACGACATCGAAGACAGCGATCAGGGTCGCCTCGGCCTCCTGGACATCACCGTCCGCCGCAACGCGTTCGGCCGGCAAATCGACAGTTTCGAGACCGACATGACTGTTCCTGAGCTTGGCCCCGACCCGATCCGCGCGGTCTTCATCCGCGCGCCTTTCGTTACCGAGGTCCGCAACGGAGTGAAGACATTGGCTTCAATCAACGGCCAGCCTGTCTTGATCCAACGCGACAAGCTGCTGGCGTCGGCGTTTCATCCGGAACTGACGGAAGACACGCGGCTACACGCGTACTTCCTTGAGCTCGTGCAGACCTGAGAGCGTTGGCTCAGGGAAGACCGCGGATAAACGCCGATTAACACAGATAAACGCAGATAATGTGAGGATTCGATCTCGTCGAGGGCCAAACTCCCTCTCCCTTGAGGGAGAGGGTTGGGGTGAGGGTGAGACCTTTGGCCAGTGGAGGTTGGCGGGTATCGAACAGGGAACTAACAACCAACAACCAACAACCAGAATGATCATTGGCGTGCCGAAGGAAATCAAACCCGACGAGTACCGCGTGGGCATGGTCCCCGACGGGGTCGAATTGCTGACCAAGGCCGGGCATACCGTTCTGGTCGAGAAATCCGCCGGGCGCGGCGCCAGCATTCGGGAGAGGGATTACGAGGTTGCCGGAGCGACGGTCGTCCACTCGGCGGAAGAGATCTACAAAGGCGCCGAGATGATCGTAAAGGTCAAAGAGCCGCTGCCCCAAGAGTATCTGTTGATCCGCGAAGGCCAGGTCATATTCACGTTCTTCCACTTCGCCGCGAGCAGAGAGTTGACACTGGCCATGATCGAATCTAAAGCGGTCTGCATCGCCTACGAGACGACACAATCCGCCGACGGCTCCCTGCCCATCCTCACGCCGATGAGCGAAGTCGCGGGCCGTATGGCCATACAGGAAGGCGCGAAATATCTGGAACGCCCGATGGAGGGTAGGGGAATCCTGCTGGCGGGTGTTCCCGGCGTCCCGCCCGCCACGGTCCTCATACTCGGCGCGGGGACGGTCGGGTCGAACGCCGCTCGCGTCGCCGCCGGTATTGGCGCAAATGTCATAGTTATGGACACTAACTTAGACAGACTTCGACATCTCGCCGATGTCATGCCGCCCAACGTCACTACTATCTATTCCAACGCCCACAACATCCGCGCGGCCCTCCCACACGCGCACCTGGTCATCGGCGCGGTTCTCAAACGAGGCGCGCGCTCTCCGACTCTCATCACACGGGATATGCTCAAGCTCATGATGCCGCGCTCCGTCATAGTCGATGTCGCCGTCGACCAGGGCGGCTCCGTCGAAACCTGCCGTCCAACCACTCACAGCCAACCGGTCTTCATCGAGGAGGACGTCGTCCACTACTGCGTCACCAATATGCCGGGCGCGGTCGCCGGCACGTCCGCTTACGCCTTGACCAACGTCACCGGCGGCTACGTCCTCAAAATCGCCAATCACGGGTACGCGCAGGCCATGAGGGAAGACCCCGGTATCCGCTCCGGTCTCAACATCGCCTTCGGCAAAGTGGTCCTTCCCGCCATCGCCGAGCAGTTCGGACTTCCCTGCGTCACGCCGGAATCGGTTCTCAAGACGTGATCTACAGAGCGAAACACGTACTGCCCATAACCTCCGGGCCGATCAACGACGGCGAAGTCCTCATCCGTGGCGACCGTATAGAGGCCGTCGGCGTGGGACTGAGCCGGTCGCATCCTGAGGAACCGGTTCATGATTTGGGCGACGCCATCCTCATGCCGGGTCTCGTCAACAGCCACGCGCATCTGGACTACACCATGCTGCGCGGCGCAATAGACGACCTGCCGCTCTTCCCGTGGGTGCGCAGGCTCACCGAATACGCGAGAGCGATGACCGCCGAGGACTACCGCTGGTCGTCCCTGCTGGGCGCGGCGGAGTGCATCCAGGCCGGTATCACGACGGTGGCCGACGCCACGCCTTCCGGGGCGTCGCTGGACGCGCTTCTGGAGAGCGGCTTGCGCGGCATCGTCTACCAGGAGGTTTTCGGGCACGGCGGCGACGACCCTTCGCCGGCGATCGACGCCCTGAAATCGCGGCTCGATTTGCTCGTCCCCAGGGCCAACGGACGGGTCAGGGTGGGGATTTCTCCTCACACCGTCTACACCGCCTCGGCAGAGCTATTAACGGCGGTCCGATCAGTCGCGCGCCAGGCGGCGATGCCGGTCTGTATCCACGTTGCCGAATCAACGTCGGAATACGAGTTCTGCGTCAGGGGCACAGGCGAAATTGCGGAATTTTACGAGGCGTTGGGCGAGGAGTGGCCGTGTCCGGGCGTATCGCCCGTGCAGTATCTGTACGACCTGGGCGTATTGGGGGAGACCACGCTGGCGGCCCACTGCGTCCACGTCGGCGAGGACGACATCCGAATCCTGGCGGTCACCCGGACCGGAGTGGCGCACTGTCCCAGGTCGAACGCCAAGATCGGCGTCGGTATAGCCCCCGTCGCCGATATGCTGAAAGTCGGCGTGAGACTGGGACTTGGCACGGACAGCGCCGTCAGCAACAACTCGCTCGATATCTGCGGCGAAATGAGGTCCGCCGCTCTCCTGCAGCGGATCTCGGGAGCGAACCACGGATGGACACAGATGGACACGGATAGCGGCTTTCAGCTCTCAGCTCTCAGCTCTCAGCTTTCTCCTGTCGGCGCTGAGGCGATTGTCGAGGCGGCAACGATAGGAGGGGCGCGGGCCCTCGGGATGGAAAGTTCAATAGGGTCGCTCGAACCGGGCAAGAAGGCGGACCTCGCGGCAATCGACCTGTCGCGCGCCGGACTGTTCCCGAACCGCGATCCATACTCAACGCTGGTCTACTGCGCCTCCGGCCGAGATGCAATACTCACAGTCGTGAACGGCGAAGCAGTCTACGAACGCGGTGAACTGAAGACGCTGGACCTGGCCGCGATCAAGCGCAACGTAGCGGAGCGAGTCGAGCGGGTGGGATAGGTCGGATCCGTCCGATCAGTCCGATCTGTCCGACGACCAATAACCAATAACATGGCAAAAAGCAAAACCATCGGAATTCTGACCAGTTTGGTGGGCATCGGCATCATCGGCGCGCTTCTGCGTTTCAATATGGGCGCGTCCTACGGCGAGCATTATCTGATCGTCAACTACATCGGCCTGTTGTGGTTCCCGATGTTGTTCATCTTCTTCGTCGCAAGAGAGGAGCCGTCGCGCTTCGGATTCGGCATCGGCGACTCGTGGCGCGCCTGGTGGATCACTCTGCTTCTTTTCGGGGGACTGGTCGTTCTGATGCTGCCGGCGTCGCGCATGGAGTCGTTCCAGTCGTTTTACCCGATCGACCGTGAAGCGGCCCAGACGTGGCAGGGTTTCGTCTCCTCCGAGGCCAAATGGGGGATGTACTTCTTCTGCTGGGAGTTTTTCTTCCGGGGATTTCTGCTTTTCGGACTCCATCGTTACATCGGCTGGTGGGCAGTGGTCGTCCAGGCTATCGCGTTCGGCATCATGCACTATCACAAGGTGCAGATCGAGATGATCGTTTCCTTCCCCGCCGGCATTATACTTGGCTTGCTGGCGCTGCGGGCAAAATCGTTCCTGCCATGTTTCATCCTGCATTGGGCGGCGGCAGTATCCTTTGATCTCCTGATCATCGCGGCACGGTGACAACCGTCAACCAACCAAGCGTTTTGCAGCGATTGACTTTTGACGGCAATGGCTATATACTGCCCAAGAAGAGGAGGTGCGGTCTTGGAGAGCATCCGACTAGACACTAACATAAGGGAACATAACGGGCTGCGAATTCTGGACGTGATCGGCGAGATCGACGTCTACACCGCGCCGCAGTTTAAGGAATCGGTCAATAACGTGATCGCGTCGGGGCAGAGACATCTGATCATCAATATGGAGCGCGTCACTTATATGGACAGCAGTGGATTTGGGACCCTGCTCAGCGCTACCAAGCGCCTTCGCCCCGACGGCGGCACGGTCAACCTGGTAAAATGCAATAGCCCGATCACTCGAATGCTGCGTATCACGAAACTCGATACGATTTTCGGGACCTACTCCTCCGAGGAAGACGCGCTGGCCGAGATAAAGGAGAAGGCCGGCGGGTAAGCGAGCAGTGACATTGCGCTGATTTCAGGAATATCGAAACGGACGGGGGATATCCCGTCCGTTTTTTGGTATGCTGGAGTGGAAAATGGTTGATCCACAACTTCTCCCGCGCGTGGCGGGAGTCCTCATCGTTGTACTCTCGATGCCGTGCCTTTCGCCAGTGGGCGCGAAGGCGGAGAAAGCTGGAATGATTCGAGCAGCGGGCCTGGTCGTACAGAAACTGCCGCGGGAGCGGGAGAAGAATTACGCCGAATTCGAGCGGCTCGCGCGTGAGGCTGCTAAGCAGGGCGCGCGGATAGTCTGCACACCAGAGGGGTTTCTGGAAGGTTATGCCATCTCCGATCGGGGTCTTTCTCTCGATCGATACAGGGACCTGTGTGAGGAGGTCCCGGACGGCAAGTACGTCCGACATATCCGGAACCTGGCGCGCGAGCTGGACATCTACATTGTGGCGGGGCTGGCGGAGAAAGACGGCAAACGTCAGTACAACACATCGATCATCGTCTCCCCCAGCGGCGAAATTGTGGGGAAGCATCGCAAGGTCCATAACGCGAACGACGAGCCCTACAACACCACCGGCGCGACCTTCTCCGTTTTCAAGCTGCCTTTTGCGAAAGTCGGCATGATGATCTGCTTTGACAGGCAGATGCCTGAAAGCGCAAGGCTGCTTGCGACAAAGGGCGCGCAGATCATCTTCACTCCGTCCTCCGGGATGCACGGCGGCATCAACGACACGATGATGATCACCCGCGCCTACGAAAACGGAGTCTACGTCCTGTTCGTCCACCCCGAGGACTGCCTGATAATAAACCCGCACGGCGACATTATTGCCCGCTATAAGGGAGACAGCCGGGTTGTCATCGCTGACCTGGACCTGTCCCTCGTCGGTGACGGGCCGATCTCCGGCCGCAAGCCGGAGGTGTACAGGGATTTGGCGAAGTAGACGCCATGGCCGAAACCACGCAGGAACGATTGATCGCGAAGATCGCGGGCCGCGTCCAGGGCGTCGGATACCGCTATTTTGCCGAGGACGAGGCAAATCGCCTAGGTTTGACAGGGTATGTACGGAATATGCCGGATGGCAGTGTGGAGGTCGTGGCCGAGGGGCCGCGAAACGTCCTGGAAGGCTTCCTCGCCATTCTGCGCAGAGGCCCCTCCGGCGCGAACGTGACTAACGTAAGGCATAGTTTTGTCCCCGCGACGGGGGAGTTCCGGGATTTCCATATCAGGCCATGGACGTAAAGGCAAGGTATGAATCGGCCACGGCGCGCTGGCCAAGGGGATGAAAAGCCGCGGGCGTCCTGCGGGAACTGACTTGGCCGATATTCAGTGGCCTGGTTCTCCAAGGCCGTTCCCGCACGATAGGTGTCCTTTTTTCGAGGCAGGGATCAGGAATGAGGTGTCGGGCATGAGTCCCCGGAACCCTGAAACCCTAAAACCCTGTAACCCTAGAACCCTTCCCCCGTCTATACCATTAGGAAAGCAGGAAGGTTGTCCAGTTGGAAGCCGGTAGCTACGACCTATCCGTAAGCAACGAAGAGTTGCTCAGACGCTGCCAGGAACAGGACCAGGAGGCGCTTCAGGTTCTGTTCCGTCGTCACGAGCGGCCCGTGTACGGGTTGTTGCTGCGGATGATCGGGAGTCGTGAAGACGCCGAGGAAGCGCTGGCGGATGTGTTCGTCAAGGTCTGGCGGTCGGCCAACAAGTTCAGGGGCGAGTCGAAGTTCACGACCTGGCTGTACCGGATTTCGGCAAATACGGCGCGAGACGCGCTTAGGGCCAGGCACGGACAGCACGATGTGTCGCTGGAAGACATGGCGGAATGGGATTCCGAAGCGGTCACGGCTTCGACCGATACCGCCGGCGATCCGAGCGAGTCGCTCCTGCGCAGCGAGAACAAGGCGGTCCTCATGGCCGCGCTGCAGAGAGTGAGCGACGACGACCGACTGTTGATAACACTTTACCATTTGCAGGAATTATCCTATGACGAGATGTCGCAAATCCTGAACGCTCCGGCCGCTAACCTGAAGGTCAGGCTGTTCAGGGCGCGACAGCGATTGAGGCAGCAATTTGAGGCGTTGTCGGAAGAATCACCAGGAGCCGACGTCCAGAAGGAAGGACAGAACCATGCGTTGCGAACAGATACAACCGAATCTACTGGAATTCAGCCTCCGGCCGTCGAGTTGCCCTGAACACGAGACGATCAGGGCGCATCTCGGCGCGTGTGAGGAATGCAGGAGAATACTGGAGCAGGAGCGTAAACTGACATTCGACCTGAGCCGGTTGGGGCCGGTCGGTCCTGTTACCGATATGTGGCCCGTAATCCGCGACCGGGTTCGTGTGAGGACTCCCGTGTGGCAGGGTTTGGCGCCGTGGATGATGTGGTCCGGCGTCCGCGGGTTGGCGGCGGCGGGAATCGCGGTTGTGTTCATAGCGGGTGTGACGTTCGTGGGAATCTCGCAGCATTCGGCCGAGAAGAAGCAGGTGGCCGCGGTATCGCATTTGGTGGAAATGCAGCGACAGAGCCAGACGACCGTGGCCTGGACGGACGACCCGCTGCAGGACAAGACCGATCGAGTCCTGGCCGCGCTGGAGGGTGGATAGAGGTCAACTATGAAGAGCATTTCGGCCGTGGCATTCTCGGCTTTGCTCATCTTGACTATGATATGCGCCGCGACGGCTGATCCGGGGCCGCCCGGCCCGGCGGCCATTCTGGAACGGCTCGATCTGAGCGACAGCCAGAGGGCCAAGTTGCGTGACGTTCTGCGCTCGAGCGGCCAGGTCAGCGATAGGACCCGGCAGGCTCTCGTGGATGAGCGACAGCGGCTCAGGCGGCTTTACGACGATTACGACCTCAACATGAGTCGCGCGAGAGATTCGATAGCCAGGGTCAACAAGCTTCAGCGCGATTTGCTCGATAACTCGCTGGAGCGTCAAATCCGGCTGCGGGACGTGTTGGCCCCACGCCAGTTCGTTCAGCTCAACAGAGTTATCGGACCGGAGTCCCCGGTGATCGAAAGAATGGACGCTGAGCGCGGCGGACCGTCTCCTGATCGGCTCCCGCAGTTGAGCCTCGACCCGGACCAGCAGAGCGCGATCGAAAAGATGTGGCAGTCCCGGAAAAACCAGTCCGGTGATGTCTATCGGGACATGCGCCGCGATCTGCAGGCGATAGGGCGCCTGTACGATAATCATCGACTCGATGAAGGGAAGGCGCGCCGGCTGATCGGCGGTGTCAACAAACTGCAGCTCCAGATACTGCAAGCGCGGTTGGAGAGGCAACTCAAGCTTAGAAAGATACTGAACGAGCAGCAGTTCCGCATTCTGACCGAGCACGTGAGGAGGTCATCTATCCCGCCGTTTGCGCGCGGCCCGCGGCGGAGGTAAGGGCCGGGTGAACAGTGACCGGTGAACTGTGAACAGTTATCAGATCGCCGGAACCCTATCCGGTAGCTTGCTTCAGCTTGCTTGGCGTTGAGCAGGCTCGTCATTTATGGCGAACGTCACGTAGCGCATTTCTGATCTCCCCGTCCGCCATTCCCTCGATCCGGACCACCTTCTCCCTGCTCTTCTCGCCCGAAACAATGCTTACCTGTCCGCGTTTGATTCCAAGCGAGCCGGCGATCAGCTCAACGCACGCTTTGTTCGCCGCGCCCTCGACCGGCGGCGCGGTAACCTTAATGCGGAGCGTGTCGTCCTCCCAGCCAAGGATCTCGTTCTTCGATCCTCTCGGCGTGAGCCTGATTTTGAGAACAGTATCAGCCAAGAACTATACCTCTATCCGCGAACCCCACCCCAGCCCTCCCCTGAATGGGGAGGGAGCAAGTTGTCCCCCCTCCTCTTAGGAGGGGGTTAGGGGGAGGTCAACCCTCAACCCTCAACCGCCCCTACATCCAATCGCCCGGCACCGTCTTCTCCGGCCTGTCGACGCCGGGCCGTGTGAAGCGGACGAACAGGTTCCCCCGCCACGTCAGCACGCCTTTATCTCCGATGATAAGCGATTCGTATAGCGACCGCGGGATGGGGAATTCCCGCGTCTCGCCGTCCTCACACTCGAAAGCGGCGTACCACTCGACCGGCTCGATCCGCACCGCGTCCGACGGGTCATAGGTCTCTCCGAACCGACGCTCGAAGTTGTGCATGAAGGACTCGGCCATCTCCTCGCGCTTCGACGCGACCGCTGCCGTCGCTGTTATAGTCGGCTGACGCCTGCTGCTGAGGTAAGGCGCCCATACTCCGCGGAAAGCGAACGCCCAGAGCGCCGCGAAACCCAGCAGGGCCAAAAGAATGGCAGTTATCAACGGGACAAACAGATCAGGCATAGTATATTAGATAAGCGAACCCTTTACTACCAGCTTAGTTTAGACGTATTCTCAAGACTGAGCAAGCGTCGGCTGGCTGTGACAAATATCACAATTACTCTCCGAACAAGAAGGATTTCGCTTCAGGCAGTGCAAACATGGTATTGTGTAAAGACCACGGGTTGTTCAGACGACCTTAGCAACGATCAGGGAGCAAGCCAATGACGAGAGTTTACAACTTTAACGCTGGGCCCGCGGCCCTTCCACTTCCGGTCCTGGAGAAAGCTCAGGCGGAGATGCTCGAATGCGGCAGCGCCGGAATGTCCGTTATGGAGATGTCGCATCGCTCGAAGGACTTCGCCGCCATAATCGGCGCAGCCGAAGCGAACGTGCGCAAGCTGTTGAATGTCTCCGATGACTACGCCGTTTTGTTCATGCAGGGTGGGGCCAGCCTGCAGTTCGTCATGATCCCCCAGAACCTGAGAAGGTCCGGGAAGACGGCGGACTATGTTCACACCGGGAGCTGGTCCTCCAAGGCCATCAAGGAAGCAAAAGTCGGCGGGAGCGTGAACGTAGCCTGGGACGGCAAGGACGAGAGTTATATGCGCGTTCCGAAGCAGAGCGAGTTGAGCCTCAGCGCCGACGCCGAGTACGTACACATTTGTTCGAACGAGACAATCGGCGGCATCCGATACCCGGTTTTTCCGAAGACCTCAGCTCCGCTGATCGCCGATATGTCGAGCGAGATAATGTCGCGCCAAATCGACGTGAGCCGGTTTGGGATGATCTACGCCGGAGCGCAGAAGAACATCGGTCCGTCGGGCTTGGCGCTGGTCATAATCCGTAAGGACCTGATCGAGCGCTGCCCTGAGACAGTGAACGTTTTCCTCCGCTACAAAACGCACGCGGACGACAACAGCCTCTACAACACGCCGAACACGTGGGGCATCTACATCCTCAAGCTTGTGACGGATTGGATGGACACGATCGGCGGCCTCGCGGGTATGCAGAAGATCAATGAGGACAAGGCGGCCACGCTCTACGGCGCGCTCGACTCCAGCGACTTCTGGAAGACCCCCGCGGACAAAGAGAGCCGGTCGATCATGAACGTGGTCTGGCGACTGCCGAGCGAGGAGCTCGAAGATCAGTTCGTCAGCGAGGCCAAAAAGGCCGGCTTCGTCGGCTTGAAGGGCCACCGTTCCGTCGGCGGACTGAGAGCCAGCATCTACAACGCCGTCGGCAGGGACGCAATCGACGCGCTGGTTGGGTTCATGCGGGAGTTTGAGAAGAAGAACGGGTAATCCCGTATTTGAAACCGCCGATAAACGCAGACGAGAAGACGGCCCGCCGCGTGTGCACGCACGTTTCTACCTACACGCAAGAGTTCAGGAATGGTGAGCGCGGCGTCATTCTGAGCAACCGGCCCCGACTCATCGGGGTTATTTCGGAAAGAAACCACCCCGGTGTTTCGGGATTTGAGGGTTGGGCTTCACACTCGTGCGGTTATAGGACAACCTCGCATCCCAACCCGGAAATCCCGAAACCGAGCGCTTCCTTAGGAGCAGAGCGAAGGGTATGCTCTTGACGTGATGAGTCCGGAAAAAGCAGATTCTTCACTTCGTTCAGAATGACGCCCTCCCTAAACCTGAACCGCTACACCCACACTTGAGAATTCTGCGTGACCCCCAATGGTTCGGCTCCCCGCGCAAGGGGTAGATAAAAGCCATAACAGCCGGGCGGGCTGACGGGGAGGCACGGACAACGAACTCTTTTTCAAAGGCATTGAGCTTTGCCAGGGTATGCGTGACCCGAAGACTCGAGTTCGAGTTCGAGGCGGCGCCGCATGCCGTCAATCGGGCGTCTTTGTCCAAGTTAATGGCTCTAGGTTGTACAGAGCTTAACAGCAGGCTGCCGCGCCCGACGCTCCGGGGCTTTCCATCGGTCCTGCAGATCGAGCCGACAAATGCCTGCAACCTCAGATGCCCGCTGTGCCCGTCGGGTGTCCGCGCCTTCTCCCGTCCGGTCGGGATGATGGACTTTGGGGTTTACAGGGACTTGCTCGCGGAGATTGGCGACAGTCTTTCATTGATCGTCCTCTGGAACTGGGGCGAGCCGTTTCTGAACCCTGACATATTCCGGATGATCCGTCTGGCGAAACGACACAACATCGCGGTCCTCGCGAGCAGCAACGGCCAGAGGATTTCCGAGCGTTCCGAGGTCGAGGAATTGGTGGCTTCAGGACTGGACACTCTTGCCGTAGCGCTCGACGGGGCTTGCCAGGAGACTTATGGCAAGTATCGCGTTGGCGGCGACCTCGACCGCGTTTTGAACTGTCTGGCGCTGCTGCGGGAGACCAAGAAGGCCAAGGGCTCGTCCACGCCTCTGGTAAACGTCCGGGTTGTAGTGACGCGGAATAACGAGGCCGAGCTGTCAGAGATCACGGATCTGGCGCTCAAGTTTGGGGCGGACTTGATAACTTACCGCTCCGCAAGCATGCCCGATTGCTGCGGTCCGGGCCTGGACGAAAAGTACGCGCCGTCCGATGCCACCTACCGGATGTACAGCTACTCCGACGCCGATTATCATCGAAGCAAGCGGGACGGCTTCGTCTGCAGACGACCGTGGAAAAGGCTCACGGTGAACTGGGACGGAACGTTTGTCTCGTGCGAGCACGATTTCGACAATTCCGTTCCGTACGGCAAGTTTCCGGACGACGGCTCCGCAGTCCAGATATACAACTCGGGTCGCGCTCGCGACTTTCGCGCCCGTTTCCTGCGGAACAAGAACGAATTCGCTTTCTGCGCGCAGTGCCCCTACAACGACAGGGTAGTAGCGGATTGCACTGTGGGGAAGGAAATTCTCACAGGACCTTGATATGCAGTCCGCAAAGCCCACGTTTTCGGTTGTGATCACGACGGAGCACGAGGAGGAGTCTCTCCTGGCGACGCTGACGGCGGTGGCAGGCCAGGACGTGACGCCGGGCGCTGTCGAGATACTGATAACGGATTACGCGCCCGAACCGAGGGAAGACACCGTGCGCCGGTTGGCTGGAAATCTGCGCGCGCCGGCGCATTACTACCGCCTGCCGGGGGCGCGACCGTTCGCCGCCCGTAACGTGGGCATTCGCGAAGCCGGCGGCGACATTGTGCTTTTCACCGATGATGACTGTGTTCCGCCCCCCGGCTGGCTGCGCGCGTATCAGCGCGCGTTCGAGAACCCGGAGGTCGGCGTGGCTGGGGGGCCGGACAAAGCTCCGTCGTCCGTGAGGCCATTTCTGCGGGCGCTGGAATACGTGCTTACCTCCTTTGCCGGAGCTGCCGGGCTGCGCGGCTCAGGCTCACTGAGCGCCCGGACGTTTTACCCCAGATCCTGGAATATGGCTGTCAGCAGGAAGGCCCTGGAGAGGGTGGGGCTGTTTGACGAGTCTCTTCCCGGGGCGCAGGATTACGACCTGGTCTTGAGAGTTCGCGAGGCCGGACTTGGCGTCGAGCTCCTCCCGGACTGTGTCGTGTCGCACAGAAGAGACACCAACCTGCCCGGACTTCTCTTGAGCGGGCTTCGTTCTTCGATGGGCCGGGCGTATATCGCACGGATCCGGCCCGGGAGCGGCAGATTCCTGCACGCTCTGCCGGCGACCGGCGGTCTGCTGTACGCCGGACTGTTGGCCGCTTCCGCCTTTACGCCCGCGGCCGCGACCTTGCTCGCTGGCCTGGCCTCGGCATATCTGGTCTTGCTTCTGATGTCCTGTTTGCACGCCGCGTTCGTGATGAAGAATCCCCGGATGCTTGCTCTCGTGCCGGTGGCCATGGTTGCGCAGCACGCCGCGCACGCCGCCGGTTTTCTGGTAGGTTCCATCCTCGGCTTGCTTTCGCGAAGAAGGAAGAGATGAGCAGCATAGACTCCTTGTCGGTCGTTGTGCCTTCTTACAACGGAGGCGCCCAGCTTTCGGACTGCCTGCGTTCGATCGTCTCTCAATCGACGAGTATGGACGTCGAAGTAGTCGTAGTGGACGACGGCTCCACCGACGGGTCAGTTGAACGGGCAAAGGCGTCGTACCCGGCCATTACTGTAGTTTCGACTCAACATCTCGGATGCGACGGCGCGCGGCAGGCCGGGATGGACGCGGCAGGCGGCCGCGTCATCGCCAACACCGACGCGGACTGCATTGTGGCGGACACGTGGCTGCAGGGTATCGCGGAGGGATTGGAAGCCGGCGCCGCCGCGGTCACCGGGCCTGTGATCCACCAGAGGGACTTACTCTCATCGCTCGTCGCGGTAACGGATTTCCCTGAGTTTCAGAGCTTCACAGCGAAGCTCATTCGCAACTTCCCCGGCTGCAATTTCGCCGTAAAGCGGGAATCCCTTCAGCGGCACGGGTACAAGATCAGGCAACTGAACTGCGGGGCGGACAGGGTTCTTGCCTGGCGGCTGAGCCGTGACGGCTCGCGGATAGCGTACGACCCTCGTGTGGCGGTGTACCATTACCCATCCGTCCGCGCGCTCGGAATGCTGAAAAGGCACAGGAGGTACGCTGTCACCGCGATGAGCATACGGCGGCTGGACAAATCCCTCCCGGGTGGTTTGCTGGCCCCGCTGGGCAGGATGGCGGCTCCCGCGTATTGCGGGGCCCGGTGGGTGCGCGACCTGCAAACTCTTGGACTTCTCGTCAGGCAGCGGCGAGCGTCATATCGCCTGATCCCAGCCCTCCTGTGGTGGGTGTCGATCCTGAGGGCGTTCGATCTCGCGTTTATGCTGCACGGCGGGTCGAGGGAAGTGACGGGGTAGAGGACGAGTCGGAGGAGTCGGACGAGTCGAGCGAAACCCCCTCCCCATTCAGGGGAGGGCTGGGGTGGGGTCGGGCCGCTCGAACAGGCAAAAGAGTTGGAGGAGTCGAGCGAGTCGAGGGCGGCCAACTCCCTCTCCCTGGAAGGGAGAGGGCCTGTAGTTTGGCTACCTATGTGCATATATTACGGCTGAAGCGGCGATGTTAGGCATTTTTAGGGGCTTCGCATTAGCGCCGAGTTGGTTATCGAAGCCGTTAAAAATGACTCCGAGC
>JAUSGG010000250.1 GCA_030649165.1 Armatimonadota bacterium
GATGGCGAGCGCCAATGCGACTCTTGCGCGCATAACCGGCTGGGGTCTTAGTCGGACCGTTTTCGGTAATGGAATGCGGTCATTCAGCAGACTGTGGTGGCAACCAAGGGCGCTGGCGGCATAGTTCTGCAACAGCCTGCAAGTTCCCGCACTCCAAAATGTTCCGCCCCCATAACCACAATCTTGACGCGCACCCTGGGGGAGGGATGAGGTATGAGGCGGATTCAACTGGGGCAGGGGCGTCCAGTGGAGAGGGGACCTGGCGCGCGCGCTGAGTTCACTCGCTTCCTATTCTCGCCGCCAGTTCTCTGATCGTCCCCATGCTGTGCGCGTTAAGCTGCCTGTACGATTCGCAGAAATAGCTGGGGTCGCCCACCTCGCCGCCGAGGACGGTCCGATGCTTGATGCACCCGCCGCGGCAGTAGTTGAGCCATTCACACTGCAGGCATTTCGGACCGTGGTCGCTCTTGCCGGCGGCGAATTCGCTTCTGAGCTGCACGTTTCCAAGCTCTTCGAGTGTATTCTCCATCACATTGCCCAGCCGCAAGTCCGGCAGGACGAAAAAGTCGCAGGGGTAAACATCACCGTTGTGCTCGACCACGAGATAATGATCGCACGATTGGCCGTGCATACAAATGCAGCCGGGCCGGTTCAGCGACGTGAGCAGGAGTTGGTCGAAATCGCGCACTGACACATCGGGGTAGTCCTCCAGCCACGCGTCGAACAGGCCGCACAGAAAATCGCCATAGGCGCTCGGCGTGATAGAGTAGGGGGCGGGTTTGCCCTCCGGGCCCGGCTCCACGCAAGGCACGAACTGCATGAACGTGACGCCGTTATCGCGAAGGAACTCATACAGAACTACGGGTTTCCTGACGTTGTGGTTATTGACGAGCACGAGCGCGTTGAACTCCACTTCGTACAGCCGAAGAAGGCGCATCGTATCCATCACCTGGCTGTAGGTCGGAGCGCCCTGCCTGTCACGGCGGTACTTGTTGTGGAGGTCCGCCGGGCCGTCAATGCTGAGGCCCACCAGAAAGTTGTATTCCCGCAGAAACCGCGCCCATTCCGCGTTGAGCAGTGTGCCGTTTGTCTGCAGACTGTTGCCCACTCCCTGTCCCCGGGCGCCGTACGCCATCTGCAACTGCACTACCAGACGGTAAAAGTCCAGACCGGCCAGAGCCGGCTCACCGCCCTGCCAGCCGAACGTGGTCGAATCCGCTCGCTGGCCCATTGCGTCGCTGATCAGCCTTTCCAGCACGCGGTTCTCCATCCTGGGATGTTTCGCTTCCGGATAGAGGGCGGCTTTTGGCCTGTAGAAGCAGTAGCTGCACCTGAGATTGCAGTCAGCTCCGACGGGTTTGACAAGTAGTGACAGGTGGGACATTGTTGAACTCAATACGGCTTGCTGCGGATTGCGCCTGTACACGAATTGTACCATGCGTTCTTCGCGCAGTCTAGGGCGTAGAAGTCTCTCCAGTGTAGGATAGCTGCTTCAACACGAAAAATGGAAGGAGACTCCTCCGTTTTTCGCGGTTGAGAATGCAGTTGAGTGTTTGGTAGACTATAGCCGTGGGGCCGGTTGCTGTGGTCGTATTATGGCAGAGGCTCCAACTATGGCGCACTGTTGGGCGCGCCGGAAACAAGGTTGAACCCATTATGTTCTCATGCCAGCTTGTTGCCGCCATCGCGGTCGCCGCCCTTGTCTGTCTGCCGGCGGTTTCGGCCATGGCGAACGTGAGACTTCCCACCTTGATCGGCGAGGGGATGGTCCTCCAAAGGGGATCCCCTGTCCGCCTGTGGGGTTGGGCCGATGAAGGCGAGAAGGTGAGTGTGAGCTTTCGCGGCCAATCCGTGTCAACGACCGCCACAGGCGGCAAATGGGTAGTTACGCTGAAGCCCGGCAAGGCCGGGGGGCCTTTTGCGCTGACGATCTCCGGCGCCAACAGGATGGAGCTCAAAGACGTGATGGTCGGCGATGTGTGGATTTGCAGCGGGCAGTCGAATATGCAGTGGGATCTGGCGCAGGCGAATGCGGCCGCGGAGATTCCCAAGTCCACCAATCCGATGATCCGTCTGTTCAGCGTACCGCGCGTTACTGCCAGACGCGCCGCCGATGACGTTGCCTCCACCTGGCAGGCATGTGTGCCGGAGACGGCGGCGCACTTCAGCGCGGTCGGCTACTACTTCGGACGCGACCTGCAGAAAGCTCTCAAAGTCCCGATTGGGCTGATAGACTCCTCCTGGGGAGGAACCTCCATCGAACCTTGGACAAGCAGGTCGTATCTGCAGTCCACGACCGACCTCAAGGACATCGTCAAGCGATACCGAGAGATCGGCCCCGCGTCGCAATGGCCGCCGGGCGTGCTTTATAACACGATGATCGCGCCGCTGACGCGCTTCCCCATAAAGGGAGTGATCTGGTACCAGGGTGAGTCGAACGCGCCCCGCGCCGAGGACTACTGTCAGCTCCTGCCCGCCATGATTCGCAACTGGCGCGCCGATTGGGGAGTAGGCGACTTTCCGTTCCTGATCGTTCAGCTCACCGCGTGGTCGCCTCCTGGTTACCCCAACGATACGTCGTGGGCGGGCATTCGCGAGGCGCAGCTTTTCGCCAGTCGGACGCTGCCCAACGTCGGGCTTGCGGTGACGATCGACGTTGGCGACAAGGACGACGTTCACCCGAAGAACAAGGAGCCGGTGGGGCGGCGTCTGGCCTTGGCGGCCCGCGGAATCGCTTATCGCGAGAAGGTCGAATACTCCGGGCCGATGTACAAGTCGATGAGGGCAGCCGGCGGCACGATCATCCTACGTTTCAGGCACGTCGGACGAGGTCTGACAGCCACGGGCCCGACGCTGAAAGGATTCGAGATCGCGGGCGCGGACGGGAAGTTCGCTCCGGCGGATGCTGTCATCAAGGGCGATACGGTCGTGGTTTCCTCGCAAGCCGTGCCAACTCCGGTCACGGTCCGATACGGCTGGGCTAACTACCCGGACGGGAATCTGGCGAATAAGGACGGTTTGCCGGCGTCGCCGTTCAGGACGGGCGCAAGCGCGGAGTAGGCCGTGGGGCCGATCATCGTCAGCCTCCGCCGTCCGCTGAGCCTTTCAAGACGGTTTCCAATGCCGCCACGTACTGCCGGAATGCCCTGCGCCCGGCGGGCGTGAGCCTGTAGGTGGTGCGCGTCTTCTTGCCCACGAACGATTTCTCCGTCTCAATATAGCCGCTTTTCTCCAGCAGGCCGGTGTGTACGGAGATGTTGCCGTCGCTGAGACCGAGCAGGCGTTTGACCGTCAGAAAGTCGGTCTCGCCCACAGCGGCCAAATGCGACATAATCGCCAGGCGGGTGGACTGGTGTATGACCTCGTCGAGCTTGAGCGGGCCGGACATGACATCACCACCCGTACTTTCGAGTCATCCAAAGGCCGTAGACTATGTGATACAAGCCGAACGAGACGGCGAGCAGGTAGAGGCTGTAGTCGAACTGCGAGAAGAAGAACAGCCCGACCGCGCCGGTTACGAGCTGAATAATCCCGAAGATTCTCACTTCCCGAACAGTGTACATTCCGGCTGCGTACACCGCGGCGCCGTAACCGAGAGTCCATATTGCGGGGATGGCATCCAGCTCGCCCAGCGTGAGCGCGCGAATCGACAGCACGAGCGCGACGAAAATTCCCGGAAGGACCGCCTTTATCACCTGGAAGGTCGCCGGCGCGAACAGGCTTTCTCCATGTCTGGCCGCCTTACGGTAGGCGAGGGCGAAGTCCTGGAGGAGCGCCAGAAGCAGGACCGCAACCCACGTGAGCACGTACGGCAGGATTTGGCGGTCTTCCGACAAGTTATAGGCGATCCAGTACGTCGCGGCGCACCCCAACAGCGCGAGCATTCCCGCGATCACGCCGGACGCGCCGGAAAAGCTGGTGTAACGGGCCGACCGATCCATTATCTGCCGGATCAGTTTGATGTTGTCTTCGGCCTGGGTCTTATCCATAGTCATCACCTCGTAACGTTACTTTATCATGTCAAGCGCTTTGTATCAAGGTCTATGAGGTCTGTAAGTTTGTAGGTTTGTAGAGTTCCAGGGTTCTAAGGGTTATGAGGGGCCGGAGGCGGTGGCGGTAACGGTGACACTAACCCCGAACCACTAACCACGAGCCACTATCCGTAGCTCTTGATCACGTCCACCATCGCCATGTAGTTCTCGAACGGGATGTAGTCCAGCGGGCTGGTGTTGCACGCGGCAATGTAGCGGCCCGCGCGCATACCAGTCGCCAGCATCTTCTCGGTCTCGGTGCGGACCTGTTCCACGCTCGCGTGCGTCAGGAAGACGATATCCATATTGCCTATCAGGGTGATCTCCCGGCCGAAACGCTGCTTAATGTCCTCCAGGTCGTTCGCGGCGGACTCGACTCCGTGAAAGCCGCTGAAGCCCAGTTCGATCAGAACGGGAAGCAGGTCGTCCACCTTGCCATCGCTATGGAAAGTATAAAGGATTCCCGCGTCTTTGAGCGGCGCGACGGTCTTTGCCGTCCGGTCGAAGACCAATCTGCGGAAAAGGTCCGGGTTCACCATCAGCCCGTTCTTATAGGCGCAATCGCCGTCGAACAGGACGATGTCCACCCCGAGCGGCAGGATGACCTCGCGTATGGCGCGCCTCGTGCCTTCCTCGATCCACTCGAAGAGGGCGTCGATGTACTGAGGGTCGTCATAGAGCAGATACGCCAGGTTCTCCAGCCCGAGCGCTGTGTTGGCGGCGTGGAAGCACCACGGCACGTAGGCTATGGTGGCCATGCCTTCCTCCCGCGCGACCGTTTTGGCCTGTTCCAGATACTCCGCGGCCTCGGTCAGGTCCGGATCGGGACGGGCGTACAACTCCTCCAGCGGGACCTTGCCGCCCTGAACGTATCGACTCGCGCCGTCGGAGGTCGTCCCTGTCTTTGCGCCTGGACTGTGGCCCGGGGTCCATATCGAAAGGTGCTCCCAGCCCATTATGCGCGCCAGCCTGACCGCGCCCTCGATACTCTTGGTGGGACGCCCAAACTCATCGTGATCCTTCACCCGTTCCGCGGGACGGAGGACTGAGGACTGGGGACTGAGGACTGAGTTCTCGTTGAGCAGACGCTCGGCGAGGGCGGTCATGCCGAACCAGACCTCCCAGAAGGGGACTCCGTCAGTCGGCTGCCCGCGCAGGGCTTTCATCAGTTTGGTGTCAGAGGCGTTCATCGGGTCTCCTTCCGGCGTGATTAGTCTATTGGTTTACTTATGGATGGGGGGAGGGTTTCCTCTTGGGGTTGGTCCCTTGCAGGAGTTGGTTTGGTTGGGGTTGAAACAATAGACTGATCGGAATCGTCAAAGAACAGACGTTACCTCCTCCCGCTCGGGAGATGGATGGGTGGGTCTATGCCACGGTATTCATACACCGCTTTGACCTCCGGCGGCGAGTCTGTTGCGGACTCCGCGGATGCCGCCAGTTTGCCCGCGCTTGCCGCGAGGCTTGCGTCGGAAGGGCGGACGATCCGCTCTGTCCGTGAAGCACAGGTCGATTTACCGCGTATTCGAGGGATTCCCTATTTTGAAATCATAGGCATTTACCGGCAGATCGCGTCGGCGATAGCCGCCGGGCTGCCGCTTGTCGAGGCGCTGCAAATGCTGTCGTCGGAGTCGCGCAATGCGCGGTTGAAGTCGCTGCTGTACTTTCTGAAGTCCCAGATCAGCAGGGGAGCGCCGCTGAGCGAGGCTATGGGCGCTTTTCCGAACGTGTTTCCGTCAGTGCACGTAGCGGTCGTGAAGGCCGGCGAACACGGCGGGCGGTTGGGGACGGCCCTCGATGACCTCGCGGACCAGGCGGAGGCCATGTCGAACATGAACCGGCGGTTTGCGTCGGCGCTTGTATATCCGACCGTTATCGCGATCGCGGCGTTGGGGCTGCTGAATTTCGGACTGCTGTCGATCGTGCCCAAGATCCGGGCCCTTTTTGTCGATCTCGGTGTGGACAGCTTCGGGAGTGTCACGAAGTTCATATTCTTCGTGGCGCAATTGACGGCGCCGGCCACGATTCTTCTTCTGATCGGTTCGATCATATTGCTGCTCGCTATCCTGGGGCAGCGCAGCGCGGCTTCCGGCAGGTTGTGGCTGGATAGCTGGAAGCTTCGCATACCCGTTGTCGGCCAGATCGTGGAGAAGGCGGCGCTTGCCCGTTTCACGGGAATGCTGGGACTGCTGCTCGACGCCGGCATCGATCTTCCAAGAGCTGTTAATCTGGCGTCGGAAGGGGCGGGGAACCGCGTCGTCGAGCGGCTTCTGAAGAACGTATCAGCGGAAGTCGAGATGGGACTTCGGCTGAGCGACGCAATCGATAAGACCGAGACCATGCCGGCTACTCTGGCGTGGCGGCTCGGAGTCGGCGAGGAGACCGGGGCGCTGCCGGAGGCCCTGTCCGGCATGAGCCGCCTCTACGCCGGGCAAGTGGATAGCCTCGTGACGTCGCTTGCCGGTCTGCTGGAGCCGCTGCTGATAATCGTCATCGGCTCGGCGGTCGCAATGCTGGTATTGGGGATGTTCCTGCCGCTTGCGGCGGTGATCAACACGTTGACTTCCGCGACGGGTTACTAGGAGAATCAGATGAGCGAAATCCTGTACCACAGAGAGGGCCTGTTGGGGCCGAGAATCGAATTGCACATCGCTCCCGAGGGGCTTACGCTCGTCGGGAGAGGCGGCGCGGGTTCGGCGGAGTTTGCGCCGCTTGCCGACGTAGCCGGCGTATCGGCGGCGCCAATGGGAAGAAAGGCGACCGTGACGATATCCTTCGGCTCCGCCCGTTCCGCCTGGGTTATTCGCGGGATGCATCCGTCCGTGGCCGAATGGGTGGAGCGATTGGTGACCGAGGAGCAATCGGCGGTTGCGAAGCTCGCCAGCCCCCAGCACAACCGCAGGCTGTCGGTTGACGAGATAACCCGGACATGCTCGGAGATAGTAGCTGACGCGGACGGCCGCGCGGCTGTCGATCTGGCCGATCTCATCCTCGCGCAAGCCGTTTTGCACGGCGCGAGCGACGTACACTTCGATCCATTCAGCGAGCGGGTCGTGGTCAGGTTCCGGCAGGACGGCGTGCTTCAGGACGTTGTGACGCTGGACGGCGGCGTGAAGCAGCGGCTGACCTCCAGGTTGAAGGTCGTTTCGCATCTCGCCACGTTCAAGAACGCGGTGGCGCAGGAGGGCCGGGCCGCCCTGAAGATCGGCGGCAGGACGGTGGACTTCAGGTTTTCTTCGATCCCCACCATTCACGGCGAGAAGGTGACCGCGCGCGTGTTCGACCCGGCGAGGAGCATCTTCGACGTCGGCAAGCTCGGGATGACCGCCGAGATGCTGTCGCTGTTTGTGAGTATGCTGATGCAGCCGCAAGGGACTATTCTGCTCACCGGCCCCGCCGGCAGCGGGAAGACCACGACCATGTACGCCGCGCTGAGCTACCTGCACGAGCACAAGAGGAATCTCAGCAGCCTTGCGACGGTCGAAGATCCGGTCGAATATGACCTGCAGGTGGTCAATCAGACCCAGGTGAACAACGCCTCCGGGCTTACCTTCGCCAACGCGCTGCGAACCGTGCTGAGGCAGGACCCGGAGGTCATCATGATCGGCGAGATACGCGACCGCGAAACCGCCGACATCGCAACGCAGGCGGGTCTTACGGGGCATATGGTGCTCAGCACGGTCCACGCTCGGAGCGCGGCGGGGGTGCTGCTGCGTCTGGTCGATTTGGGAGTCGAGCCGTTCTTGGTGGCGTCCTCGGTGACGGCGGTGTTGTCGCAGAGGCTGGTCCGCGCTGTTTGCGCAAACTGCGCGCGCGAGTATGCGCCGAGCGGCGAAGAGTCCGGACGCTTCCGGCTGAAGGGCGGCGAGAGGCTGCAAATGGGGGCCGGATGCGAGCAGTGCAACAACACCGGCTACGTGGGGCGAACCGGCATATTCCAGTTGGCCCCGATCAGCGACACGATGCGCGAGATGCTTCTCAGGCGCTCGTCGCTGAACGATCTTGAGGGGCAGTTGGAGAATGAGCAGACGGGGACGCTGCTGGCCGACGGGACGCTGAAGGCCGCGGCGGGCGTTACGAGCCTGGAGGAGCTGTCCAGAGTACTGGGCTGATGCAACCGATGGGAAAGACGCTTTCATTGCTGGCATATTACCTGATCTGGATACTGGCGATATACGTGGGGCTTGGTCTTTTGATCGGAGGAGCCGCAGAAATTGTCCAGATGTCCTTTCTCGACGAGAACTGGTTTTCGATTGCTGTCATATTCGTCTCGCTCTTGGTGTCGGTCCTGGTCTTGCGCCGGCGACCGTCGCTTAAGGTCCTATTGTGGCCGTTATCAATCGCGCTTGCTTTGATCGTTGTGCAGCCATTGGGCTTTTCCATCATCCTGACAATCGGCGTCGGCAAGCTGGTTATTATGGCCTGGGGGCGGCGAAACGTGTTTGCCGGCTCTCGTCTTGAGTGCCGCGGAATCATCGCGCGGCCGAGGGGCATTGTGGAGCACACGACATATGAATAGGTCTGGCGAGCGCGGCACGGCGTTGATCTCCGTTATTATGTCGATAGTGATTCTCATGATAGCTTTGAGCATGGTCACGTCGGTGTTTTTCAGCGCATCGCGGCTGACGCGCCGGGCCGCCGATTTCAGCGCCGCGAGCAATTTTGCCGAGGGCGTCCTGGAGCGTGTGACCGCGGAGCCGTTCAACCGGGCGCAGACAGCGGAGATCCGCAATGATCTTCCCAAGCTGCCGGGGGCCGAGTGCTTCGTGGCGGTCAGGCAGTTGGAGGACGGGCTGAAGGAAGTGACGGTCAGCGTTTCCTGGACTCAGGAGAAACAGCGGCAGAAGACTACGCTATCGACCCTTGTCGCGAGAGGGGCCATCAGATGAACAGACGCGGAATGACAATGCTTGAAGTCATCTTCGCAAGCGGATTATCGCTCGTGGTCCTCGCCGTTGGTTACAGGGCCTTCGCGACTATGACCCGCATCGACGACGTTGAAAGCCGCAAAGAGGCGATCAGTCTGAACGCGCAAAGCGCGATGGGCAGGATAAAGCAGGACGTCAGGGCCGCGGCGTTCGCGTTGGGAACGGGCAGCTTGCTGTCGATGTCCGGCTCCAACGGGCGGGTTGTCTATCGAGCCGGCAGCCGGGGACTGGAACGGGTTTCGTCGTGCGGCGTGTCGGTGATCAAGGGTGTGCAGGGGGAGTTTTCCTCTACGGGCGGGGGAGTCCGGGTAACCGTGCGCGCCCGGGAGACGGTACACAGGAGGCCTGTGCGAGTTGAGATCAGCAGCTTCGTGCGTCCGCGGAATCGTTAGGAAAGGCTTCGAGTTGGGTGTGAGGCTTTTTCGGAAAACCGGAATGGGGATATCTGGTCACCCTCACCCCAGCCCTCTCCCGTCAAGGGAGAGGGGATTGCGGTCGTCTCGATCTGAGAGACGGGTAGGTTACAGGGCCTTGGGGCGTAAGGGCTCGACGTTGGCGGCGGCGCTTGCGTTGGCCACGTTGATCTTTATGATCGCAATCGCCTGCCTGGGACGGGTCGCCGCGTCGTATTCGCAAGTTTCGATGCGCCACGGCAGGACGAACGCGCTGTTTCTCGCTGAGGCGGGAGTCCAATCGGCCGGCCAGAGGCTGTTGGCGGACACGGCCTATGCGGGCGAGAAGAACGTCAGTATGCCGACAGGATCGTTCGACGTGAGCGTTGTGCGAAGCGGGGCGGGGTACTCCGTGACCTCCAAAGGGCGCGCTAAGTCCCCGTTCAAGATGAAGCCGACGCGGACGGTGCGAGCCATGGTAACGATCGCCGGCGGGAACAGGTTCCGGGTGTCTGACTGGAGGGAGAACTGATGCACAGGCGCGGTTTCACGCTGATAGAATTGACGGTCGTCATTGGTATTATAGCGATTCTGGCTGCCGTTCTCTTTCCTATCTTTGCCAAGGCGAGGGAGTCGGCCCGTCGTGTCAATTGCGCGAGCAATCTGCACCAGATCGGCGTTGCGCTCAATATGTACGCTCAGGCCAACGATGGCCGTTATCCGCGGCGGAACAACGACTATCTTCCCGTCTATCCGTACACAAGGAATCGCGATCTCTTCACGTGCCCCAGCGATGCCTACGAGCATGTCTTTCAGACGGAGCCGCGGGCCGAATCGGAAGTGCGACGAGACATTCGGCCGGGCGTACCGAACGAAGTCCCAAAGAAGATGTCTTCCAGTTACGTGTATAGAGGCGGGCTGACCAACGATGCGCGGGCGGATACCATTATTGCCGGGGAAGCGAAGGTGTGGCACAGCGACCTGGTGAACGTTCTGCACGTCGGGGGTTACGTTCGGGCGCTGCCGCCTGAGAACTACAAACCCGTGGTGGCGCCTGAGAAGTGGTGGTTTGTTACGCCGAAGGTTGGCCCAGGCCCGCCGCCTTCGGGTTCGCTGGGGCGACTCGGAACCTGAGGCAAGTAGCCGCGCAGGTCGGCGCGAGGTGAGGCTGTTATGAAAGAGCGCAAAGGTTTTACACTGATCGAGTTACTGGTTGTGATTGCGATCATCACGTTGCTGCTCGGCATCGTGCGGCCAATGATGTCGGCCGCGGCGTCGAAGTCACGGGAGATGGAATGCGAGTCGCGGCTCAGGCAGATCGGTATTGCTATGCGCGCGTACTCGGACGATCACAGCGCCTTTCCGAATGACCTGGGCGCCATTGACCGCATTCTTCAGGACAAGAGCCAGTTGTGCTGCCCCGCGACAGGCAGGCCGTACCATTACCACCGCCCGAACGAAGAGGCGGATGTGGCGGACGTAATCGTCACGTGCGTCGATCCGAACCGCCTGCCTCCGAAACTGCCTCACGCGCGAGGTGAACGGTATCTTGCTCTGACAGCCGGAGGCCACGTCGTCAGGGCTCCGTAGAGATTAGAGGTCAGGGTTGGATACGGCATTTGACCCCACCCTAGCCCTCCCCTGAAGGGGGAGGGAGCCACTCTCTCGACTCCCTCCCACTCGGCTTCCACTCCCTCCACTCTCCCCGCTCCCTCCACTCCCTTCCCGCCCCCGCCGGCCGTGCATACGGTTGAGTAAGTCAGTATGCTGGGTATAAGCCCTAAGAACGACCAATAACGGACGGGCTTGATGATAGCATCTGCAAAGGAAACACAGGAAGCCGTGGCTCAAACGCCTGCGTCGGATATGAGCGTGGAGACAATACAGCGGCGGGCGACGGGGGGACTGCTCAGTCTGGCGCTTCGCCGCGCGGTCCATCAGGTCATCTCGTTCTTTGGGAACATTCTGCTGTCGCGGCTGCTCAGCCCTTCCGTATTCGGCGTTTTCAGCATCGTAACTTATGTGGTCAACTTCTTCGGCTTTTTCGGCGACATCGGCCTGGGAGCGGCGCTGGTGCAGAGGAAGGAAAAGCCGAGCGAGCGCGTCCTCCGCACCACCTTTACTATACAGCAAAGCCTTGTCACCTTCTTTGTGATCATGGTGTTCGTCGCGTCTCCGTTCATCTCGAAGAAGTATGGTATGTCGGAGTCGTCAGTCTGGCTGTTCCGCGCGTTTTCACTGTCGCTATTCTTCACGTCAATGAAGGTGATCCCGTCGATCCTGCTGGAACGGCAGCTCTATTTCAACCGCATCATCATCCCGGAAATCGCGGAAGTCGCAGCCTATCAGACAGTGGCGGTGACCATGGCCTATATGGGCTACGGCGTGTGGAGTCTGGTCTGCGCGACCCTTGCGCGAGGCGTTCTCGGGTTCACGATACTGTTCATATTGTCGCCGTGGAAGCTCGGGTACGCGTTCGACAAGCCGACGGCGAAGGACTTGGTGAAGTTTGGCGCGCCGTTTCAGTTGGGGCAGTTCTTCTGGCTGATCAAGAACGCCGCTACGCCCGTGTTCGCAGGGTTTGTCTGCGGAAAGGCTGCCGTGGGGTACCTCACATGGGCCTGGGGATTGGCGCTGGTTCCGTATACGATCATTGAGATCATCAACCGGATCGTGTTCCCCGTCTGCTCCCGCCTGCAGCATGACAAAGATATGCTCGGCAGGAGCATAGAGAAGTTCGTGAGGATGTCTTCTATCGGCGTTTTCGGCATAGCGGCGGTGATGATGGCCGTCGCCCCATACGCCATCAAATACGTTTACACGGCCAAATGGACGCCGGCCCTGCCGGCCCTCTATCTCTTCCTTCTGTCGATGATGGGGGGACCGATAATCAACATCTACTCGCGCTCCTTCTATGCGATAGGGAGAGCAAAGACCGCCGTGAAGCTGACCGCCGCCTACGTGGGCCTCAGTTGGATATTTAACGTACCGCTTCTTCTGAAGTACGGGTTCGTCGGAATTGCGTGGTCGGCGCTTTTGGTCACAGTCATCGGCGTCTGGCTGCCGATACGCGAGATGGAGAAGATTGTACACGTTCAGATATGGAAACAGGTTTGGGCGCCGCTGATCAGCGCCTGCGGTACGTTGGCGCTGACGCGCTGGATAGCCGTGAAAGCGGTAGATGGGGTCCTCACACTTGTGGGGGTAACGCTGGTAGGGATGGCGATTTACGCCGTTTTCATGCTATTGCTGCAGAGGGAGACGCTGATCGCTGAAGGCAAGATGTTCGTGACCATGGTGCGCAGGCAAGAGGAGGATGCGGCCGCTCCGGAGTTTGACGGTTGAGGGTTGAGAGAGAACCTCCCCCTAACCCCCTCCTAAGAGGAGGGGGAACTTGATTGAGGTTCGAGATATGCGCATAGCGGTGTTGTGTTCGGGATATGGGCTCGTGGCGAGGGGAGTCGAGACTTTTCTGCGAGAGCTGATGACGCGGCTGACAGACGCGCATCCCGACTGGCAGTTCGACGTGTACACGCGCGCGCCAGGCGGTGTCGAGAGGCCGGGGGTCAGGTTGATCCACGTCCCGGCGCTTTCGAGGCATGGCCGGGCGGCAAAAATCTACTCGCAGTTGGGGCACAGGCTGGGCTTCTACCTGCGGACCCCGAACCAGGCGGAGGGTCTGTCCTTTGCGTTCGCCGTCGCCGCGAAGCTCGTCGGGACCAGATACGACCTTGTATTCAACCAGGCTGGTCCGTTCAGCGGTTGGGTCCTGTCGGCGCGGCGTCGGTTCGGCGGACCTCCGTTCGTTCATAAGACGGCGGCGGGATACAGTCCGCTGGAGTTGATTATGAAGCGGCAGCGTCCGGATCTCACCATTGCAACTTCGCCGTTTGTGGAGGAGTGGCTGCGCAGCCAGCCACCGGACACGCCGGTGAAATGTATACCCAACGGCGTGGACTGCTCCAAATTCACACCGGCTGAAGGGCCGGACTTGGGGCACGTGCCCCACGAACTGGAGGATCTGGAGCGGCCAATCATCCTTTTCGTGGGCGCGATGGAGCCGATGAAGCGGCCACGGCTTGCTATCGAAGCGGTTTCGAGACTCGGACGGGGCAGTTTGGCGATGATCGGCGACGGTTCGGAGCGAGACAGCATTGCGGCAATGGGGCGGGAGCAACTTGGGCCGGGGCGTTTTGCGAACGCCTCTTACGTGGCGCAGTGCGACCTGCCTTCCTACTATCGCGCGGCGGACGTGTTTACTCTGCCGTCCGAGGAGCCGTTCGGTATCGTGTTTCTGGAGGCGCTGGCCTGCAACACGCCCATTGTGGCCCACAGCAGTCCCGTGCAGAGATGGATAGCGGGGGACGCGGGGCTCACCTGCAACTGCGAAGCCTCCGAGGAGTACGCCGCCGCGCTGCAAATGGCCTTGGACACTGATTTCGGAAACAGTCCGCGAATGCGCGCGCTCTCGTTCGACTGGAGCATTGTGGCTTCGGAGTATGAGTCGATCTTCTGTTCGGTGGCGGAATCGCGCGCGGCGGCAAGGCGAACCTCGATGGGAACCGTCGCGGGGAGGGCGGAGTGAAGGTATCGGTCATCGTTCCCACTTACAACGAGGAGAACTATATCGGCGAGTGCTTGAAGACGCTGATGAGTCAGACGCACCCGGACTACGAGGTGATCGTGGTGGACGACGGGTCAAAAGACAGGACTGTGGACGTTGCGAGCGGCTTCGGTATAAAGGTGATACACCAGGACCATAAGGGTCCCGGGCTGGCGCGCAACATGGGCGCGGAGCAGTCGTCGGGCGAAATCCTCTCTTTTCTCGACGCGGACATGAGTTTCGAGCCGGATTTTCTGGTTCGGTTGACACTCCCGATAGAGGAGGGGCGAGCGGTTGGGGCTTCGTCCAAAGACGAGCTTGTCGCAAACAACGCCAACGTTTGGGCGCGGTGTTGGACGATCAACGCGGGGCTGCCGCCGGGCAGACGGCATCCCGACAATCTGCCGCCGGAAGACGACGTATTTCGCGCGATACGACGCTCCGCGTTCTTCTCAGTCGGCGGATATGACGATATCGGATGTTCGCAGGACCGGACGATCTCTCGGAAACTCGGCAGCAAGGCGTTGTTCGCGGAAGGCGCGATATGCTACCACCGCAACCCGGCGAGCCTCGGGGAGGTCTTCCGGGACGCCCGGTGGTACGGCAAGGGAGACCAGGTGACCCGCACGTTCGGGTATATCATCCGCAGGACCCTGCCTTTTTCCATCAAGAACGGGGTGAAACGAGCGATAAAGCACAGGACGTGGCAGTGCCTGCCGTTTCAACTGGTTTACGACATAGGCATTCTGTGGGGGATGGCGGCGAGGACGTTGTCGCGGGGGAATCACGTGAAGTAGGAATTGAGGGAGTTGAGAGAGTCGGAGGAGTCGGACTGATCCGACTGATCGGACTGATCCGACCGATCCGACCACCGACAACTACTGACCTCCCCCTAACCCCCTCCTAAAAGGAGGGGGGATTTGGCGGGATAGGAGTGGGACTATGGAGCAGCCGAGGATAGCGATTGTTCTGGTCAACTGGAATGGCAAAGAGGACACCCGCGAGTGCCTGGAGTCGCTGCGACGGCTGACGTACCCGGACTACTCTCTGATAGTGGTCGATAACGGCTCCACGGACGGCTCGGTGGCGGAAATCGGCTCGGTGTTCCCGGAGGTCTGCTTGATCCCGGCCGGTGAAAACCTGGGTTTCACGGGTGGGAATAACATTGGCATAAAGCGAGCTTTGGACACCGGCGCCGACGCTGTGCTGTTGCTCAACAACGACACGGTCGTGTCGCCGGACTTCCTGGAGCCGCTGGCGCTGACGCTGTTCGGCGATCCCAAGATCGGCGCGGTGAACTCGAAGATTTACTACTATGCGCAGCCGGACGTTATCTGGTCGGCCGGCGGGAATATCAACGGGCGCACGGGAATTGCCAGCCAGAGGCACGTCGACGAAAAGGACGAGGGACAGGCGGACCAGCAGGCGGATGTGGATTATGCGGTCGGGTGCTCCATAATGGTCAGGCGCGACGCAATAGAGATGGCCGGGCTGCTGGACGACGATTTCTTTGTCTACTACGAAGAGGCGGAATGGTGCCGGCGAATGCGCGCGCTGGGGTACCGGATCGTCTACGTGCCGGGAAGCAAGGTGTGGCACAAGGTGATGGCGTCGGCCAGTTCGTCGGAGAGAACGCTCTACTACTACTGCCGCAACCGGCTCCTTTATCTGCGGCGCGACGGGGCGCGGCCCGCCAGGCAGGCCGGTCTGATAGCGCTGGAGTTCGGCCGGATGGCCCTGGCTTTTCTGGTTAAGGGCAGGGCGTCTGAGAGCAGGGCGGTGGCGCGGGCCGTCACGGACTACTGTTTCGGAAAGTTCGGAAAGGCGCCGATATGAGACTCCTGGTGATCTCTCAATTCTTTCCATATCCTCCATATAACGGAGGCAGGATGCGCGCTTATCAGCTCATCCGGGGGCTGTCCAAGCGGCATACGGTTCACTTGGTCGCCTTTTCCGCGTCTGACGACGACCTGCGCTATGTTGACGTTTTGCAGAGCTTCTGCGAACAAGCGCACGTCGCGCATGACAGGCGTACCGCCATTCGTTCTCTGAAAGGCGCCGTGGGCCTGCTGTCACCCGCGCCAAGATCATACGTCGCGGCTTGGAACCCGGAGGTGAAGGTGCTGGTGGACCGTCTGGTAGACGGCGGGGGATATGACGCAGCGATAGCGTTCGGACTGCGAAACGGTCCATATCTGCGGTCGTGCCGCGGAATCGCGCGGATCATCGACAACGACAACTGCGATACGGAGTACATCGCGCGGTCGGCGGCGCAGTTGACATCACGTCTGTTGAGGTTCCGGCGGAAACTGACCTGGGCAAAATCGAGGCGGTATGAGGCGCGGCTGGCCCCGCGGTTCGACGCGGCGCTCGTCGTTTCGCAAGAAGACGCGAGCGCGCTCGGCGGCATCGCGCCGGCGCTCGCGGCGCGAGGAGCGATACACGTCATCCCGAACGGGGCCGATCTGGTCCTGCTCGATTATCGGGGGCCGGAAGTCGATTGCAGGCAGATCATCTTCACGGGGGCGCTTACTTATTCGGCGAACCTCGACGCGGCTGTATACTTCGTGCGGGAGGTGTTTCCGGCGATCAAGTCGCGGATTGCAGACGCGCATTTGGTCATAACCGGCTCGGTGGAAGGAGTGGACGTATCGCTTTTCCGTAACCGGCCGGACGTAAGACTGACCGGGCGACTGGAGGACGTGCGTCCGGAGATCGCCCGCAGCGGGGTGGTCGTGGTTCCCACGCGAGTAGGCGGGGGAACGCGTTTGAAGGTATTGGAGGCAATGGCTCTTGGAACTCCCGTGGTCGCAACTTCGTTCGGAGCGATGGGGTTAGGCGTCGAACACGGGCATAACATACTGATCGGGGACACCCCGGGAGAGTTCGCGGAACAAGTGTGCCGCCTGATCGAGAGTTCCGAATTGAGAGCCGTGATGGCGGCGAACGGTCGGGAGTTCGTAAGGGAACGCTACGGGTGGGACGGGATAGTTGACAGGCTCGACCGGGTTATCGAGACTACGGTAGAGTCGGTGAGAGGTGGGGAAGAATGCAGGATCGCTTGACCGCCTTGGGACGTACGGCGGACTGGTCCCGGTTAAGTGGGAGTCTGGCGCTGGTGGGTGGGCTGGTTGTCGCCGGATACGCCATTGCCACGCTGGTGATGAGGTTTGATCCGTACTACGCGATAGCGGCCATGCTCTGTGTCGTGTTGGGAGTGGTCATCGCCTACAAGCCTGAGTTGGGCGTTTTCTGCTACTTCGCTATTGCGCCGTATGCGTTGGGCAAATCGCCCGAGATCGAGAGCCGCAACAGCGACTACAGCGCGGGGCTGCTTCCGAGCGAGCTGCTCTTGGGGTTTCTGCTGGCGATGTGGCTGGGGCGGAGACTGCTTACCGGCAACTGGAAACTGGCGCCGAGCGGCCTGAACAAGCCGATGGTCGCACTGGGCGCGGTCGTGATAGCCTCTTTTGCGTGCAGCCAACTCATATACGATCCTACCATACCTGAAGCGCATCATCTGCTGATCACGCAGTTGGCGGAAACGGGGCTTTTCCTCCTTGCCATCGGGGCGTTCTTCCTTGCCGCGAACTCGCTTGTGACACCGAAGTGGATTAACGCGCTGTTCTACCCGATGGTGTTCGTCGGGCTGTACGCCGCGGCGTTCAAGCTGACGGGCACGCCGATGATCGTCCCTACGCCGAAGGCAACCCTTGTCGCTACCGTCGCCGCGGGTTACATATTCGCAAGACTACTTTTCAGGCCGCCAGGGCGGTTAGCTTCGGTCATCTTATGGGCGATCCTGATATTGTGCGCCGCGGTGCCGGTGCAGTCTCACTCGTGGATATCCGGACTGATTGCGATGGGCGTTGTGATGCTGACACTGCTTTTCCTGAAGTCCCGAAAGGCTTTCGCGTACATTCTGGTCGTTCTGGCGGTTCTGGCGATCGCGGCGCGGCCCGTGTTCGTGGATATGTACAAGTTTTCGGAAGAGACCGGCGACTTCGACCGGTTCGGGATATGGGGCGACGCGGCGAGAATGGCCTGGGATACGAACCCGGTCCTGGGAGTCGGGCCGGGGAACTTCTACCCGTATTCTTTCAGGTTCGGGACGATCTGGTATGGGCGGTATACGTATACGACCGCTCACAACAATTACGCGCAAGCCGCGGCGGAAATGGGGCTGCTCGGGCTGGCCGCGTTCGTCTGGCTGATAGTGGCCGGGCTGAAGACCGGGCTGGGTCTGTTCAGGAAAGCGCGAGCGGACCTCAAGTGGCTGCCTGCCGCGGCGACGGCCATTCTGGCGGGGTTTGCGGCTTCGAGTCTTCTTGGCGATTATATGTTTCCAAATCGCGCGAACGGCGGATTGCTGACGTTCGGCATCAGCGTATATGTGTGGCTGACGATGGGCGCAGCGGTCTCGGCGGGAAGGGTTTCGGAGGTTGAGAGTTGAGCGTTGAGTTGGAACAGTCCGAGAACCAACAACCAACAACTACACTCAGCGTCATAAGTCATATCCGTCCAGGTACATTACCTGGACGGCGGTCATCCTCCAGGTAGGGTACCTGGAGGGATAAGATGCGCAATCATTTATGACGCTATGTATAACAACGTTGAGAGTGGGCTAGATGGAAAGACATCTCGCAATATGCATAGTAAGCTGGAATACAAGGAAGCTGCTGAGGCAGTGCCTGGAATCGGTGTTCGCCAATCTGGACGGCCTGGATGCGGAAGTGATTGTAGTTGACAACGCGTCTGAAGACTCGAGCGCGGAAATGGTGGAGAGGGAGTTTCCCGACGTGACGCTGATCCGCAGTGAGTCCAACAGAGGATTCGCATCCGCCAACAATCTGGGACTGTCGAGAAGCTCCAGCAAGTATTTCCTGCTGCTGAACAGCGACACGATAGTCCTGCCGGGGGCTTTGAGGTCTCTGGTGGAGTTCATGGACGCGGCCCCCGAGGCCGGCGCGGTCGCCCCAAAACTGCTGAACCTCGACGGCAGTCTGCAGCGGTCCTGCAGCTCCTTTCCGTCTCCGCTGACGGAACTGCTCGACGCTGTTTATCTGAGTAAGGTTTTCCCGAGGAGCAGACTTTTCGGCAGATTCGCAATGAGCTACTGGGATTTCGACGCAGCGCGTGAAGTGGATTTCGCGGGAGGAAGCTGCCTGCTGCTTAGACGCTTCGCGCTGGAGCAGGTCGGTCCGCTCGACGAGAGCTACTTCATGTACACCGAGGAAGCGGATTTATGCTTTCGGCTGAAGCGCGCGGGTTGGAAGGTCGTCTTTGTGCCTCACGCCCGCATAATCCATATCGGCGGCCAGAGCTCGAAACGCCGGCCGGTGGAGATGGCGGTCGAGCTTCCCGTCAGCAGGCATCGGTTCATAGCCAAATTCGAGGGGCCTGTCCGGGCCGCGCTGTTCAAGGGAGCGGTCGCGCTGGGAGGCGTCTGCCGGCTCGCGGTCTGGGGGCCGTGGTGGCTGGCGGCAAACGGCAGAAGGTCGGATGTGGAGCAGCGGTTGAGGACTCAGAGCGCCCTGCTGAAATGGGCGTTGGGTGGAGGTCGAAGGTGAAGATAGGATTGGACGCCAGATACTTGACCCATCCGCAAGAAGGTGGTTTCAGGACATATACGCAGAGTCTGATCGCGGCGATTGCGCGCATCGACCAGAGGAACGAGTATGTGCTGTATACGGACAGGCCGGCAGACCTCACCCCAACCCTCTCCTTTGAGGAGAGGGGGCTGGCGTCGAATTTCCGAACCAGGGTTGTGTCAGGCAGTCTGCCTGTCAGAGAACAGGTGGCGCTGCCGATAGCTCTGGCGCGCGACCGGGTGGACGTTGCCCATTTCCTCTGCAATACGGCGCCGCTGCTGATAACGTGCCCGTTCGTGCTGACGATCCACGACGTGATCCCCTGCCTTCCGGAAGCCTTTCCGAGGCCGTTCGGCAGTCGGAAAACCCGTCTGCTCGACAGGTACTGGCGCGAGGTTATACCGCTGGCGGCGTCGCGCGCGGCCAGAATAGTCACTGTGTCTGAATCGTCCTCTCTCGACATTCAGCGCGTGCTCGGAATGCCCGCGGAACGGATAGACGTGATGCACAATGGCATAGATCCGTCGTTCAGGACGCTCGATCCCGACGCGCTGCGGACGGTTCTGCAGACGACCGATCTTCCCTCCGACCGCTTCTTCCTCGGGTTCCTGTCGAAAGAGCCGCGGAAGAACTCGGTTGGAATTCTCCGGGCGTTCAAGATTCTCTCCGAAAGGGTTTCCGACTGCGGACTCGTGTTGGTGAGCAGCTCACGCGACGACGTTGCGATAGTCTCCGAGTCGTCGCTTAGGGACCCGCGAATCATCGCGCTGCGGGGGGTCTCACGGGACCGTCTCGTCGCCTTGTACAACGCCGCCGTCGCCTTGGTCTTTCCATCCTATGCGGAGGGGTTCGGGCTGCCGATTGTTGAGGCGATGGCCTGTGGCGCTCCGGTGATAACGTCAACGGCCGGCTCGCTCCCTGAGGTTGCGGGTGATGCGGCCCTTCTGGTCGATCCCGGCAATACGAACGGCATCGCGCAGGCTATGCTGGCGGTCCTTACCGACGAGCGCTTGAGCCGGTCGCTGCGAACCAGGGGACTGGAGCGGGCGCGGCGCTTCAGTTGGGAAGAGACGGCTCGCCGGATGGTTGCCACATACATGGCTGTGGGCGCGACGTGGCGCAGGGAAGCTTCGAGGCCACCGGCCGAATCCGAGGCCGCGGGCGGGGCGGTGGGTGATTCAGAGGAGGCGGCCAGGTGAGGGCTAAAATCCTGTTTCTGGCGCAACTCCTTCCGTATCCGCCTATCTGCGGCGGGACAATACGCAGCTTCAACATACTCAAACGTCTATGCGCCAATCACGATGTCACGCTCCTCGCCTTTTCGCGCTGTCCCGAGGACGTTGAAAACGCCCGGTATCTCAGGAGATACTGCGTGGATGCCAAGACCGTGCCGATGGCGCGGTCCGGTCTGCTAAACGCTCGCTGGGCTGCGCAGAGCCTGCTGGGTCGCTCATCGTTCATCATCGGCAGGGATCACGTGAGCGAGATGCGTGAGGAGGTCAATCGGACCCTGGCCGCGGAAGCATTCGACCTCATATACGTCGACCACTTGCAGATGTTCCAGTATGTCAAAGGACTGGAGGGGCAGCCCAGGCTTCTCGATGAGCACAACCTCGAATGGCGTATAATACAGCGAATCGCTACGGTCAAGCCGCACGGCCCGCACAAGTGGTTCGCCGCGCTGGAATGGCGGAAACTGCGAAAGTACGAGTTGGCCGCCTGCGCCGAGTGCGACGCCGTCGCTACCGTTACCGAGCACGATAAGTCATCTCTGGAGGCTGAGAATCCGCGACTGAGGAACGTTGCCTGTGTTCCCATCGGGGTCGATCCGGCGGAGTTCCGGGCCGTCGATCCGGAGCCCGAGTCTACTACGATACTCAGTGTCGCAACAATGTCGTGGCCGCCGAACGTGGACTCGATACAGCATTTCTGCTCAGACATATATCCTCTGGTAAAAGAGCGCGTTCCGGAGGCCCGGCTGGTCATTGCAGGAAAACGACCTCCGGCTTCCATACAACGGTTGGAGGCCGATCCTTCCATCTCGGTTCCGGGATTTGTTAATGATATCCACGAGGTTGCGCGCAACTCGGCGGTGTTTATCGTGCCGCTGCGGTCCGGGAGCGGGATGAGAGTGAAAATCCTCAACGCTATGGCTATGGGCCTGCCGGTGGTGTCCACCAGCGTTGGCTGCGAAGGCATCGAGGTAACGCACGGCAAGAACGCTCTGCTCGCCGATACTGCTGAGGAATTCGCCCGTTCCGTGGCCCAGTTGCTCGAAGACCGCGAGAAAAGATTCGAAATAGGGGCCGCGGGCCGAAAGTTTGTGGTTGAAAACTACTCGTGGGAGGTAATCTATCCAAGATTAGACTGGTTAGTGGACAGCCTCATAGATCGATCCAGATCACAGGCGGCTGTCTAAGAGAGGATATTGGATCAGCATGAGAACTCTATTCGTGGCGCCGTACGTGCCTTCACCGATTCGAGTGCGTCCGTACAACTTCATCAAACGGCTCGCCAGGCGGCACAGCGTAACACTGATCGCTTTGGTGCAGTCAGATATCGACCGCGCGGCCCTTCCCGAGATGCGCGAAACGTGCGACAGCGTGAAGACCGTCAACATGAGCGTCTACGAATCCTTCCTCCGCGCCGGCAAGGGTCTCCTCAGCAAAATGCCGATGCAAGCGGCGTACACCTATATGCCGAAGCTTGTGGAGACGCTGGACCGTGAAGTCGAGCGCAGGCCGTACGACATACTGCACGTGGAGCACGTTCGGGCCGCTCACTACGCGGCGCACATCGATTCGCTGCCGAAGGTCTATGACTCGGTAGACTGCATAACGCTGTTATTGAAACAGGCCCTTGAGGCGAAACGCAATCCGTTCTCTTGGCTTCTGACTCTTGAGGAATGGGCCAAGATGCGCGTTTACGAGGGCGTCGTCGCACAGCAGTTCGCGAAGGTAATAACGACTTCCGAGACCGACAAGGAAGCGCTGGAAGAGCTGATATGGGCGAGGATAACCAAGAGGCTTCGGGAATTGGAAGACGGTTTGGCAAGGGCCAAAGCGCCCGTGGCTCTTGAAGATTGGCGCGTGACCCGCTGGTTGATTGAGACCGCCCAGGACCAGAGGCTGAACTCGCTGATGTCAGGGGGAAGCCAGGTTTCCGTGGTGCCGAACGGCGTCGATTTCGACCATTTCCGCCCGATGGACCGCGTTCCGGATCCCGACACGATCGTTTTCACAGGGAAGATGAGCTACCATGCGAACGCGGCCGCTGTGAAGTACTTCTACGACCGAATTTTCCCGTTGGTCAAAACCAGGAGGCCGAACGCCAAACTGCGGGTAGTCGGGTACAAGCCTCCGGCAGCCATACGTAAGCTGGCGTCAGACCCAAGCGTTACGGTGACAGGTTACGTCGAGGATATTCGACCGCACATCGCCGACGCCACGGTAGCGGTATGCCCGATCACCATAGGAGTCGGCATTCAAAACAAGGCGCTTGAGGCGATGGCGATGGGAAAGCCGGTGGTGGCCTCAAGCATTGCCCGCCGCGCAATAAAGGCAACAAACGGCAAAGACCTGCTTTGCGCCGATTCGCCTGAGGACTTCGCGAATGCCGTGGTCGAAGTTCTCAGTCGCCCGGAGCTTCAGAAGTCGTTAGGCGAAAACGCTGTAGACTTCGTCCGAAAGAACCACAGTTGGGACGAGATGACAACGAAGTTGGAGGATGTCTACGCACAGGCGGAGGACATCTTCAGGCGTGAGCGAAGACGGGCGGCGTAGGCGGATGGTGTTGGGTGTTGGGCATTGGGTGATGGCCCGAGACGCGAATCTCGGGCCATGCGCATTTGGGGGACCTATGGGGTCCTGTCGGCGCTATGACGTTGTCCCCACCGAACTCTTAACTGTTTGCGCGTCGCCCGCGATTCATGGTATCTTAGCTCTGGCATAATAGACCGCCGGGGCCGGCGTCTGATCGAGAGCCGGAGGAATATCAGTCCGAGGAAGGCGAGAACAGTGATCATTGTCCAGAAATACGGCGGCAGTTCAGTCGCCAACCCCGATAAGATGAAAGCCGTGGCTGCCCGCATTGCCGAGACATCGAAAAAAGCGTGTGTCGTCGCGGTTGTTTCAGCTATGGGAGATACCACGGACGAGCTGATCGCTTTGGCGAAGCAGATCAATCCGATGCCGGACGGAAGGGAAATGGACAAGCTCCTGGCGACGGGAGAACAGGCGAGCAGCGCGCTCATGGCGCTGGCGCTTCAGGCGGCGGGCAACACTGCCGTCTCGCTGACCGGCGGCCAGGCCGGCATTATCACGGAGAAAGTCCCAAGCAAAGCGCGGATACGCAAGATCGATGCCAGACGGATAAAACAGGAATTGGATTCCGGCAAGATTGTCGTCGTAGCCGGCTTTCAGGGCATTACGGACAACGTGTCTTCCGCCGATATAACCACACTCGGCAGGGGAGGTTCGGACACCACGGCGGTCGCCCTGGCGGCGGCGCTCAATGCCGACAAATGCGAAATATACACTGACGTGGACGGCGTGTTCACCGCCGATCCCCGCGTGGAGCCGGACGCCCGGAAACTGGATTCGATCTCTTACGAGGAGATGCTCGAATTGGCCGGCCAGGGCGCAAGGGTGATGCACTCTCGCGCGGTGGAGGTCGGTGAGCTATATGGAGTCGAAATACTGGTAGCGAACAGCTCGAAGCAAACGCCGGGCACGCTGATTAAGAAGGAGGACGCAAATATGGAAATCCGAAACCCCGTCCGGGGAATTGCCCACGACACAGACATCGCGAGACTGACCATCGTGGGCGTGCCCGATCGCCCCGGCATCGCCTATAAGATATTCCACGGTCTGGCGGAAGCCAACATCAGCGTGGACGTCATAGTTCAGAACGTCTCAGAGGCCGGAGTGACCGACCTTTCGTTCACGGTGACGAATGCGGACCTGGACAAAACGAGGCATGCCCTCGGGCCGGTCCTCAAGGAGATAGGGGCGAAGGACCTTGTCACCGACCCCAACGTCGCCAAGATCTCCATAGTCGGGTCAGGGATTAGAAGTCACCCCGGATACGCGGACAGAATGTTCGGCGCGCTTGCGGAGGAATCGATCAACATACTGTCTATCACGACGAGCGAAATCAGGATTACCTGCCTGATAGACAAAGAGAAGGTCAAGCAGGGAATTCGGGCTCTTCATAAGGCATTTGAACTGGAGAAGGTATAGACGGATAGCGGTGAGCGTTGAGTTCTGAGTGGACAACAACCAAGTTTAGATATGGGAGGGGCGGATCGTGTCCGCCCCTTTGCTGCATTTGGTCTATTTGACAGGGTCGTGCATTTCACTTCCCAGTCAGGAGGGCCGCGCCGATGATTCCGCCCCCATCGTCAATTCCTCCAGAGCAGTTTTGTTGACGAGGAAAGGAGCAAAGCAAAGAAATCGGGAAAAGGGAGTGGTCGGCTCTGTTCGATCGGGACATGCTGTCCGGGTCGAAACGTTCCTGCACTGGACAGCCGGATGGAACAGGGCGTGGACAGCTTACTCCTTTTTTCCTGCTTTCTCTCCTTTCGCGCTTTCCTCCTTAAAGCTCGTCCCGCCGCCGCAAAACGCCTTGCCAGCCGGTCCCGTATATGGTATAATTCTGAATCGGGCCAGCCTCTCCATCCGGCTGGCCGATAATTCTTTGGGAAGGTGACCAGATGAAGCAGGGGATTCATCCTGATTATATCGAAGCCAGCGTGACCTGCGCATGCGGGAATACGTTTATGACGCGCTCGACGAAGTCTGAGATTCGGGTCGAGATATGTTCGGCGTGCCACCCGTTCTTCACCGGAAAGCAGAAGATCGTGGACACCGAAGGCCGCGTTGAGAAGTTCATGCAGCGGTACGGCATGAAAGAGAAGAAGGAGTAACAGCGGATTCTCTTTCTGACCGACCTCGAAAGCTATAGCCACTCCAGGGGTGGCGGCGACATCCTAAGGGAGCTGCGAGGTTGTCCGATCCCGAAACACAGGGCGGGCGCGAGCAAGCTTCCTTTTTCCTATGGGGACGGCGGAGTCCACGCCTGGGAGTTCTTTTAACCAGTGAGTGAAAACAAGAAAAAAGTTCATTACGGCGGGCAGGCGGTAATCGAGGGCGTAATGATGCGAGGCCGCGACAATTTCGCGGTTGCCTGCCGGAAGAAAAGTGACGGTGAGATCGTCAGTTCTCGCGAGGCGATCATGCCGACGCTCAAAAAGCTGAAATGGCTTCGAAAGCCGTTCTTACGCGGAGTTCTGATGCTCATAGACTCCATGGCGCTCGGCATGAGGGCGCTCATGTATTCCGCGGAGATCGCCGCCGAGGACGAGGAACCCGCCGCAACGAACGCGGACGAACGCGTCGCCCCAGAGCCTGAGGCGTACGCCAAGGACAACCGGAAGAAGCAGGTCATCAACGGAATTGCCATAGGCGCGGCGATGGTCGTCGCGCTCGGGCTGGCTGTTGGTATCTTCTGGTTTGTTCCCACGGCAGTCGCGTGGTTGCTAAAACCTTGGGCTCAAACTCTTCCAGGCATTTCCATCGACGTTTCCTGGCTGAAGATCGAGAGCTTCCGGACATTCGTGATTGCGGCGCCTTTGGAGCGCCGCGTCGTTCTCGGTCTGATCGAGGGCGCCGTGAAGCTGTCGATGCTGCTGGGATATGTCTCGGCCATTTCCCTGTGGAGCGAAATACGCAGAGTCTTTCAGTATCATGGCGCGGAACACAAGACGATCAACGCGTACGAGGCCGGCGAGCCGCTCGAAGTAGACAATGTGCGGAAGTATTCTACGGTCCACGTCCGGTGTGGAACCAGTTTCCTGCTCGTGGTAATAATCACAAGCATAATCGTCTACGCATTCATCCCGTGGCACACGATACTTCAGCGGTTCCTTTACAGGTTGCTGCTGCTTCCGCTGGTGGCTGGCATTGCGTACGAGGTCATACAATTTGCCGGCAGACGGAAAGATTCGAGGCTGCTGCGCGCTTTCCTCGCTCCGGGGCTGTTGATGCAGAAGATTACGACCAAGGAGCCGACAGACGATCAGGTCGAGGTGGCCATCAAGTCGCTTCAACTCGTTCTGGAATCCGAATCCGCGCCGGCCGAACCGACGCCTTCCCCCTCAACTCCTTAACGAGGAAAGCGCGAAATTGGGGAAAACGGAAAGAAGAAAAGGAGGCAAACCGGCCCCGGGCGCTCATACAGCTTATCCCTGACTTGTTTCCTGCTTTCCTTGCTTTCCTGTTTTCCTGGTAAGAAAAGATTCGCGATGGCTGTCGAGGCGGTATTATGTTCGAGAAACTTCAAGAGGTAGAGGACAGATACGATGAGCTTATCGCTAAGCTCGGCGACCCTTCGATCGTCTCCGACCTGCACGAGTTTCAGCGGATAGCGAAGACGCACTCCGATCTGACTGACATCGTCTCCAAGTGGCGGGAGTATAAGGACACGCGCAGGCAGTTGGCCGACACGGAGGCCATGCTTCACGATAAGCTGGACGACGAACTACGTGAACTGGCGCAAATGGAGCTTGATGATCTCAGACCCAAACTAGCCGCACTGGAGGAGGATCTGCGGGTTATGCTCCTGCCGAAAGACCCGAACGACGAGAAAGACGTTATCGTCGAGATTCGCGCGGGGACGGGTGGGGAAGAGGCGGCCTTGTTCGCCGGCGATCTGCTCAGAATGTACACGCGCTACGCCGAGCGGCGGGGTTGGAAAACCGACCTGCTCAGCTCATATCCGACGGGAATCGGCGGCTATAAGGAAGCGAATCTGGAGATCAAAGGGCGCGGCGCCTACAGCAGCTTGAAGTTCGAGGGCGGCGTGCATCGGGTCCAGCGCGTGCCTGCAACGGAAAGCAGCGGACGAATCCACACTTCCGCTGCGACGGTGGCGGTGATGCCCGAGGCCGAAGAAGTGGACGTTCAGATCAACCAGGACGACCTGGAGATCGATACCTTCCGCTCCTCAAGCGCCGGCGGGCAAAACGTCCAGAAGAACGAGACAGCCGTGCGGATTACGCACAGACCGAGCGGGATCGTCGTCTCCTGCCAGGACGAGCGTTCGCAGTTTCAGAATAAAGAGCGGGCGATGACAATGCTCCGGGCGCACGTGCTTGAGCGCGAAATCCAGGCACAGCATGAAACAGAGGCGGCGACCAGAAGGTCTATGGTCGGCTCCGGCGATCGCAGCGAGAAGATCAGGACCTACAACTTCCCCCAGAGCCGCGTGACCGACCACCGCATCAACTACACCGTTTACCGCATGGACTCGATAATGGACGGCGACATCCAGGAGATCGTCGACCGGCTGAATAGCGCTGACCAGGCCGAGAAGCTGCAAGCATCAGCGGTCTGAGGGTGTGGCTGGGGGAAAACCGCAGATGAACACAGATTAACACGGAAAAATGCGGATGAAGCTGGGGATCAGCTTTCAGCTATTAGCTGTCAGCCTTCAGCCAGCGGACCGCACTTTTGTATGACCGGTTGACGGCAGGCCAAGAGTAGCCTACTATATAATCACAATATAGGCGGCCATCCGGAAGGAGTATCCTTACAATGGGCGATAAATCCCCTAAAAAAGAAGTGAAAGCGGCAAAGAAGGACATCAAGGAGAAGCGTCGAGACAAGCAAGACAAGAAGGCAGCGAAGGGAACGTTCTCGACCTCAAGCTCCTGATCTCTCGCGCGGTTATTTGGCGAGAGCGCGGACGCATAATGTGGGCGTCCGACCCCTCTGCAACGAATCATATGATCGGGCCCTGGAAATGACGCGGCTCCAGGGCTCTGTTGCATATGGCCGCTGGTTCAGCGGTCACCTCCGCAATTCCTCGAAAAAATCCGCCTCAAGCCTGTTGAGCAGACCGGGCTTTCCGTGCTTCAGGTCCCTGAACGCCTTAAAGAAGCGAAACACTCTGGTGCGTCGAAAGGGTCGAAACACCACGGCCATTGGGTTGAACTCGCGGTGGCCGCCGAAGTGGCGAAACAGTATTACCGAAAGACCGAACCATCTCCACGTTTTTCTGTCCGACCAATTGAGCAGTATCGTCCCCTGCGGCAGTCTGGGCAGTATCTCGTTCTCGATGTGCTCCTGCCAATCCGGGCTGTTCGAGTAAACGTACAATATGCGGATTCCTCGCGCGCTCCAGAACAGCCGGACTGCCAGATGCAGCAGGAAAGCATATAGCAGATAGATGATCAGGTAGGCGACTGCGAGGCATAGTATTAGCGGAAGACAAGTGAGCAACAACAACCATTGCGGCTTACTCAGTTCGCGGTCACGTACGCTTCGCATGCCATTCGCACTCAGCTCTGTATTCTCACCACACCACAACCGTCTGACAAATCCGCGGCGCGGTGGCGGGCCAGACGCGCTTTCCGTCGGACGTCTTGGCCGTGATGTAGTATTCGTACGGACTCTTCGCCGGCGGAAGCTTCGCCTCGTAGACCGCCCTTCCGATGTGCCGCAGACCGATCTTGGCAAACTTGTCCGTTCCAAGCGGACGCCAATACAGCATCCTTTCCGTGGGCAGTTGGTCGTCGAGAATGATGATCTTCAATCGCAGCGATTCCCCCGGTTTGGCCTGGCCGCGCACCGTCGGGACTATGATCCTCGCGGGACCGCGAAATGCCTTGGACAGCTCGATCTCCCTGGGAAGCGGGATGCCGAGCGTCTTTGTCAGCAACTCGTCGTGTTTGCTCAGGAACTTCAGCAACTTGCGGCTGTGGCGCTCCAAGTTGTCGATTGTTCCCATTTCGCCCGGTGTGTCCACCGCGGCCACCTGCAGCGCAATCGCCTGCTCCCAAAGCCTAGACAGACGCACGCGCAAATCCACGGCCTCACGCGCCAGCGCCTGCTGCTTGGCCGGGTCTTTTTCGGCGACTATCGCTTCGGCCTTGACATCGATCTCTCCCCGAAGGCAGCCGAGATGGCCGAGCGCTTTGGTGTAACGATATGTGTTGAGCCAGTAGTCGAACCTCGCCAGGTCTCCCGGCTCACGGATGCGCTTCCTCAGTTCAGCAAGCTCATCCACGAACTCATAGCGCTCCTTCATCTTCTCCCATGGTGTTCTATTCGGAAGAACGCCACCAGGGCCGTCGAGCCAGGTCACAGGCTCAGGCATATTGCGGCCATCGATCTTCGCCATGATTCTGCCGGCTTCCTGGGCTACATCGCCGCCGAAACTGGCCCTTGCGAAGTCGATGTAGAAGCCCTCCACGGGCATCGCGCGCTCGCGCGATTTGTCTACCAGTTCGGTCGCATCGGCCTCGTAGTCCCGGTAGCTCTCACCGCCGCAGTTGATCTTGCGAACGTAGGGCCGGCCGTTGTTGTCCAGTCCCTGGATCACTATTCCGGCGATGCAGGGAAATTCTGCCTCGTACACAAAAGCGATGCTCAGCGGAGCGTCATCCACCCTGATATCGTTGAAGGTGAAGTCCAGCGCCTTGTTCTTCCCAACTCTCGCGAAGATATCGAGATGCTCGATCACTTGCTTGTCCTGGATTTTGACACTGAAGACCCGCTTGCCGTGATCGCTGTAATGAGGCTCGTTGAACTTGAGAGTTACCGTATATGCGCCGGGAGGAACGATCAGCCTGTAGCCCTTCACATTGTATCGGACGGATTGATACACCGGATCTTCGTCGGTATTCTCTACCGGGTCCTGGAAGGTAACAATCCCACCGCCCAACGGGCCGATCCTACTCTCCTGTTCCGCGCGCGGAGATGCGAAACCGGGCAGCGTCCACGACTGGTCCCACGCCGCCGCCGCAAGCGCGGCGACGTTTTGGCACATCATCTTTGTTCGCCAGTGGATTCCCAAAAGCCCCGTGCAGCCCAGCCGTTTCGCGTCGGCGGCGTCGAAACGCATTCGACCCACCCACGGCTGCGGAGCGGTGAGGTCGGGGTCGTTCTCCATCCACGGGATCGCCCACTTCGGCCTATCTTTGATATTCGCAAAACTCGGCTCGACCGGCGCATGGCCGACCTCTCGGTTGATGCAGCTCATCGGGCAATTCTTTGGGAGGATCGAGTCCAACGCCGCGCGGTCTTGCGCCGGACCAAGGACCCAACCGCAGGTAGCGAGCGTGAATGGGTTGCCGATCGAATCGAGCGCCGCCAGCGCGCACTGTATGTCGCGCATGGTGGCCTTGATCTGATCTTCGGTATTACCGCCCCAGGTCCAACCCTCGGGCGTCCAAAGCCAGTAGTAGTCGACCGGGTACGCGCGGGCTATGCGTTCGAACATCCCCTTGTATACTTCTTGCACTACGTTCGGGTCTGCCGGATCTTTGCCCTGCTGCTTCAGGCGTTCGCGAACGAGGGCGGGGATGGTGAGCGGCGTCTCGGTACCCACACAAGTTTTAACACCCAGAGACCTGGCGTAGGAGAACGCTGTGCCGAACATGTCAGCCGCGCGGTTGAATACGAGGTTGAATTGCTCAGGGGTTCCAGGGGCTGGAAGCATTCTATTCATGACATCCGGGCCGTAATGGTCCTGTGGGAAGAGCAGGGAAGCTCCGCTCGTGTATTCGCTCGTAGTCATCCCGGCGTAACCCCAGGGACCATCCAAAGCCGTGCTTGCCCAGCGGGAATAATGACTGAAAGTGGCTTTTCCACGGGAATCCACATCGGAGCTCAAACCGATCCAGACGGTGGGTTCGGCTATTCCCTCGGGATAGCAGTGAAGCCCGATGAAGTTCATGCGCATTTTCGCAAGCTGCGAGATGTACGTGAGGTAGTCGTCCGTATTCCACCAGTCGGGGCCTTCAGGGAAGTCGTGAAACGGGTTGATGCCGCGGATTGAGAAGATCGGCTTGCCAGTCTCATTGACGTCAGGCAGCTTCGCGAGCCGCGCGTCCGGGATCACATCGCCGTGCAGGTAGAACCTCACGCCAAGCTTTTCGACAAATCGGTACGCGCCGTAAAGGACGCCGGCGTCGTCCCCGCCAATGATGTACCAGGTCCTCCGCCCGTTGACGGCAGCCGTTCTCAGGACGTACTGCTCAGGACCGAGCGTCTTCGCCGTCTTCCTTACTGTGGGATCGCTTATCGCACGGTCTTTGCGAGCGATCACTATGCGCTCCGACGCTGACCGGGACGAAATGTCCGGCAACCTGCCCGTCCGCACGTAGATGTACCGCTGTAACTCCCTCGCCGCCAGCTTCTCAACCGGCGAAGCCTTGGCGGGCGGGCTTATTACGACAGCGGCCTGTGCCGCTCCCGCAATCGACATCGCGGCGATCATCGTCAAGGCAAGTCTTCTCATTGAACGAATACTCCTGTTAACAACCAACAACTAATAGTAGGCCACCACAACCGTCTTCACCTTCAGCGCCGGCAATACGACCCACTCTTTCTTTGGATCGAACTTCTTCCAGGGCTTGCCGTTGACCGTTACGCGCTTCATCATCTTACCGGCGGGATGGCGGAACCTGGCGTAGGTTGCGCCCGGAAGCCTGCGCGTGGGCGGCTCGATCGTCATCTCGATCCTGCCTTTTGCGGCGTAGCTGCGCATGCTCATGCTCATCTGGCCGAAATGCGTTTGCGCGCGGGTAATCTTCACTGTCTTGCCGTCGGCGAGCCAGTACCGGGGCATCATCTTGCCGAGGTGGAGGTCCTTGCCCTCGTCCCAGACGAACATCCAGCGGACCCAGCTCGTGTTCATCGCCTCGTCGGAGCTCTTGAAGTGGTCGCCCCTGTAGTCTCCGAGGTTGGGGAGCGGATGCTCGGTCAGCATTGCCTTCTCCGGGAAATAGCCCGCCGCAAAAGCGTTGAAATACGCACGAAGGTAATGCTTAGGCTGGTCCCTGAGAAGATACGGTGTCGGGCTGCAGAGCAGGCTCGGCTGCTGCGAAAAGCCTCCCAGGCTGAACCACAACTTGTCGAAATTCTCCTTTATCTGATAGCCAAACTGGTCGGAAATGTACCGATTGTCCTCGTAATCCTGCACAATCCATTTCGCCGCGGGCTCGTCCGGCGCGACTATCCCGCATCGGAGCAGATGAATGGAGCCTTCCAGCGTCTCCGTAATCCAACCGAACGAGCGGCCTCTGCGGTGGACTTCGGAAGGAATAGTCGGAATGTATGAGCCGTCGCGCAGGGGAACGACGGGAGAGCGGACCATAGCCTCGAAGAACGCATTACGAATATCCTGTTTGTAGGCCGCCGCCTCGGCCAAGAGCCGCTTTGCCTCAGGATGGTTAATGTCCGCCAGAGCTCTCGCGGCGTTGTCCATGCCCCACCAACTGAACACGTTGTTCGACATCCAGCTTCTCCAGTCGCCGATGTCTTCCAGCGAGCCGGGCGGCAGAAGTCCATATTCGATGGCCCTGATGCCGACGCACTCATCCGTCTTCGTCCTGTTCCGCTGCTTGGTGACCCAATCGCACGCTTTGATCAGGTTGGGGGCGACGCGCTTGAGCCATGCCTTGTCGTCGGTGAACCAGTAATGCTCGGCCATGCCCCACAAGGTCCAGCCGTGGTGCTGGTTATAACCGCCGTCCTGGTGACCGCCCGCGCCGTAGAAGACTCCGTCTTTCGTCGTGTAGTCACCGGGAAGTGCGGCCGTCCCCTGGTAGTGAATCCAAGTCTCAAGCGCTTTGCGCGCGACGTCATCATGGCCCCGGCGATCCAGTTCGGAAGTCATCATTACCGACTCGTTGGAGTACACCCCGTAAGCGAACGTGCCTACCTTGGCCATGGCTCGCTCGTTCGTTGCCGGCTCGTTCTCGGTATTGATGAGCTGGTGAGTGATGTTTGCGGCGTAGAAGTTGTTTATCATAGGTTCGGGCGTCACGACCTGGCATCCCTGGGTTATCCGCTTACGCCAATAACCGGATATCATCCTCTGCTGATCGTCGTATTTCAATGCCTTGAGTTGCCCTGCCGTGGCCGCGTCCGAAAGCGTCTCAAATGGTACGTTCAGATATATGTCAGCCAGACCGAACGGCGGCATGGTAACTTCGCACAGCGCTTGTTTGCCCTGCGCGGTCAACTTCAATGCGTCATCTTTTCCGCTGATATAAAAGGAGTAGATCTCCCCATCGCGGCCCTTCGCGGTTACCAGCCCGTCCTGCGCTGCCAGGGATTCCAACCCATTGGCGGCGACTTCGACCGGCACAGTCGCTTTCTTAGCGGTTCCATCTTTGTTGGTCAGCCGCAGCCGTATCATCAAGACCTGCGGCTCTTCCGCCGGAACACGGCCTTCTTTCGGCAGTTTCCCGGAGAGTGTGGTCGCAAATGTCTCCTCGGTGTATTTTACGCCGTCTTTCTCATACCACGTCGTGGCGACAGGCAAGACTCCTTCATCGAGCGAGGTTCCCGACTGCGCGCCTTCTCGCGGAATCCCGAAGCTGATGTCCAGGGAATTGCCCCACTTGATTCTCTCCGAGTCGGCGCCTCGCACGCGGCGCTGCCACCGGCTCTCCAGTCCGATATTCCCATCGCCGTCGAGGCGGAAATGCTCCCTGCCGCCTTCCACCGCCAGGGGCATGTAAATCCTGCCCTTTTTCGGCATGTCCTGCCACGCGCGGGAAAGCGTTTGCTCCGGCAATTCACCCACCTGCTGGTACAGGGATTTCTCGCTCTCTTGATATGCCTTTTCGATGTCATCGAACGTGGAGGCGTCCCTCGCCCCTTTTACGACGACGCCGTAATCCCGAATGTATATCCGCTTTCCCTCGGCGATCTCTTTAGCGAGGAATGAGAAGCTGTGCTGTTTGGCGCGAATCGTGACGACGGTGTCGTCAAACGAGAAAACGGCGGCCGGCGTGGCGTACCAGATCGCGAGCACGATGCCATCTGTCTCTCCGGTCAGGACCGACGTCCACTCCATAGGTCCGGTCATCGTAATCTTGCTGCCGCCGAGCCGGCGCACTCGCTCGACGTACCCATTGAACGCCTCGACTTTCCCGCTCCAGTCCTGGGTGGTCTTGGCCGTGCTGCCCCACTCAACAATCGCGGTTGCCTGCGCCCATTTGGAGTCGGTGTATGTACGGAACGTATTGATGGCCGGAGCTTTGTCCGGGAAAAGAACCCGCAGCTTCAGCGTGGAGCGATAGGTGGCGGGAAAGTCGTTGAGATCGGGGAACTCCTTCTGGTTTATCGGTTTGAACGTGAAGGTCCAGGCTGCGCCATTGGCGGAGAGATCGACATCCGCGTCCCGCCACTTGCCGCTGTACCAGTCGCCGGCTTCGCGCCAACCGGACCCGCCGGACCCGGTGACCTTGTCGCGCGGAATGCGGTCTTCCGGCCATTTGCCGCGCTCCTGCCAGTACTGGACCTTGACCGTTGAAGGATCGGGCAGGGCCGAGGCGTCAGCGAACTGCATCTCGACCTTAAAGATGTCCCGGCTGTCCTCCCAGAGAACGCCGATGTCCTTGCCGCCGTTCCAGGTCCGCAATTCGCCAAACGGGGCGACGTCTACCGACTGGCCGGCCTTAGGCTGGATTGCGGCGGCCGCGCCGGTCAGAGTCACGGGCTTGCTGCCTTCGACTGCGAACACCGGCGACATACCGATGACTGCCGAGAGTAGGAGAATCGCCGTGGCGATTCGCAATAGTCCGGTTACAAAGTGAAGTCTGCTGTTTGTCATACTGATTCAGGAACCTCCTTATCGAGCGCTGATCGGTATACATTGTAGCGGATGAGGATGATTTGGGGTAGGGGGTGGGGGAGAGTGATGAGGGATGAGGTATGCGCTATGCGTAGCGCTCCTCCTTACCCTGAAACACTGAAACCCTCTTTTTCAGCGGCTGCACGGAGCTTCGTGTCCATGCATACGAACTCGATACCTGTTGGGACGTGCCTTGCCCAAACAAGGGCTGCCGCGAGTTGCAGCGAGTGAGCGGCACGAAGGTCGTGGACCCGGATAAGCCTGAGAGCGGTTTGTCTGACCTCCTCAGTTGGCTGGACCTCCTCGGCGCTCTGAGCAAGAGGTCCTATCTTCGACAGTATACGAGCGTAGCCGGTATCGTCTACCTCCCCCATCCTCCGCAGTCGGGCCGCGGCTGAAGCCAGCTCAACAGGTGTTCCCCACCATATCGCCACCTCGGGATCAGAGCTGAACACGGCAGCAGCGCTTGAGCTGCCTTTCTGGACGGTCAAGAGTATGAAAAGCGCGGAGGTATCCCAGAACTTCATATCCTGTCCTCACGATCCTCCAGAACAACCTTGAGCGCGCGATCAGAGGTCAGACCGGGAACGGCGGCCTCTTCGATCAGGTCCGCCGGGATTGGTCCACTACCGGGCCTCACAAGCCCCTTTGCGACAAGTTCGGCCCTCCTCTCATCCTGAGAGATATTCGGGTCAATGGGCACGATCAGCGCCACCGGGCGGCCACGATCTGTCACCACAACCTGCTCTCCAGCCTTTACGCTCTCAAGATAGCCGGAAAGCCCCGCCTTCAACTTAGCTATCGCCGCGGTTCGCATGATGTGTACCTCCAATACTATACATATGACTACTATAGTCATATCCAAACGCGCTGTCAAGGGCTCCGCGTTGCCGAATTTGGGGGAGAGTGACAGGAGGTTAGCCCGGAATATTCGCGAGACTCTTGTCTTGTCAACACTCTGCGACTAACGTCATCATGAGCAATAGTCGCATCCTGAGCATAGTCGTCATCCTGAGCTTGCGAAGGATCTAACCCGTTACGTCGAGCCAGCAAGCTATGGGGACATTACTCCCAACTATACCTGGAGCTATGAACATAACTGGTTAGATTCTTCGTTCCTCAGAATGACGTCTTCCACAGCGTTACTCA
>JAUSGG010000256.1 GCA_030649165.1 Armatimonadota bacterium
AACCATAGCCTGGGCCAAGACATTTCAAGATGGAACGTCCCTTCCGATTCAATATCCGCTGACTGGCAAAATCGTATCAAGAACGTTTCCCTCCGCCCCGTCCCCATACGGCCCTTGTTTCTACATCCAGGAGCAGAACAGGACCGCGGGCATAAGAGTGAACGCCGCATCTCCTCCGAATCCGGGAGGGACTGTCACCATAACCGGCGGAACGATGACCACCGTCAACGGCGAGCGCGTTATCGACAACCCGACCAGCGTCGAACAGACCGGAACATACACCGTCTATCCTCTCGGCATGAATCACAAGCTCCTCGGAGGCGGCAGGCTGAACCAGTACACCCCGGCAGTGGGGTATGCTTATGGAGTCAGCAACACCGGAACTCTGGTCCGCGTCTTCGGCAAAGTCAAATCGGTCGGAACAGACTGCTTCTACCTCGAAGACGGCTCCGGCGTCAACAGCACGGAAGGAACCGCCACCGGCCTCAAGATAAGCTGGGCCTGGCACGGCGTGCAGGACGGCGACCCGCCCATAGTCGCCCCAGCCGTCGATTGGTGGGTCTACGCCGACGGCGTCAGCGGCGCCGAAGGAAGTTCGGAGCCATACCTCAGAGTTGTCCGCTTGCGCAAGCAAGACGACCTGCGCCCCATCGTTCCTGCCGACGCGACCCCGCCGACCATCGCGATCACAATGCCGCCGGACGGCGAGATACACAAAGCGACAAGCCAGACAACCGTCCGTCTTGCCGGAACCGCCTCGGACGTTGGAACAGTAGTGACCTCAGTCCAAGTCAAAGTAATGACAGGTCTCAACGCGCCCAAGCCTGCCCGCCCCTGGCCCAACGCCACAGGAACAACCAGTTGGTATTACGACTGGACCGGCGTCCAGGCCGGTGATTACACGATCTGGGCAAGCGCGACCGACTTCGCCGGAAACGTGACCGAGACACCGCGCAACGTCACTGTCATTAACGTGGACGTGGTCTATGTGAGTCAAAGCGGCAACGATACGACGGGCAATAGTTGGGCGAATGCAAAAAGGACTGTCACGGCAGGCATGGACCTAGCCTCCGACGGCAAAGAAGTGTGGGTGGCTGCTGGAACGGGACCATATATAGAAACCTCAACGGTACAGCTCAAGAGCGGAGTCGCGCTATACGGCGGCTTTGCCGGAACTGAGACAGCGCGAGAGCAACGGAACTGGGCCCTCAATAAGACGATCCTGGATGGGGCCAACGCGCAAACCGTGGTCAGCGCGACCGACCTAACGTCATCGGCTACCATCGACGGCTTCACAATTCAACACGGCTTCACCGGCAACTACGGCGGTGGGATTTTCTGCTATAACTCAACATGTGTTATTCGCCACAACACCATCACCGGCTGCGTTGCTTACGGCGGCGGCGGAATATACTGTGAGAACTGCCCGCTCGTGACCGTTTCTAACAATATTATCATCGGCAACACAGGCGATTTTGACGCGGTCGGCGGTATCTACATTGTCTACAGCGGCGGCGATATAGCCAACAACACCGTAGCGCGGAACAATGGGGATGGAATCGCCATCAGCACGTACTCCGATCTCAACGTCTGCAACAACATAGTAGCTCGTAATACCTGGTACGGTATCTCGCTGTACGGCAGCAACATGCCCGATTTCGCAAAGAATGATGTGTATGACAACGACGGCGGTCAGTATAACTGGACTCCCGCGCCCCCTGGAGATATTAATCCCGTCGATCCGATCTTTGTCGACCTGGACAACGGCGACGCTCGCATCTTTTGGACGTCGCCGTGCCGAGACGCCGGCGACAATTCGGTCTTGCCCACGGAAACCTTCGACATCAACGCGGCGCCGCGAAGGAACGGCAATATCGACATCGGCGCTCACGAGACGAGCGAATGCTGGAGGTACCGTTTGACGCTCAGCTCGCAGGGCCCAGCCTCTCCCATCGACACCCCTCTGACACTAACAGCGGAGGTCGTTGATGTCGTCACAGGCCAATCTGCGATCGGCTGTCGGGTGGACGTATCGGTCGACGCGGGAGAGATCCGGTCCGTCACGCGGGATGGAGACACCGTCACCCTTCCCTCTGGAACGCAGTCCACTTACGGCACAACCGGAACCGATGGGATAGTCACCGCCAGTGTCGTGCGGCAGGATCAGGGCTGGCTTCACGCCGACGGCGCCATCGCTTCATGCGGCCTTCCAGTCACCAAGACCGCGGTCATCTGGTTTGATGATCCTGCCGACCACGAGGTAGGTTTCCTCTATGACCTATGCTTGGAATCACTTCCGCCATTACCTCCGCCTCCTCCTATCAGATCCTGGGTCCACCAATACCTGACGCGTATCGATCTGGAAGATGCGTCAATTACGTACCGTACGATCACAGGCGACCCTTTCACCATAGATGCTTCCTTTGACGTGGTGTTCCTCGTGCTGCCCACGCGCGATTTGCTGCCAAGTGAGTTGAGTTCGCTTTCCACTTTTGTGCAATCAGGACGAGAGAAACGGATTGTGCTTGTGGGGGAGTACGGGTACTTCTCTTCCTACTACCAGGGGCTGAATAACAAACTAAACGATGTAGCGGCGTATCTTGGCGTCAATGCCCGATTATCGACCAGTGGCGACGCCGCTGCGTATGACTCTCTCATGGACCGCGGACGTCTGTGCACTGTGAGTTCCACCCATTATCTTATGGCGGGTGTAGCCAGTTTATGGGACGCTGCCACAAGCACGTTTCAAGACGGCTGGCAGGCGTATGCGGAGCCTCTAGCTTATATAAATGCGGCCCCAACATTGCCCTGGATAATCGAGGAAGACACGCCCACCGCAGGGAGCAGAGTGCTTATCCACGATGCCTCCATTATGTTGCCTGGCTATAATTACGACGACGACACCATTCCCGATAAGAACTTCAAGTTCATCCGTAACCTGTGCACCGTGTTTCCACAGTAACCAGGAATCAATCGCTCAAAGGAGTGTTTGGCTATGAGAATCAAATCAGTCGTTTACATTGTGGCGCTTACACTATGCTGTTCCGTGACATACGGCGTCACTCTGACCTTTGACGAGGTTCCGTCCGGTACCGTGCTCGCGACCACCGCCTACGCCTCCGCGCGAGTGTGGTTTACCCTGGACTTTCGGGCCACCGACCACGCCGGCTCTCCCTGGGGACCGCCGTACTCGGGCAGCAATGTGGTAACGTCAGTGGGCACATCCTTTGGTAACCCTCATATCGGCTTCGGCTACTTCGACGACAGCGTCTTTGACCCGGACCTCGTTCAGTCAGTGAGCGCGTATTTCAGCACCAACGTAGGCGTGATGGTCAGAGTAACGGCATACCGCTGGGGAAACCCATCAGCGGTGACTAGTGTGGTGATTGGCGCTTCCGGCGAGTCTTGGAACAACAGGTACGTCGAGATAAGCTCTACGCCCGAATTGCCATTTGAGCGGCTTGAATTCGAGGCCGTGAACTCGCCTGATGACTTGCTGGGCTTCAGCGCGGATGACATGACTATCCTTCCCGCCCCCGAACCCTCCTCCCTCGCCGCTCTCGCCCTCGGCCTGCTGCCCCTGGGCGCGGCGCTCGCAAGACGGCGGAAGCGATGAACCATTCAGTCGAACACCGCCGATTTCGAAGGCGGCGGCGTGATGCTTGACACCGGATCGGCAGTGATCGAGGCGAACACATTTGACTCGAATGAGGGCACCGACCATGCCGGCGGGATAGCCATGCACGACGCAAATGACGGCTCCACATGGGCTTTGTCAAAACGGACTATTCAGGCGGCGGTCGACGCCGCTTCGGAGGTAGGAGGCGATGTGTGGGTGAAGCAGGGAGATTACCAGAATTCGTCCGGCCAGTTCCTTTGGCTGCGTCCATTCGCGACACTATACGGCGGCTTCTACGGCAACGAAGTGTCTCGCAGTCAGAGGAATCCCGCCACTTACGTCAGCGCCGTCAAGGGCAACAATAACTACGCTTCATTCCTGTATTCCGGCTCCCACCTGGTCATCGACGGTTGCGCGCTCACCCAGGGTACGCGTGGTATGGTCTGTTCCGGCGCGCAGCCGCTGATCCGCGGCGTTGTGTTCACCGGCAACGGTCCCGGACCTGAAGGCGCGGGTATGTTCTGTGGCAACCGTTCCGCTCCTGTCATCGAAAAATGTCGGTTTATCGGCAATGTCACTACGTCCCACGGCGGCGGTGTCGCCTTTCACGACTGCAACTCGAAGATCGTCAACTGCGTGTTTGCGGGGAACACTGCCAGGAACTTCGACGAACCCTCTGCCATTTCCGGCGGAGGGGCGATCAGGACCAAAGGCGGGACGTGCTCCATCATCAACAACACCTTCGTCGGCAATCGTTCCTGGTGGTCCGCCCAGGGCAGTCCCGGGCTTGGCGGTGGAGCTATCTTCTCCACTTCCACATCC
>JAUSGG010000258.1 GCA_030649165.1 Armatimonadota bacterium
AGCCCGCCCGCCATAACCTATGACGCCGAGTTTGATCAACGCAGGAACCTCCTTCTACTTCACCATCAGCTTGACGGATTTCCAGAGCCCGCCCGCGCCGCCGCGGTCTGCGACCTGAACCGCCAGGACATTCCGCTCACCGGGTTTGTAAACGCGGGTGATCTCCATCGCGAATGGCTCGTTCCAGCCGACTTCGCCAATATTGTGCTCACCTATGAACCGACCGTTGAGCCACACCCTCGCCGACTCGTCCGCGGCTCCGAACGCGATATAGACACGTCGGCCCGGCTCAACAGACGGCCCAATGAACCTCCGTCTGTACCACGCGCGGCCATCGTAGTTCTCTCCCTGCACTTCCCAAAACCTGCCGATGGATATGTCGCGCCAGGCGGTATCGTCGAATTCCGGCAGATGCCAACCCCGACGCGTTCCCTCATTTGCCTCATCGCGGCGGAAACGCCATCCGTCTTTCGGAAAATCGAGTATCTCAGTCATACTCTTGCGGAGTTCGGCAAAAGTGGCGTCGTCGGAATAGCCTGGGACATCCTCCGCCTTTGGGGCCTTAGGCTTCACCTTCACAGGATGCTGCTCCCCTACCCCCGATCCGAGTTTCGCCAGGGCAAGCGCGTCGTTATATTCCATCGGATGGGTCGGAGACCAGGGATCGGACTGCTCCGTGTATACCCACACATACCCGTCGCTTGCCTCAAGAGCATACGAGACAGTTGCCCGGAGACCGGCAGGTGTGTAGTAGTTTTTGGCCAAATCCTGTATATTCCAGCCCACCTGCCGGACGGCGTTGTCCACCCACATTCCGAAACCGGCGCGCATGTGCTTCGTGTAAGCCTTGGGGTACTTCGATATGGTCTTGGCGCGCTCCAGGATATTCCTCCGCCCTTCGAGGTACTGCCGCCTTTCCCGGAAACCGTAAGACTGCTCGTATCCATCTACAATAATCGTCTCGGCAGTCGCGGCCTCGCACATTCCATCGAAAAACGCACCGAGCAGACCGTAGTCGGAGTCCTTCAGGGGGCCGCGCAGCGAATCTCTATAGGTCCAAGATGGCCCAAGAAAACTGAGAATAGTTATACTCTGATACTCTTTGTTGATCGCGCGGATGAACTCCCTGCCGCGCTCTCGCACCTTGGCAACGTACTGCTCGAACGTGTGATTCGCCTGCCATTCGGCGGGCATCCGGCTGTACATCCAGATATGGCATTTGCCGTAGTCTTCGGGATCGAAACAAATGCCTTTGCACCCGCCCCGCTTTGCCACGCGGGCGAGGCAAGCGGCGTTGTGCGCCACGGCCGGCCACTCAGGATCGAACCAATCTACGTCGCCCGGCATCGCGAGTAGTTGGATGAAGTTATCGGTAAACCGGCGGAACCTGGTCGCCTTCAAATCGGCGATGGCGCGCTCGTACTGCTCCGGCTGGAATCGAGTCTTTGAGAAAGTCTTCCAGCCTATCGAACCCTGGCCGTTGTCCACCGTACCTGGAGCCATGATCTTGATGACTAGCCCGTCGAATGGAACTCTCTCGTAATCGGCGACCTTGACGCGAAGGTCAGTCGTATCTGGCGTACAGACGCCATAGTGGATGAGCTTCTTGCCTGCGTATGGATTACGCCCGCCGAAGGCAGGCGTGACGAGTATCAGGACACAAAGGGACCAAACCGGCAATGCCGCACAGCGACGAAACATTGATGTTATCCTCAACGCGCCGCGTCTACGTCTTCCCCGTCTTATCCGCGGCCGCGGCGCTTCGGGCGGCAGCCTCGCGATCGCGCTTCATCTCTTCGACCGTCTTGACGGGCTTACGGGCTGCGCCGGCATATTCGCGCGTAGGAATGAGATTGCCGCTCGCGAGTCGCTTCTTGGCGTTCGGGATCGCTTTCTTATACTGCGGCAGCCACTGCTCCTGTGCGACCAGCATTTCGTCGGTCATCTGCCAAATCTCAGGCGGATTGCAGACCGCGCCCGTGAGAGGATCCATCATCATGGCTTGCCTGAGGAGGAAATCGTCGCCGTGTACCGCCGCCTCGACCGCTAGACGCTGAACGCTGATGCTCGCACTGCAGACCGCCGCGGGGCCGAGCGGCAGATCGCCGACTATGGGGATACTCATGCCGTTGCCGTCCACATAGCCGGGGACTTCAACAATGGCATCCGCCGGGAAGTTGGTGATGCAGCCGCGGTTCACCACGTTGAAATGCCCGCGGTAGGTCCGCCCTGTCTCCAGCGCCTCCAGAATGTAGGAGCCGTGCTCGCCCCCACGGTCCTCCGGACGGAATGTGTAGGGGTCGGCCTTCATCCAGTTCGGGAAATCCTCCTCGAACCAGTTCCGCCCTTCGAGGCAAATCCGCAGATAACCGCCGGTCTCGCCGTTGGCCCAACTGCCCAAGTCTATCCAGTTCAGAAGATCGTCCGGTCGCTTCCGATACCAGGGGATATATTCACTTAGATGGCCGTTGGACTCGGTGCTGAAGTATCCGAAACGACGGATCATGTCGATGCGCAGTTTCTCAGTCTGGCTGTAGTGGGGATGCTTCTCGAACGCCTCCAACAGCTTGCCGGTGAGGTCTTCGCCCTTATGCTTTATACTGATGTACCACGTCTGGTGGTTGATACCGGCGCAGATGATGTCGACCTCTTCCCTGGGCAGCCCGAATGCGTTGGCTATCATGAAGTGGCCACCCATCACACCGTGGCACAGTCCGACGCACTTGACGCCGTACCCGTACTTATTGCACGCCCAGGTGTTCATCGCCATCGGGTTGGAATAGTTCAGAAAGAGCGCCCCGGGGGCGCTGACTTCGCTAATGTCCTTGCAGAACTCCAACAGAACCGGTATCGTTCTTTGCGCGTACATGATCCCGCCCGGGGCGAGTGTGTCACCCACACACTGGTCCACGTTGTACTTCAAAGGGATGTCGATGTCGGTCTTGAAAGCTTCCAGTCCGCCGACGCGCACAAAGGAGTAGATGTAGTCAGCGTCTTTCAGCGCTTCCCCGCGGTCGGTGGTCGCGATCAGCTTCGCCGGAAGCCCCGCGGAGTCTATGTCGCGTTTGCAGAGATCGTATACCATCCGCAGATTCCGTTCGTTTATGTCCGTGAATGCGAACCGTGTATCCCGAAACTCCGGGACGCACAAAATATCGCGAACCATATTGCGCGTGAAGCCGATGCTTCCAGCGCCGATCACAGCGATCTTGATTGACATACTACAAATCCTCCATTGAACTTGCCGGCGAATAACGGCCTCTGCGATTGAGTTCCCCGCCAATTTCCGGTGTTCCTGCGGCTGCAAGCCATTACAGCCATTTCTCAAACCAATCGAACGCCACGAGGCCGCTAAACATGTGCTCGCCCGGATGAATGTCGGAGGCTATCCTTTCCGGGTAGCCTCGAACCTTGTAAGCCGAGCGCACTCGCTCGTACGCTTCCTTCATGTCGTCGATGACGAAACAAGTGTCCTGCTCTCCCATCTCGACGACAAGCGGCTTTGGAGCTATCAAGGATGCGACATCCGATATATCTCCATACTTAGCCAGTCCCGGCATAAACTGGGCGCCGCAGAAGTTGCCCAAGCCGCGCATGCTTATCGCATCCTCCAGCGAGCTGAGGTACCCGCTGATGCAGGCGACCCTGATCCTTGGCTCGAACGCAGATAGATACGTCGTCATCGTGCCGCCGTAGGATAGCCCAACGCAGCCGATTCTCTTCGGATCGACCTCCGGGAGGGTCTGCAGATAATCGACCGCACGCTTGCCGTCGTTTATCTGAAGCGCGATAAGATGATAGCCCTGGTAGCCGTAAGCCAGATAGTTCACATTGCAGGAATCGCGGCCTGCTCGCGACCAATCGCCGTTGCTGGCCCGTTCGCCGAAGCCCCTCCAGTCGGGCGCGATTACGACGTATCCTCTCCTGACGAACTGCTGGGCATAGTCATAGTTGAGGGCGGCGATAAACGACTTGCGGTCCTCGCCGTCGCCGATGCCGCAGACGTCGATCTTGCCCCAGCCATGTCCGTGCGCCGCAAGAATCGCCGGTCTCTTTTCGCCGCGCTTGATGCCTTTCGGAACAAGAAGATACGCGGGCACGGTGGCGTAGGCGTCGGCATCGAAGATGACCCTTTTGCGCGTGTAGTCTCCCATGTCGATCTCTTCAGTGATCTCCGGATTCAACGGAACGCGCGGCGGAACCGGCCCCAGCAGCTTGCGTATTAGGGATCTGAACCTTCTCTGCCAGACCTTGCATTCGCTTGCATTCCTGGCGTTGAAGGACATGAGCGGCTTGTGTTCCCGCATCCAGGCCCAAATCCCGTCGGTCGGTGTTATATAGCGCATACTGCTACTCCTCTCGATTGTCTGCTGATAGATTGTAGCTTGCGGCCCGCACGCGGTCAATGCTGGGGTTGTACTTCAACCCTCGGGTTCATCTGCGTTCATCGGCGGTTTCAGACCCTAACGAATGTACTCGTTCAGCACATTCTCCACCAACTCTTGCCTCCCGCTCTGCACCGCGGGTTCGCCGTTTTTGAGAGTGTAGGTTTCCAACTCGTCAAAACCTGCCTTGCGGCCCTCGATGTCGGCGCCGAGGCCGGAGTCCCATCCGGAATACCGCTGCTTCACGATTTGGTCGAGCGCGCCGTCCTCGATGATTTTCGCCGCGATCTTCAGGCCGCGGGCGAAGGCGTCCATTGCGCCAATATGTGCGTGGAACAGGTCCTCGACATCGACTGACTGCCGCCGGACTTTGGCGTCGAAGTTCAACCCGCCCGTCGTGAAACCACCCGCGCGCAGGATGGTGTACATCGCCAGCGTCGTGTCGTAGATGTTGGTCGGAAACTGGTCGGTGTCCCAGCCGAGGAGCAAATCCCCGCGATTCGCGTCCACCGAACCGAGGATGCCGTTCGCCGCGCAGAACTCAAGCTCATGATGGAACGTATGCCCCGCCAGCGTGGCATGGTTGGCCTCGACGTTGACCTTAAAGTCGCCGGCAAGGCCGTTCTTGATGAGGAACCCGTAGACCGCCGCGCAGTCGAAATCGTATTGGTGAGTCGTCGGCTCCTTGGGCTTCGGCTCGATGTAAAGCTGTCCGCCGAAGCCGATCTTCTTCTTATGATCGACGGCCATGCGCAGGAAGATCGCCAAATGCTCCAGTTCGCGCTTGAGGTTCGTGTTGAGCAGAGTTTCGTATCCTTCCCGGCCTCCCCAAAAGACGTACCCGCTGCCGCCGAGGCGGTGGGTGATCTCCATCGCCTTCTTCACCTGGCTTGCCGCGTAGGCGAAGACGGCCGGAGATGGGTTGGTTGACGCGCCGGCCATAAAACGCCTGTGCGAGAATGCGTTCGTCGTGCCCCAGAGGAGCTTGACGCCCGTGTCGTCTTGCAGTTTCTCGGCCATACCGACGATCTTGTCCAGCCTGGCGTTGGTCTCGGCAAGGCTATCGGCTTCCGGGGCTATGTCGCGGTCGTGGAAGCACCAAAAGCCGACGCCGAGTTTGCTAAAGAACTCGAAGGCGGCCTGGAGCGTCATTTCCGCGACTTTCATCTCGTCGCCGGACGCATCCCACGGCCTGATGAACGTCCCTGGCCCGAACGGGTCGCTCCCCGTGCCTTTGAATGTGTGCCAGTAACACACCGCGAAACGCAGGCGCTCCCCCATCGTCTTGCCAAGGACCTTTTCGCCCGAGTTGTAGTGTTTGAAAGCGAAAGGATTCCTCGAATCGGGACCCTCGAACTTGATCTGTTTCACGTTGGGGAAGAATTCCTGCATTAGTGTTCTCCTGATTGCTTGCTTTGATGAATATCCTCTGCAGTTTTCCGCGGGTCCTGCCTGAATTCCTGCGGATTCTGCTTCGGATGACCTTAAGGTCTGTTCAGATTCTGCCTGAAAGCGCTACAATCAGTTAACGTCCAATTCCCTACTGGAGGTACAACTGATGAACCGCTTCCGCCCCATTCCGCTTGGCCGGCGCTACAACTCCCCTGCCAAGTTTCATGAAGGTTCCACGCAAGATCCGACATGGCACGAGCGCGCCGCGGGCGACCTCGCGCTGATACCGCGCGGTCTCGTCAAATCCTGGGGCATACCGTTCAGCCTGGGGGTGCAGGAACTGGAGCGTCCCTGCATCGTCACCTTGCGTCCGCAGTCGGGAGAGGTCACCGTGCCTCTGTCTGGATCGGCGACTCACATCTGCTTTCTACACCTTGCCGACTTTCCCGAAGACCATAGCGCCAATGCCGGCGGCGGCGAGAAACTGGCCGAGTTCGTCGTCCGGTACAAGAACGGCAGCGAGCACACGCAGCCGATCCGGATGCGGTTCGAAGTCAACTGCCCGACGGATTGGGGACGAGGCGCGTTCGCGGCACAGCACGCCAGTATGAGGAGAGCCGTCAGAGATGGCGATCCGGTAATGCCCTGGGGACGGCTCCAGGTCGGCATGGCCGGGGCCGGCCCGCATTTCGGCGGGTTTACTTACGGGCTGGAGTTGCCCGACTCGCAATCCGAACTGGAGTCCGTCACGTTGAAGCCGGTCTCCGGCCTGATGGCCGTGATCGGAATGACGCTCTACAACGGACCGGGACACCCGCTCCGCCACGTTCCCCGGCGGATCTATAAGCTCGTTCTGCCGGAAGCGGTGTTGGAATCGGAACTGCTGACGCAAATCGATATGGGCGATATCATCAGAACATATTCGGTCCCGGGTTACGTTGACGAGGCATGGCTTGCAAGTCCGGACGCGGGTCTCGGCGGCAAGAGACAGGGGCCGGAGCCTTCCAACGAGTTCCTCATCGAGGCCACGGGCGCGCTCGGCGCGACGCTTTCGGTCAAAGCCGGCGATCAGGACTATCAGATCGACTTCGGCAAGGCGTTCGAAGAGGGCAAGTCACAGAGCGACGGGGGGAAAGCCCGAATCGAGCTGTTGGGCGGGCGAAGAACCTGGGTCCGCGTGAGCGTGATCGACACCTCGACCGGCAAGCCGACGCCGACCAGGATTCACTTCCGCGGCAGCCACGGCGAGTACATCCCGCCCTATGGCCATCATCAGGTCGTAAACGAGAACTGGTTTGAGGACTACGGCGGTGACCTGCAGCTTGGCAATACGAGCTACGCCTACGTGCCCGGCGAATTTCAGATCGAGCTGCCCGAAGGCGATGTGTACGTGGAGATGTTCAAAGGCTTCGAGTATGCGCCCGTGCGGCAGAAGCTGTCGATCAGGCCAGGGCAACGCGATCTTAACCTCGGTATCTCCCGTTGGACCGACCAGCGCGGCAGGAATTGGGTGACCGCCGATACGCACGTTCACTTCATCACTCCCCAGACGGCGTGGCTCGAAGGACAAGCGGAGGGGCTGAACCTGATCAACCTCCTGGCCTCCCAATGGGGCCGCCTTTTCACCAACGTCGCGGACATAACGGGCGCGCTGTCCGGCTGCTCGCAGGACGACACTCTCGTTTGGGTGGGCACCGAGAACCGCAACCACATGCTGGGACACATCTCGATGCTCGGAACGCAGGGAGATCCCGTGTTCCCGATGTGCGCGGGCGGGCCGGACGAGGCATTCGTGGGCGATCCCGACCAGATGCTCCTTACCGAATGGGCAGAGGTATGCAGGGAAAGGGAAGGCGTCGTCATCCGGCCTCACTTCCCCTCCCCCATCTGCGAGGAGCCGGTCTATATGCTACTGGAGAAGATGGACGGCGTGGAATTGCGGCAGTTTGCCTCGCCTGAGAACGAAACCCTCGACGTCTTCCACTTCAACGAATGGTACCGCTACCTGAACTGCGGCTGCAGAGTGGCCGCGGTCGGCGGGACCGACAAGATGAGCGCGGGTATGCCGGTAGGCGGCGTCAGGACCTACGCAAAGCTCGATCCCAGCGATGAGTTCTCGTTCGATAACTGGGGAAAGGCGGTCCGCGCCGGGCGGACGTTTACCACTTCCGGACCGATTATGGATTTGACGGTCGAAGGCCGTTCTATCGGGGACGAAATCCAACTGCCGGCGGGAGGCGGGACGCTCGAAGTCAAGGCGACGGCGGAATGCGCCTGGCCGGTTCACAAGATGGAGATCGTCGTCAATGGCAAGGTCGCGGCCTCGACTTACAATGCGGCCGGCGCAAAACAGCTCTCGCTGAGCGAAAAGATCAAGGTCAGCGGAAGCTGCTGGATCGCCGCAAGGTGTTCGAGCCTGTCGATGATCCATCACTGCTGGCCCATACACCTCGGCGCGCACACCTCGCCAGTGTACGTTGTCGCCGGCGGCGAAGAGCTGTTCAGCGAATCGGATGCGAGCTATATGCTGACGCTCATCGACGGCGGGATGACTTACCTCGACACCCTCTCCGTTCGCTTCGACGAGGACAGGCATTTGGCGATGAAGGCGATATTCGAGCGGGCAAGGCAGGTCTTGCACCGGAAGATGCATCAACAGGGGATCGGCCACGGGCATTAGGGGAGAGTGGTTAGTGGTTGGCGGCTGGCAACTTGAGTCCCTCGGGAGAGCGCCGTAGCGGATCGATCTTCAGGCCCGGTCGGTTCCTGCGCCGCCTCTACGGCGCCGCCGCAACATGATCAGTGAGGATTTGGCTCATCTTCTCTGAAGCCGCGGATGCTCGCCCCTCGTCACCCAACTCACGGTACAGCTCCACCAATCTGACGTAAGCGGCGTACGGCTCGAAATAGGAGCCCCGGAAGCTGGCGGGCAGATTGGGATATACCTGCTCGTACTCAGATGCTGCCTCTGCCTTCTTTCCCTGGGCCGCATAGTAGTCGCCCAAGGCATAGTGCTGCAGATAGGGTACTTTGATCATCTCGATGTCGGCGGCCGCTTCGATATAGGCCTGCCTGGCGCTGCGACAAAGAGACCGGTGGAAATAGCAATCAGCCGCGGATGCCGTGCCTGCGTAATCGTTAATCGTCGTCGTGAACGATTCTTCAGCCTCGGGGCTGTTCTTCCGATAGCAGAAACCTATGTACTCGCTGATACGAGCTTTCTCCTCGCGGGTCCAGCCCTCGTCCGACAACATGGACTGCAGCAAGACGCGCGCCTCAGCCTGATTCTCGTGACGCTCAAGATAAGCCTGAGCCAGCAGCATCTGCGCCTGATGAAGCGCGGTTCGGTCCTGCGGAGGCTGAGCTACGGCTTCCCGCAGGGTCGTCGCTGCGTCAGTGTACCGCCGCGCGTCGCACTGAATCATCCCTTTGATGAAGAGCAGACGACCACGTGTACGGCCCGGAGAAGGATACTGGGTTAACGCACCGTCGGCGGCGGCCACCGCTGCGCTGTAATCTCTGTCTGACACGAGCATCTGCGCGCTCGCCTCCACTGCCTGGACGGCGAAGCTCGACAAACATGTGCCGTCGGTGTAAAGCCTTTCAAATTCCGCCAGGGCTTCACTGCGATTGCCCATCTTACCGAGCAGACAGCCCAGCCGGTAGCGAGCCTCGCTGAACCGGCCTTTCTTGTCTGAGTACTTGCTTATCACGTTGCGGTACTCGCCTGCTGCGTTCTCATTTTCGCCAAGTTGCTCGAATATTCGCCCACGGAAAAGCGTCGCGTCCGCGCATTGAGAAGTGGCCGAGCCCTCGTTGGCAATCAGTGTCGCAAGCGTACCCAGGGCTTTGCTCAATGTGCCGGCTTTCCACTCCGTCTTGCCCATTTGCAAGCGGGCTTCCGCTCTCCACTCCTGCGTATCGTCGTAGTTGGCGAGGATTTTCTGGAACTCAGCTATGGCTGAATCATACTGCTGCAGGCCTCTAAACGCCTGGCCTTTTCTCATCAAAGCTGTTACCCGGTCAGACCGCAGCGCTACATAATCCGGGGCGACACCCGATTTTTCCGCCAAGTCCTGTTCCGTATCACCCATCGCCACACTGTCTCTGATCTCAACATAATGCGCGACTGTTTGCTGAACCTCGGCAAGTTCAGGAGGCGGTAGGGATGTCGTGCTTAGAAGGCTGTCAATGCGGGACTTGGCAGTATCGGCCTGACGTCTGAAACTTGGGTAGCTTTTCAGAACGGAGGCATATTCCCTTACGGCCTCCGCTGGCTTGCTCATTTGCTCGTAGAGAGCGGCACGTCCCACCGCTGCTTTTACGCACTGCGGTTTGTGCGTCGGGTAGTCATTCAGCAACTTTGCGTATGTCGCAAGAGCGGCGTCGTTTTGTGTCGCCCTGGCTTGCGTGGCCGCCAGCCAAAGGAGCGCCTCAGCGCACCATAACTCCATATCGGGATAGTCAGCTCGAACCTTCTCGAATTGGGCGGTCGCCTGCTGTGATTGGTTTCTCTCGCTCTGGATCTGGCCGATTCTCATCAATGCTTGCGCGCATTGTTCGCGTTCCGGCGCGTGATCCCGCAGCAGACCCTGCAGTTCTACGAGTACCTGGTCTACCTGTCCCATCGCCGCAAGACAATCGGCAATGTGAAGTTTTGCCCGGGCACACTGCGCGCCCATGCCGGAGTAGTTGGTGATAACAGACCGGTAGGTAGTTATGGCGTTGTTGAACTCCCGTTTTCCCTCAAGGATCGCGCCGATCTCTATGAGCGCCTCGGCGTTTTGGCGGCGGAAGTCCGGATAGGACTGAGTCAGCTCGTCAAACTGCTGTCGGGCAGCTTCGATCTGCCCCATAGCCTCACGCGCCCGCCCGATACCGAGTTTGGCATTCGCGCAAACTCTTTTCTGGTCGCTGTAGTCATCCAAGACCGTCTGCCAAGCCGCAATAGCCTCAGAATGCCAGCCGATAGCCGCGTATTCTTCACCTCTGACATAGATGGCTTCGGCATCTTCTTCCGACGCGGCACGGAGTGGCACAGGGGCAAACCAGACCATGATAGAGATAATCATAATACTCAATGCAATGCTGTGATGCAGGTGTTTCATTCTAATGCTCCCGTCTCCCTAAGTAATTGATATGCTCTGTCTGGACTGCCTGGTACGGCCAACGCGTCCGTTCCGAAGATCCGGCCGAGGCCCTTGGGTTCGGCGGCACATCCCCTTGCCCTGATCAGAGAACTGGAAACGCAAACTCCACGCCTGATCCGGCGCCGTCTGCCGACTGCAGTTCTACAGACACTGTTATGGACTGCGTCCAAAGCACGAACGTATGCTCAGGACTAAATGCCACGTTACTTTCGCCAAAGTGTTTGCTGGTAACCTTCCAGGCTTCGTTAATCTCGTTCTGGTACAGGAGCGGCAGGTCGGACAGTATCCAGATGCGTGATCCTTCCCCCGCACGACCAGAGTGATCGTTCGCTTTGAAAAGCAGCGTTCGACCGACAGGTGAATCGGCTGCCGAGTAATACCCAATCTGCGGCACTGGGAGGAACGAATTTCGGCTCGCACCGGTCGGTGACGTCCCTGCTCCCCTCGGAACCAGGTTCTCAGTAACTCCAGTCGGGTTGGTTTCGTCTTCTGTCTGCAACCCTGTCGCTACGCCGAGCGCCCACAAGACATTTCTCAGGGGGGCGCCAACCGCTGCCGCGAATATACGCGTGTTGCTTACCGATGAATCCGCTGTAATTGTCGTCGTACCCCAGGAAGACAGCCGCTTCGCCAGGTCTCCTATCGTATATGTATCAGCTCTAACATCGAAGCCTTTCTCATCCGCCGTCCTCGCTGGCGGAGACCAGGCGAACCAGAGAGGGGAGCCAGACAAATAGGGAGATGCAATCACCCCTTCTGTGGGAAGGGAAGGAGCCACATCTAGCTTTCGACAGAGCCGCATGCCAGTCTGTCCCTCACCAACCAGATGAACGGTCCAGCCGCTCCACATCCCGACACACAGATGCGCGCCGGCGTTTGTGGAACTGCCTATCGCTTCAATCAACCCGCGTCTACGCGCGATCTCCCGAGCTGCGACCGCTTGCGGCTGGGTCAAGTTCTCAAGCGATATGTACCCTTTGTCCCGGGGAACCAACTGCTCTGGTGTACACTGATGGAGTATCGCGGCTGCAAGCGCGCGGTCCGAAAGGTCGGTATATTTGGATGCGTCTGCCAAGAGGCGCGAGAGCCCAGTAGCAGCCACAATCCGACCCGTGGGATCCGTCAAGACACGCAGCCCCGCTGACCGACATTGCCTTATCAGATCCCCAGGTTCAGAGATCGACTTGTCGGTCGTTAGAGCGATTGTGGACCCGGACAAGTCATCCAAGTTGACAACGACTACCCATCCATCCGCCGTATCGTTGGCACACTCTGCGCAGCCGGTCGCGCTGAAGAACGCCCAAAGGAGCACAGCGCATACAGCGCGCCCGGTACGTGTGGTTGGCAAGGCAGACCGCCAGCCGGGTGATGCGCGCCTCAATTTCGCGAAGTACGAGCCATGGCGTTTCCCGCTTGGTGAGTGATACATTCTACGTTCTCCCGGAGACCATTAGTAGTAATTCATCTCCCACATAATGTCAGTCTTGTCCAACGGCTTCTCCAAAGCACGGCGGGCGGCCTTCCCGGCGCCATCCTGCCTGCTTGAGAGTCTTGACAGGATATCTGTGGCGCGTTTTGTGCCGATGCGCCGAAGAGCGATGAAGGCATGCTTATCTTCCCATTCTCTTCCCATCCACTCGAGGTGTGGCAGGGCGGCCTCGTCCCTTACTGAATAAAGCGCTTTTGTGTAAGCGCTGAGCGGCAGCTTTTGGCCTTTCGTAAGACCACGCATTTCCCTGAAGATCACATCGCATCGGGCCTCTAACAGAGTGCGGTTAAAGGGCAAGACCCGCAATTGCGCCTCGTCTTCCGCCAAGACAGGAAGGGCGTCGGCAAACCGCAGTTGCCGCACGCGCACTGTATAAACGCCTGGGCGCTTGAACTGGTATAGTGCGGACACCACCCAGTGCTGTGAGTAAACTTGCGCGGGTTCAAGCGTGCGAATCATCTTCATTCCCTCCACGTGGGGTTCGGGACGTGGAGTTGACGCAAGCAATTCGCCTTTGTCGTCGAGAATCTCCAGGCATGTGCCTGGATTCAGATTGTTACCCAGGTTCACCTCCACCGCATCGCCAGAACTGTTGGTGAGATCAATCCTAGCTATTAGCGGCTCTCCCATCGTAATGGCGCCGCCTTGGGTGATTAATGTCAACCGCAAGTTCAGATCACCCGATTTCGCGACGATGGTGGATTGGACCTCCCTCGGGGTTGTTACGCTCGCCAGAATAGCGGCCAGGATGATCGCTACGACAAACGCCAGTCCAATCCGCTGCAAAACGCTCGCGCCGCCACGGACGCTAACACTGCATGATTGCCTCATAAGCCCTCCTAAGTTCCACAGATGAAGCGCGGTCCTGTACATTCTCCGTTCCCGCTGTCCTTCGTGATCTTGTATTGCCAGCGCCCATCGTCAAACGGCCCGATCACCGTTCGGACAATACTGAAATCACCAACGGTGTGCCACGTGTAATCGCCCGGGTCTGCATAAGCTTCCGGCGCATTTGGCCAACTCGTAGCCCACTGGTACAATTGATGGGCCGTACAAGACGTATTGTTGCATGGACCGGGATGCGAGAAGACCTTGTGATCATCAAACGCCGTCCCCCCGTTGGCTGTCCCTCCTAGAAAAGTCGGATCACTTACTGTTCCCGAAAAGGGAGTATGGCCGTCGTGCGATTTGTCGTGTAGTCCATTACTAGTAGTGCGTTCCATAATTGAGTTGACTTATACTGTAAGCGGATCGCCAGTGTAGGTCCACTGGAAGGGCCGCGCGCTTTGGTTATACCTTTCTATGTAGTCAATGATTTTGGCAACGAGTTCGTCAGTTGAGTTGAA
>JAUSGG010000002.1 GCA_030649165.1 Armatimonadota bacterium
ATACGCCGCCGGAGCGGCTACTCGGGAACGCGGAGTTATGCTTTTCCGGCACGAAAACAACAAGTCCGCGTCCCCGAGTAGGTCCTCCGGGACCGTATCGAGGGGCGGTACAACGTATCATTCATGAATAATCCGGGCTAACCCTCTCCCGTCAAGGGAGAGGGGATTACGCTCGTCTTCTTCCGAGGACGGAGGAATAACGACCGACAGTCTACCTAATCGTGAACAGTTACAACGGAAGTTGAGGGTTGAGAGTTGTTAGTTGAACCTCCCCCTAGCCCCCTCCTAAGAGGAGGGGGGACAGGTTCGACTCATTCGACTCCGCCGACTCTTCCGACTCCTTCCCTCACGGCCAGAAGGCGTAGGTGGGCACGTTGAAGAGACCGCCGATCAGTGTCCAGGTCCCGCCGACGATGCATTCGCCGAGTATGACTCCAAGGAAGAACGGGAGCGCGGCGCGGTAGGCTTTTAGCCCGCCGTAACGGAGCATCAGCAGCTTCACGAGCCAGGCTATGAACATCGAGACCCACAGCAGTCCCATCGACCATGTGCCGGAGATGGCGTATCCGACCGGGTGCAGCGGGAACCACGGGAGCTTGATCCGCAGCCAATCGACAACCATAGTAATGGCGAACCCGACTCCGATTGCGGTAGCGGCTTTCGTGTCGGGAGGCGTCGGCGCCGCCAGCCACACGCTGAGCCGATTGTAGGCTTCGGAGCCGTAGACCAAAGGAACGGTCGGCGAGGGCAGGGTGGCGGCGCCCTCTTTGTACAGATGGTGCAGGTTGGCCCAGAAGGCGACGAATGTCCCGAACACGATCGCGAACATCATCGCCAGGAAGAGTCGCTTGTAGTTCATGCCCGATCTCTCAGCGATCTTGAAACCCTCGAGCTGCCACGGCGAAGCGTGGCATCTGTACGCGCGGTTAAACCAGAAGAACATGCTCAGCATTGTGAGATTGCTCGGACTAATGTTGGCCGGCCCGGCGATTGTCGGAATCAGCCTGTCCGGTCCCGCCCAGTGCAGGTCGTGGGCGGGCACGCCAAGCTCAGCGCGGAGCCGGGTTATGGCGAGGATCAGCGCGTAGTATATCGCGAAGAACACCAGGATGATCAACGGGGACATCCCGGCCAGATATGAAAACAAGAACAGGAAAACTGAGCCGAGCAGAACTCCCCACATTGCTTTCTTATAAGAGATCGCCTCTCCCGAGTCGTCAAGATCCGTCCGCCTGTAGAAGAAATGCTTGATGAGGTTCCAGAAGTGCTTCCGGCTCATCATGATAGCGAAGAGCGCAAGCCCCATGTAGGCGCCGAAGGACTGCTCGTATGTGAATGGAAACCCTGGGATGATGTTCCAGCCGTAGTAAGTGGCGGCGATAAGCTGGGCCTTCCACAGACAGAAGAAGAACCAGCAGGAGAACAGCAGATCTATGGGCAGAAGCATGCCGATTGCTATTCCGAACGGGTAGAATTGGGTCGGCAGCCAACCGATACCATTCCAGGGCTTGGTGGTAAACAGGGGCCCCTGGTCCCCGAGTTTAATGGGGATATGGGGGATGTTTGGGTACATCGTGTTCAGGCCGTTGATGATGTCTATGGACGCAGCGATGGCAAATCCTATCCATAGATACTTGTTGCGCCACAGGCTCGACTTTTCCGCGGTCATATCCAGCGGGAGGCTCACCAGAGGATACGCGAGTTTCTCGTTTTCCGTCCACTGCTTCCGCAGAAGCACGTTTGCGCACAGAAACACGAACATCATGGCTATGATGAATCCGCTCCAGCAGAGCGCGGGGACCATCCAGGCGCGCAGGTGGTGCGCGTTATAGATGGTGGACGCTCCGTGGTAGAAGCTATACACGGCATCCTTGTCTTGCACGGACAGCCAACGCGGCACATTGTGCAGGATTGTCGCCTGCGCGGGGTCGGTCGCCGTCATATACATAAACGGATGGGTCATGATCGGGACCAGCACCTGCACGAAGTCGTGGCCGACCAGGGCGGAAGATATGTTGATCATAATGTAGACAGTCAACAACTCGCCCTGACTCAGCGCCCAGTTGGGAATGCGGCTCTTGAGGATGGAATTGACGACGATCAGCATGAACAGCGCGAAGATCGCGTTATAGAAGAGAGAGATGGTGGTGGGGTGGCCGGCGTAGCGGATGATCTCCATCAGGTAGATCCAATAACTATTCAGTGGGATCAAGAGCGCCCCGATGATTATGGCTCGCAGCGTGACCCCGGATCTGTACTTGGAAGGAATTTGCTTCATGGTTTGAAGGAGACGGGAGGGTATGTGGTTAGATTATACATCAGGTGGAGATGGAGTCAAGGGAGGAGGAAAGAGCGCTGAGCGCTGAGTTGAGAGAGTTGAGGGGTTCGAGAGGGTTGGTGGGTCCGTTGGGACATGGATGTCCCGGGATGTGCGCCCCAGACATGGATGTCTGGGGCGATCGAGGAGGGAGTCGGAAGAGTCGGAGGAGTCGGACCCATCAGACATCTGCCAACCGCCAACCTTCCCCAAACTGGTAATGTTACCAGTTTTGCTCTCACGGCGTTGACAAGTAATCCATTGAACGCCATTATGTAATTGTCTATCTGGTATATATTGGCCCATGTTGTACGCCACAATACGATGTGGAGCCGCCCTGGACGCTCTGATCCGAAGGCCCGGCGGCCTGGTGGCAGCCGCCGGCAGCGTGTTTACAGGAGCGAATACTTGAAGACGACTCTTCTGGTCGCCCTTGTGGCGATCGCAGTCTGCATTTCATCCTCGGCGCAGGCGCAGCATCCGAACGCCTACTGGGTCTGGAGCGACACGTTCGACACCTACGCGAACGGCAACCTCGGGGACGTTTCCAACGAGCAGTGGGGCGGGGGAGTCGAGTTCCAGGTCATATCCGGAGGCTGTCCCCAAAACCCGACAAGGTGTGTGGAGATGACCGGGGCGACGACGAGCAGGAGCCCCACGCATCCTATTCTGATGTCGTGGGAACCCAAGGGCGGCGCACTGTATTTCCACTGCCGGATAATGAGCCCCCGCGGTCAGAGCGGAGGCGCCGGGACGACCTTCACGATCAGTCTCAGGGACGAAGAGTATAAAGACAGTGTCTGCTGGAGGGCGGACGAGAGAACGGTCTGGCCTTCGGGCGCGGACGGCACAGTGCAGGGACCGACCACCTCGCTTGTCGCCGCTCGCTGGTACGAGTTGGACGTCACGTTCGACACTGTCACCAAGGATGCGACCTGGTACGTCGACGGCGTTCAGAAATACACCTGCAACTTCCGCGACCTGAGCGACAAATGGGCCATTCCCACCAAAGGGACCAAGTGGATAATGCTCAACAACAACGGGCTGCACTCCACGTTCAAGCTCCAGATCGACGACATCAAGCTGGGATCGAAATACGGCAGGAGTATTCCCGAGATGACGATGCCGACGGCGGGCTGCTCGACTTCGTGGTCCGGGCCCTACGTGTTCTCGCCATTCGATTGCATTGTCGATTCGCCGACCATCCATTGGGTGGTCGATCCTCACGTTGGCTACGAGGTGAAGGTCTTCGATTACAGTGCGAACCCGGACGCGGACGACTGGTATCAGAACATCAAACAGCCGAACGTCACGAAGCAGCACTATACGGCCGATTACATCAACATTCTGCAGGAAGGCGTTACGTACTGGGTGTATGTAAGGGTGAAGATCAACGGGGTTTGGCAGCCGTGGAGCGCGTCCGGCATGGATTTCTCCTACAGCCGTATCAGGGATGATCGCCCGCTCGGACCTACCATCACGTCTCACGCCGATGGCGGCTGGGCGCGTCCGCTCAGACCTCCGACTCTGAAGTGGACGATTCCTCCGTCGATTCCGCATAACGAGTCGCAAGTCCGCATCGGCACGACGCCCGGCGGGAACGACTACACCTCCATCGGCGGAAACGATTACTGGCAAACGGACTTCTTCATCGAGGACAACGATACGCTCGATATGAACATGATCTCGCCCAGGCCGCGGGATATGGTCGAGGGGCAGGTCTACTATGTCCAGGTCAGGGGCCGCAACGGGTGTAACGGGGAGGACGCGGACGAATCGACGACTCCCTGGAGCGACGGCAACGGCTACTGGAGTTCCAACACCTTCAGGTTCAAGGCGACCAACAAGCCCGTGGTGATGGAGCTAAGCCCCGCAGGCGGCGTCACGGTCAACTCGACCACTCCGACGATCACCTGGCCCGCCGATATCGGAGTAGTAGCCGCGGTCACGCAGGCGCAAGTGAGGGTGAACACCGAAGCGGACGCGACTCCTACCATCGGGGCGAATATACTGTACGATTCGACATTTGCCGTCTCTGGCGACCCCGGATATCATCAGGTGACCACGCCGCTGCCCACGGGGACGCATCTGTGGGCGTTCGTGCGCCTGTACAACAGCACGGGATGGGGGTCGTGGTCTCCCAACACGGATTCCGCGAACTGGCCCGCTCCTCAGGACAACGGCGGGTTCTACATCAACATCCCCCAGCCCGGTACCGGCCCGGTGACGGCGTTTGTCGCCACAAAGGGCAACGGGCAGAACACGCTGTCGTGGCATAATCCGAGCGACGCCGGGTTTACCGGCGTGACGATCAGGTTTGCAACGACCGGATATCCAACCGGTCCGACGGACGGCGCGCTCGTGATAGACAAACCCAACACGCCCGGCTCGGACGATGGGTACGTCCACACCGGACTGACGAACGGAACCACTTATTACTACTGCGTCTTCGCTCACAACGCGACGCCGGATTACTCCACACCGGCCTACGCCGGCGCAACTCCCGCCCCGCCGGACACGACTCCACCGGGAGCTGTCACGAGTTTTACGGCGACCGCGGGAAATCAGCAGATTGCGTTGTCGTGGCGCAATCCCGCCGACGCCGACTTTACAGGGACCATGATCCGCTACAAGACGAACGGCTATCCGACCGGCGTGACCGACGGCGCGCTCGTCGCGGACCGCGCCGCCGCGCCGTACTCCACGGACAGTTATACTCACACGAGCTTGACGAACGGAACCACCTACTATTACGCCGCCTTCGCCCACGACGCCGTCCCTAACTATTCGTCTATGGCGGTCTACCAGGCCATGCCCGTTCCGCCCGACACGACTCCGCCGGGGCCGGTAATAGGTTTTGCCGCGGCCGGTGGGGTGCAGCAGGTGGCCCTTTCCTGGCAGAATCCCGCGGAGAGCGATTTCATCGGAACCCTCATTCGCTATAAGACGACCGGCTATCCGACGAGCCCGACGGACGGGACCCTCATCGCGGACAAATCCGGATTGCCGAACGCGAGCGACAGCTACACTCATACCGGTCTTGTGAACGGGACAACCTACTACTACAGCGCCTGGGCGCACGATACACCCGGCAACAATTCGACAAAGGCCGACGCCAACGCCACGCCCGGCGGCGCGAGCGGGGCGACCATAAACGTCAAGAAGGTTTCAGCGGCGATCACCATAGACGGGACGACCGATGACTGGAGCTTATCGGATTTCACGACCAAAGCGAGGGGAGGGGAGGCAGTCGCGGGCGACAAGGCCATAGTGGGTTTTGACGGAGGGACTTTGTACTACGGGGGGCGGTGGACAGACGCCGCCCTGCCTTTGAGCGCCGCGGACCACACGGCGACGATCTACAGCCGTCACGATTCGGCATATCTCTACCTTCTCGTCCGCTGTGATGACAGCGACGTTCGCTATGCCAATCCCGTCGGCTCGAACTGGGCGAACGATTGCATCGAGGTCTACATCGACCCGAGTCACAATCACGGCGCAAGCCCGATCAGCGGCTCAACAAGCGACGCGCAGCTCGTTTTGGACGCAAACGGGCAGAAGAACGTTTATATGACCACGAGCGGTTACGCCACGCAGGTCACAAACGGGGTAACGTGCGCGGCGGTCCGAGACGGCGCAGGCTGGTGGCTGGAGGCGAGAATTCAGAAGAGCGCGCTCGATCCGGACATGCCGAACACCGGGTCATTCGGCGTGGATTTCGTTTTCAGGGACAACGACAATCCCGATCCGACTTACTACATGGGGAACCCCGCCGACTCGACCATTTACTCGTGGCGTGACAGCTCAAGCGGGTCGAGCTTCCCCAGCAAAATCCCCGACAGGTGGGGAGACGCCGCCCTTGCCGACATAACCCCTCCGGGGCCGGTGACCAGCTTTCTGGCGGGGGCCGGGGAGCAGCAGATTACGCTCACCTGGCACAATCCGGCGGACGTCGATTTCTCCGGAACGATGATCCGCTACAAGACGACCGGGTATCCGACGAGCGCGACTGACGGCTTTCTCGTCGTGGACAAAGCCGGCGCTCGCAACGCGAACGACGCGGTGGTCCATTCGGGGCTCGTCAACGGGACCACATACTACTATGCCGCTTTCGCTCACGACGGATCGCCCAACTATTCGTCAGCGGCGACCGCAATAGGGACGCCCGTCGATATGACGGCGCCCTGGCCGGTTTCAGCGTTTGCGGTTGTCGTGGGAAACGAGCGGAACAACCTTTCCTGGACGAATCCGCCGGACGCCGATCTGGCCGGGGTCAAGATAATGGCGAAGACCACGGGATATCCGACGGGGCCGTCTGATGGGACGGTCGTGTTCAATGCGATGGGGACAACCCGCGTCCACGAGAGTCTCGCGAACGGGACGGCGTACTACTACCGGGCTTATGCGTACGATGGAGTTCCCAACTACTCAAGCTACGCCCAAGCCACGGGAATTCCCACCAGGTATGATCCATTTGACGCCAAGATGGAGGCGAACAGCACACAGGCGACGATAACCGTGGGTGTGGTGACCAGCGCCTGGACCGGTGGGTTCTACATCCAGTGTCCCGACGGCTCGGGAGCGATTGGCGGAATCAGAGTGGATATGGCTGCTCACGGGCTTTCAGCCGGTCAGTCGGCCGGGGCCAAGGGGACGGTGGGGACCGACCCGCTGACTGACGAGAAGCGTATGACCGCCAGTTGGGCCAAATCCAACACGTCCGTTTACACGGCGTCGCCGGTTGCGATATCGGGATCGACGTTGGGAGGGTCCGACCTGAGCTACAATCCCGCAACCGGCGCGGGTCAGAAGGGACTGGCGGGGGCGTCGGGTCCGAACAACATCGGGCTTGCCGTGACGGTGTTTGGCAGGGTGACGCAGAGACAGACGAGCGACCCGAAGTACTTCTATGTAGACGACGGCAGCGGGCTCAGGGACGGTACGTTGACCGGTGGGACTGAGAACGTGGGAGTAAGAGTGATTGCCGATCCGGCGTCGTGGGCCGAAGGGAGCTACGTGGTCGTCACCGGCGTAAGCTCGTGTTTCAAGGACGGCGGGGCGCTTAAGAGGCAGATTGCGCCGGTGGCGGGTGGGATAGAGAGTCTAGGTTTGTAGGTTTGTAGGGTCATAGGTTTGTAGGGTTTCAGGGTTCCAGGTTTGCTTCCTTCGGCAGCGACGCTGCCGCTGTGCTACCGAAGGATCGGTAGTGAGTTTTGTAGCGCGCCGCGGGGACTGACTTGGGCGATATTCGATAACTTGGTTGTATGAGGCCGTTCCCGCGGGATGGGGAAGGTTAGAGAGGAAGGCGGAAGTGGGAAAGCTATGCTTGTTTGTGGTGGCGGTGGGGCTCGTCGGGTGGGTCTGCGCGGCCCCTGCCGCCGTCGCGGGGCCGCATGATGATGTCATCTGGCGCATATTTGCGAACTTCGACAACTATCCGCAAATGGAGCTGCAGGACGCGTCGCAGGGCGTGTGGGGCACCGATTACCGTCCCAACCAGATGATGCTCATCGGCACGTATTACTACAGCTCGCCAAACTGCGTCAGAATGCAGACACAGCGTAAGGATGGCTGGTTCGGATACGACCCCGAAAACGGGTACATGCCCTCGACCGGCATCATATACTTCCACTTTCGCGTTAAAAGCCCGACCAGAGTCGGAACGACACAGTGCTTCAAGTCCAATCTGACCAGTATGGCCAATCAGCAGGAGTTTGGCGGCAACCCCTTTGGAGAGTGGCTGGGGGATGAGACGAGGCTGCGACCTCACGTCGGCGGGCAGTTTGGCCCGTACCAATCGCTGATGGACGGCAACTGGCACGAGTGCGACATCAAGCACGTGGTCAGCACGAAGACGACCACATGGTATTGGGACGGCGTTCAAATCTGGCAGCTCGACTTGGACGGTCCGGGGGGCATCCCAGACCTCCCGAATAATACCGTGCAAAAGGCGCAATTCGAGGCGATGCCGAACGACAACGGCTATTCGCTGCTGATCGACGATGTCGGCCTGGGCAGCAACGTCGCGTCCCTCGGTCCCGGTCCCGTATCAGACGTGATAGCGACCCCCGGAAACGGCAAGATAACCCTGTCGTGGCGAAATCCGCCGGACGCGAGCTTCACCGGCACGATAATACGCTGGGGCGACTGGTACTGGCCGGCGGACTGGATGTCCGGAAACCCGGTGGTCGACAAGGCGGGTTCCCCCAACGCCGCCGAAACCTACACCGTAACCGGCCTGACGAACGGTGTGATATACCGCTACAGCCTGATGGCCCACGACTCTTCAGGACATTACTCGGTGCGGGTGGGAACGAGCGGCGTTCCCGCGGTGGTCACGCTCGGTTCCGTCCGAAGCTTCACGGTCAGCAAGGGGACGGGGCAGAACAACCTGTCCTGGCGCAATCCGAGCGACTCCGCCTTTACCGGGACTTTGATACGCTATAAGACGACCGGCTATCCGACGGGGCCGACTGACGGGACTCTGCTCGTGAACCAGCTCAATTCGCCCGACACCAACGACAGTTGCGTCCATTCCGGCGTCTCGGGCGGCGCGACGTATTACTACGCCGCGTACGCGCACGACAGCTTGCCCATGTATGGGTATCCGGCATACTCGAGCACGCTTGACCCGACCGCCGGCTATTTCCGCCTGCACCCGGACAACCCTCACTATTTTCAGGAGGCCAACACCGGCAAGCCCGTTATGCTCGGCGGCTTCCAGTCCATCGTGCCCAGCGACACGAGCTATGATTACGTCAACGACCCCGACGGCATCAACCAGCTCCTGAGTCGCCGAGTCGAATACTCGCGGGTGTGGCACTTCCTGCCGTGGGCCTTGTCCAACGCTGTCTGGCCTTGGGCGAGAAGCGGTACGCCGGGAGCTCCGATGGGCGGGAACAAGATCGATATGAACACCTGGAACTCCACGTACTGGACCAGAATGCGGGACGCGATGTCCAGGGCGAACACCGGCGGGACGTACGCGGAAATCCACCTCTTCGATCGTTGCGGGATGTCCCCCGCCGGGCCGGACCGCTGGCAGGGCAATCCCTGGGCATCCGATAACAACGTCAACGGCCTGGAAACCCCGGTCGCCTCATCCGACGGCACTCCTGAGTTCTACGGCTACGCCTCCAGGCCGAACCTGCGGAACCAGCAGGAGCGGTATGTCCGCAAGATGATCGACGAGACGATCGGTTATCCGAACGTATTCTATGAGATCGAAAACGAGCATTGGGACGCGCCAAGCGCAGGCTGGGCCGACCACTATGCGCAGTTCGTAAAGGACTATATCACCGCCAACTATCCGGCTTCGCCGCGGCTCGTGTCCTACAGCAGCATCGAATCCGAAGCCGACCTGGACACGTGCTATTCCATGCCGGCTCTGAGCATCGTCAACAAGCACTGGGGATCAGAGCCGGAGACCGATCCATCGATCGTCAATACTTATCTCGAACAGAGGTGGAGCTACAACAAGGCCGTCAACGTAGACGAGTTCGCCAACGGCCTCACGAACCCGGACGCGCTCAGGCAGATATGCTGGACGGCTATCACGAGCGGCGGCAATTTCCACATCGAGGACGCGCAGCCGGCTGCGAACCCCTATGATGTCTGCGAGAACATCAGGGCGTTCAAAGCCCTCTCCGGTTGGGATTTCATACATGGCCACCCGGACAAGTCGCTTATTACCGCCGGCGGCGGCTACTGCATGGCGCAAAACGGCGTCGAGTACGTTTGCTACTTCCCGACCGGGGGAAGTATGACGGTCAGCCTTTCCGCCGGGAACTATCGGGCCGAGTGGTGGAATCCGAGGACGGGAGGCTTTTACAACGTCAGCAATTTCGCGCACACGGGGGGCGGCAGGATTCTGGATTCTCCGGATGCGTCCGATTGGGTCCTGCACCTCGCCATACAAGCGAATCCGACGACCGTCCTGGAGTCGAAGTTCGGCGGGACCATAACCGTAGACGGGAATTCCTCCGACTGGAACCTTGCTCAGTTCACGACGAGGATAGGCGGAGGGGATGTGGGGACCGGGCAGATAGCGGTGGTCGGCTATGACACCAACGGCGTCTGTTACTCCGGCAACCACGCAAGCGGCATGCAATTTCCTCCCGCCAACGCCGCCGACCACGCCGCGAAGATTTACAGCAGGCACGACGCGGCGTACCTGTACTTCCTGATCCGATGCGACGACAACGATATGCGCTATTCCAGTCCCGTTGAATCGAACTGGGCCAACGACTGCGTGGAGATCTACATCGACCCCGGCCACGACCACGGCTGGAGTTCCGTTGCCGACTCGACTTCGGATATTCAGCTTGTCATAGACGCAAACAACCAGCGAAACGTGTATATGACGACGCCTGGCTATGCGACGCAAATCCTGAACAACCTGACATCCGCGGTCGTCAGGGACGCGACTGGCTGGTGGCTCGAAGCCAGACTTGCCAAGAGCGCTCTTGATCCGGACGTCCCCGGCACGGGGGCCATCGGAATAGACTTCAACTTCCGTGATAACGACAACAACAACGATAGCGCTCTGACCACGGTCTATACCTGGACCGAGTCATCCAACGACGGTTTTCCCAGCAAAGTTCCCGACAGGTGGGGCGATCTTGACCTTATGGTTCTGCCCGACGAGACCCCGCCGGGGCCTGTCACGGGCTTTGCCGCCGTGGGGCAAACGGGACAGGTAAGTCTCTCGTGGACCAACCCATCCGATTCGGACTTTACGGGAACTCTGATCCGCTACAAGACCGGGGGCTATCCCGCGAACGAGATGGACGGAACGCTCGTAATCGACAAGCCGGGCTCTCCCGGCGCGGCTGATAACCACATCCATACCGGGCTGGCCGGAGGAGTCACTTACTACTACTCCGCCTTCGCTCACGATGTCGTTCCGAATTACTCCACCAAGGCCGACGCCTCCGCCACGACGCTTATCGATACGATACCGCCCGGCCCCGTGACCGGTTTTTCCGCGGCGGGCGGCAATGCGCAGGTCGTGCTTTCCTGGACGAATCCGTCAGACTCGGATTTCGATGGAGCGCTGATACGGTACAAGACGGGCGGATATCCCGCGGACCGGACGGACGGCGCGCTCGTCATCGACAAAGCCGGCTCGCCAGGCGCCGGCGGCAGTCACACCCAAACGGGACTCATCAACGGCACGACTTACTACTACAGCGCGTGGGGCCACGACAGCTCAGGCAACTACTCGACGAACAAGGCCGACGCGACCGGCGCGCCGAACGGGGCCGTCGTCTGCACGCTGAACGTGAAGAAGGCCGGCGTGATAACCGTGAACGGCAGCTCGAGCGACTGGAACCTCTCCGAGTTCACCACAAAAGTGAGGGGAGGGGAGAACGTGCTCGGCGATATGGGGATCGTCGGCTTTGACGGAGGGACGGTTTACTACGGAGGACGGTGGACGGGCGGAGTTCTTCCGACCAGTCCCACCGACCACACCGCCAGGATTTACAGCCGGCACGATACGAATAATGTGTACTTACTCATGCGCGTTGATGACAGCGATATGCAGTACTCCAGCCCTGTCGATTCCAACTGGAACAACGACTGCGTGGAGATCTACATCGACCCAAGCCACGACCATGGGTCGAGTCCAATGAGCAGTTCCACCTCCGATATCCAGTTCGTGATCGACGCCAACGGGCAGAAAAACATCTACGCGTGCACGGACACGTACAAGACTCAGATTCTTGCCGGCCTCACGTCCGTTGTGCTGAGAGACTCTTCGGGGTGGTGGCTTGAGATGAGGCTAAGTAAGTCCGCTCTGGACCCCGATATTCCGCCGCTTGGGAGTATCGGCATTGACTTCTGCTTCAGGGACAACGACAACACCAACGACTCGGCGCAAACGACGGTCTATAGTTGGCGCGACAATGCGAGCGGAGCGACCTATCCGACGAAAGTTCCGGACAGGTGGGGTGACGCCATCATGGCGGACGTGACTGCGCCGGCCGCAGTCACCGGGTTCGCAGCCGTTCCGGGAGATCAGCAGATCAGTCTGTCGTGGACTAATCCCTCCGATTCCGACTTTATCGGAACTCTGCTCCGTTACAAGACCGGAAGCTATCCGATAAGTGTGACGGACGGGACCCTTGCCGTGGACAAGCCGGGCTCGCCGGGATCCGCGGGAAGCCACATTCAGACCGGGCTGACCAACGGGACCAGATATTACTTCAGCGCCTGGGCGCGCGACGGGCTGAACAACTACTCAAGCAAAGTCAACGCCAACGCTATCCCCGTCGATACAGGCCCGCCGGGGTCGGTGACTGCTTTTGGCGTTATCGTGGGTAACGAACGGAACAATCTGTCCTGGACGAATCCGGCGGACGCCGACCTTGTGGGAGTGAAAGTGTTGGCCAAAACCACAGGTTATCCGACTAGTCAGACAGATGGAACGGTGGTGTACGACGGAGTGGCAACAAGCTGCGTCCACGAAGCGCTTACGAATGGGACAATGCACTACTACTGCGCCTACGCCTACGATGAGGTCCCAAGCTACTCAACCGCGGCGCAGGCGGACGGAGTCCCAATGCGTTACGATTCGCTCGACGCGAAGCTTGAGCCGAATGATACGGAAGCTACGATAACGGTGGGCGTGGTGACGTGCACGTGGTCCGGCGGGTTCTACATCCAGTGTCCCGACGGCTCGGGAGCGCTTGGCGGAATCAGAGTAGACATGGCTGCTCACGGGCTTTCAGCCGGTCAATCAGCCGGAGCAAAGGGGATGGTCGGGACCGATCCGCTGACCGACGAGAAGCGCGTAACGGCGATGTGGGCCAAATCCAACACGTCCGTTTACACGGCGTCGCCGGTTGCGATATCGGGATCGACGTTGGGAGGGTCCGACCTGAGCTACAATCCTGTAACCGGAGCCGGACAAAAGGGAATCGTGGGCGCGTCGGGTCCGAACAACATCGGACTGCTCGTCAGGGTGTTCGGCAGGGTGACGCAGAGGCAGACGAGCGACCCGAAGTACTTCTATGTAGACGACGGCAGCGGGCTGAAGGATGGGACGTTGACCGGTGGTATTGAGAACGAAGGCGTTAGAGTTGCGGCTGATCCGGCGTCGTGGGCCGAGGGGAGCTACGTGGTCGTCACCGGCGTAAGCTCGTGTTTCAAGGACGGCGGGGCGCTTAAGAGGCAGGTTGCGCCGGTGGCGGGTGGGATAGAGAGTCTAGGTTTGTAGGTTTGTAGGGGTTATAGGGTTTCAGGTTTGCCTCCTTCGGCAGCGACGCTGCCTCTATGCTACCGAAGGATCGGAGGCTTGGCTATCAGCCTGGGAGTCGGCGCGCCGCGGGAACTGACTTGGGCGATATTCGATGACTTGGTTGTATGAGGCCGTTCCCGCGGGATAGGAATAGGACAGATGGGACGAATAGGACGTATAAATGAAGGGTGAGGGTGGTTTAGCTGCCAACCCTCAACCCTCGACTCTCGACTCTCAACAGTTCCTACGATTCCTCGACCCGGACCTTGACCGCCTTGCGCTTCTCGGTCTCTGTTTTCGGCAGAGTGATTTGCAGAACGCCATCTTTGTAGACAGCTTTGCATCCGTTCGGGTCTATCTCGGCGGGCAGGTCGTAAGTGACCTGGAACCTGCCGGAGGCGATACCGCTGATATGGCAGACTATATTCTTGTCGTCAACGTGCGGGCGCTTCCACTCACCGCTTATTGTGATGGAATCGGGTGTTACATTCAGATCGATATCGTCTTTTGTCAGTCCCGGCACGTACGCGGTCACCAGCACGCTGTCCGGGCTCTCGCACAGATCAACCGCCGGCTCGAATGCAGGCGGACTGATCAACTTGCTGAGCGGAGTATAGCCGAAGACTTTGGAGAAGAGCTCGTCCATTCGGCTCCTCATTTGCTCCAACTCCACCCAGGGGTCAAATCTGCTGATACCGGTTTCCGCGCTCTTGCGCGCCAGGCTCGACTCTCTTCGTCCCAACATTCTTCACCACTCCTTTGTTATCGTGTCTACTATGATCTTACCCAGTACGTCGTGAATCACTGAACCTGAGGACTTGATTCTCTTGCAGGACTGGGCGGATATCGCGTGGAAGTGGGAGTCAGACGCAAGAGTTCAGGAAGCAAGAGAAGATTTCACCCTCACCCCATTCGCTGCGCTCAGGGCAGGCTCTAACCCTCTCCCTCAAGGGAGAGGGGATTGCGCCGGCGCTCTTCCGAGAGCGAGCGTCGAAAGGGACCGCGCCCACCATTCCTGAACTCTTTCAGTCAAACGCAAGGTGAGACCCCACGGATGTCGCTTGAGAAGGAAGAGCTGATTGCCTGGATACGGTTGACGCGCCTGGAGATTGCGCCCCGCAAAGCCCACGCGCTGCTCAACTCATTTGCCGGCCCGGCGGAAATATTCCAGGCGCAGATGGGCCGGCTGGCGGAGGTCCAGGGCCTGGGAGATGCCGTAATCGGCAAGATACTCGGCTCCGACGCGGCAGCCGCCGAGGCCGATCTGGAGAAGATGGCCAAACTCTCCGTTCGGCTGGTTCCTCTCACGGACGACGAATATCCCGCCAACCTGAGACAGATTTACGATCCGCCGATTGCTCTTTATGTTAGAGGGCAGCTCAAGGAGAGCGACAGGTTCTCGGTCGCCATCGTCGGTTCCCGACAGGCGTCCGAATACGGCCGGGTGATGGCGCAGCGGATAGCTTCGGATTTGTGCGGGAGGGGTCTCGCCATAGTCAGCGGAGGCGCGCGCGGCATAGACAGTTTCGCTCATCGCGGGGCGCTCAAGACCGGTGGGCGGACCATCGCCGTGCTGGGGTGCGGCCAGGACGTTCCGTATCCCTATGAGAACAAAGAGTTGTTCAACCAGATTGCGTCATCCGGGGCGGTGATCACGGAATTCCCATTGGGCGCGAAACCGGAGCAGTGGAGGTTTCCCGCGCGCAATCGGATTATCAGCGGCCTCTCGCGCGGCGTGCTGGTTTGCGAAGGGGCGGAGGACTCCGGCTCTCTCATAACGGCCAGATTCGCCGGGGAGCAGGGCCGGGACGTCTACGCGCTGCCCGGGGGGGTCGATAAGGAGAGCAGCCGCGCGCCTCACAAGCTGATCAAAGACGGCGCGAAGCTTGTGGAGACGGCCGACGACATCCTGCAGGAGCTCGGCGTGGTGACTGAGCCGGGGGCCAGGTCGCAACTCGACCTTCCGCTTGAGAAGCTGAATGGGCGCGAACGGGCGATGGTGGAGCTGCTGGACCTTCAACCGAAGCACATGGATGTGGTCATAAGGGAAAGCGGGCTGGCGGCTTCCGAGGTGATAGGGCTTCTGACGCTTCTGGAGATGCGCGGCTACGTGCGGCGGGTGCCGGGGAATTGTTATGTGAGGGCCATTTGAGTGAACGCTGAACGGTGAACGGTGGGAGTGGTTCGTGGTTCGTGGTTCGTGAACTCCGGACCGGAAACTCGTCCCCGCAGGCTTGATCGAAAGGAGCTAATCGAATGAGGAAATCGTGGTTTGCGGTTATTATTCCAGGAGCGCTGGCGCTCGGCGCGGGGGCGTTTGTGCTGGCCCTGCTGCTTGTGAAGTCGCTTTGGGCGTGGACTATGCCCGACCTGTTCCCTGGCGCCGTTGAGCAGGGGCTGATAGCGCGGGACATATCGTGGCTTACGGCGTTCAAGGTGGCGATATTCTTCGGCGTTCTGGTGGGCATCAGCGGGGCGTCGAAGAAAGGGCATCAGTGAACGGTGAACCGTGGGAGTGGTTCGTGGTTCGTGGTTAGCGCGGATTTGCTATGCGAGGGCGATTTGAGTGACCAGTGAACGGTGAACAGTAGCATTCTGTGCACGTACGAACCTGCGAACCTATGGAACCTTAGAACCCTGGATTATTCACGATGCGCCTGTATTGATGGCAGTGCGCAGACACGTCATTCTTCGCTTCGCTCCCAAGGAAGCGCCCCGTTTCGGGATTTCCGGGTTGGGACCGGAAGTTGTCCGCTCTAGCATGCGTATGCCGCCCAACCCTCAAATCCCGAAACAACGGGGATCTGCTTCTGTAAAGCAGCCGGAAAAGCAGATTCCTCGTTCCTCGGAATGACGTTGCCCGGCAGGCACTCACCATTCCTGAACTGTTACCGCGTTTGACAACGCCCCCTGCTTTTCCTAGAATAAGCAGAGTAGGGGGGACAGACTTAATGACGAAATACGCCGCGCCGCGCGGCACAAACGATGTTCTGCCAAGCGAAACGCCGAAGTGGCAGTTCGTTGAGGGGCGGTTCAGGGAGATATGCTCCACGTACGGTTACAGGGAAATCCGAACCCCCGTTTTTGAGGACACGCGGCTCTTCACCCGCAGCATCGGCGAAACGACCGACATCGTGAGCAAGGAGATGTACACCTTCACCGATCGCGGCGGGCGGAGCATTACGCTAAGAGCCGAGGGCACGGCGCCGGTAGTGCGGGCGTACGTCGAGCATAACCTGGGGGCCGAACTCCCTCTGAGCAAGCTGTATTACGTATCGAGCGTCTTTCGCTACGAGCGGCCTCAGGCCGGCAGATACCGGCAGCACCACCAGTTGGGCGTTGAGGCTATTGGCTCAGCCGATCCGGCGCTCGACGCCGAGGTGATCGGTCTGGCGATGAGCTTTTTGTCGTCGCTTGGGATCGAGAGCCTGGAATTGAAGATCAACTCGGTCGGGTGCGAGAACTGCCGTCCGGCGTATCGAGACGCTTTGCGCAAATACGTCGAGCCGTTCTTAATCGAGATGTGCGAAACCTGCAAGATCAGGTACGAAGCCAACCCTTTGCGTATGCTCGACTGCAAGGTGGAGCGCTGCCGCGAATTGCTGGCGAGCGCGCCGTCGATACTCGACACGCTCGACGAGGAATGCCGGGAGCATTTCGAGGGAGTCAGACGGTATCTGGAGTTGATAGGCGTCCCGTTCACCGTCGAGAGCCGTCTGGTCAGAGGTTTCGATTATTACACAAAGACGGTTTTTGAGATCGTCAGCGAGCAGCTTGGGGCGCAGAATTCGGTCCTGGGCGGCGGTCGTTACGACAATCTTGTCGAGGAATTGGGCGGCCCTTCCACTCCCGCCGCGGGGTTTGGGATGGGCGAG
>JAUSGG010000006.1 GCA_030649165.1 Armatimonadota bacterium
AGTAGCCGCTCCGGCGGCGTATCGAGGGACGGTAAAGCCTATGGCAGACTGCAGTGTCTTCAGACGTTTCGTGAATAATGCGGGTTAGTGTCCCTGAACGGGCGGGACCTTCAATTCGGCCGAAATGCAAATCCGGCCTCGGACAATGTCCGAGGCCGGTTCCTTCGACTCCTCCGACTCTTTCGACTCCTATTCCAGATAATCCCTCAACTTCCGGCTTCTGCTCGGGTGCCGCAGCTTTTTCAGCGCCTTGGCTTCGATCTGCCTTATGCGCTCGCGGGTCACCTTGAAGTGCCGCCCGACCTCCTCAAGGGTCCTGGAATAGCCGTCGTCCAGTCCGAACCGCATCTTGAGCACGTCGCGCTCCCGCGGGGTAAGGTTGTTCAGCGATTCCTCGATCTTCTCGCGGAGGATCATATTGCTCGCCGCCTCCGCGGGGGAGATCGCCTCGTGGTCCTCTATGAAGTCCGCCAGATGGCTGTCCTCTTCCTCGCCGATCGGCGTTTCGAGCGACAGCGGCTCCGGCGCTATCCTTATGATTTCGCTCACTCTTTCCTGCGGTATCCCCATCTCGCGCGCCAGTTCGTCCAAGGTCGGATCGCGCCCCAGGTCCTGCAGAAGCTGGCTCGATGTCTTGATCAGCCGGTTTATAGTCTCGACCATGTGCACCGGGATACGAATGGTGCGCGCCTGGTCGGCGATTGCACGGGTGATCGCCTGCCTGATCCACCACGTCGCGTAAGTGCTGAACTTGTAACCCTTGCGGTAGTCGAACTTCTCGACCGCTCTTATGAGCCCGATGTTGCCTTCCTGGATGAGGTCAGGGAACGACATCCCACGGCCGCTGTACCGTTTGGCGATGCTGACCACCAATCGCAGGTTGGCCTCCGTCAAGACGGCTTTGGCCTCCTCATCGCCCGCCTCGATGCGCTTCGCAAGAGAGATCTCTTCCTTATTCGTCAGAAGAGGCGTCTTACCGATTTCCCGCAGCCACATCCGCACGGAGTCGTCAAGCGGCAGGGTCTCCGCGGCCGCAAGGTCTTCCGCCGCCGGTTCAGCCGCCGCGCCTCTTGTCAGCGCCTCCGGCTCAACGGGGACTCCTCCGGGAATAGGGTCCGGGAACTCGCGCCCTTTTTCGACAACCCGAATCCCCTCGTCGGCGAATGTCTGCAGGAGATCGTCTACCTGCTCGGCGTCCAGCTCTTCCTGGTGGCTCAAGGTGTCGTTTATCTCATCGTACGTGAGAACGCCTTTCCGCTTGCCTTCGTCTATAAGCGTTCTCAGCGCTTCGCTGTCTTTTAACTGTTCGACTGCCATCTTAGTTACCCCCTTTGCATCGGGAGCGGTTGCAACCGTAAGAGAATAGGGGACTCAACACCAAGACGTTGTTTCGGGAAACCCCTTTCCCGAAACCCCGCGCTTCCATTTGTCCATTGTTTCGGGACGTCCCCGTCCCGAAACCCTGCTCTTCCATTATTTCGCTATTCCCGTCTATGAGTATTACCTACTTCTTCTACACAGTGTTGTGCAATTCCTGTACCAACCGCCAGTATTCCGCAAATTCCGTATTCGCTGAGCTGATCTCCCCGCGCTCCACCAGGGGAGCCAACTCCTTCATTCGCTGCCTTTTCCAGTTCGATCTCAACTTCGCCAGGCAATCTTCGACGGCCTGTTCGTTGATCTCGGGGCCGGATTCCGATACCACTATCTCGCTCAACAGATCACCGGCCTCAGTCCCGGCCAGCGAATCCGCAAGATCGTCACAAGTTATACTCTGTCCGTCCGACACGCGCTCCGCAATCGCGCTCGCCAGTGTTTTTCCGCCGGAAGACGCAAACTGCCCGGAAGCCAGTTCGGCAAAGACTCTCGCCGCGTAATCCGGATCGGAGAGAATCGCTCTCAATAAGTATTTTTCCGCCAGAGCCAGAGATGAACCCACCGGTTTGCGAATTTCCGGCGCAGGCGCCGCGGGCCGCTGGTCTCTCGGCGATCCCCGGCCTCGTCTCAAAAGCTGGCTCTCAACGTCCCGTCGTATGCTTTCCTCAGCGCGCGCGGTTCCGGTCCCGAAGTTCGGGTGGTATTGGACCAGAGTCCTCACATACCGGTCCCGCTCTACCGCGCTTCCCACCTCTGCCAGAATCGGCGCGGCTTTCTTCAACATCTCCGCCTTGCCGCTGTCCGTCGTCAGGTCGGAACTCTTCTTCAGAAGCTCCAGCCTGTATTCGACCAGCGGCGCGCCCTCTGCCACAAGCCTGCTGAATGCCGCCGCGTCCCCACTGCGCAGCAAGCTGTCCGGGTCGCTCCCCGGCGGCATACTCATGACCTTTACGTCAAAACCGGCCTGCTCGAACATCGGCGCGCTCCGCAGAGTAGCCGACATACCGGCCGAGTCCGAATCGAACGCTATGACCACGTTGTGAGTGTACCTTGACAATAAATTTACGTGTTCCGGAGTCAGTGCGGTTCCCATTGTAGCTACCGCATTGCCAAATCCGGCGCACTGGGCTGTCAAAGCGTCTAGGTACCCCTCAACGATGATCGCCCTGTCTTCCTGGGCGATACTCTTTCGCGCGTGATTCAGGCCGTAGAGAGTCTTGTTCTTGACAAACGCCGCCGTCTCCGGCGAGTTCAAGTACTTCGGCTGTTCGTCCCCGATGGAACGCCCCCCAAACGCCACGGTCCTGCCGTTCACGTCCTGGATCGGAAAGATGATCCGGTCCCGAAACCTGTCGTAATAGCCGGCGTCGCGGTCCGATTTGATAACCATGCCGGCTTTCTCAGCCTCTTGCAGGCTTATACCTTTCGAGGTCAATACTCCCGCCAGCGCCCGCCACTCCCCTGGGGCATAACCCAGACCGTAATTGGCGATCGCGTCATCGGAAATCCCGCGCCGCTGCACGTAGTCCATAGCCTGCGGCGACTTGCGCAGAGTCTCAGAAAAAAACGAGGCCGCGACGCTGTTTATGCGCAGCAGCTTCTCTCTGTCGCTCTCTTGCTTGCTTTCAGCCGGCGACTGCTGGATCGTAACCCCGGCTCTTTTCGCCATCTCCCTGACCGCTTCGGAGAACGTCATATTCTCCATCTTCATCAGAAAGCCGAAGATATCGCCGTGCTCCCCGCAGCCGTAACAATGCCACTTCTGAAGGTCTTCGTTCACAATGAACGAAGGCGTTTTCTCCGTATGAAACGGACAAAGAGCCTTCAGCGTCTTTCCGCTTCTCCTAAGGTTGACATACGTGGAGATCAACTCCACGATGTCTATCCTTCCGCGTATCTCCTCCAGCGGATAGCGGAACATGGCGCCGCGGCCCTCACTTCTTACTGTTTTTTCAGACTATTCCCCCTCCTCGCGGGAGGGGGGACTTGCGCCCTCTCCTTTCAGGGGAGGGTTGGGGTGGGGTTCCTATCCCGCGGGAACGGCATCCATCAACCACACATATCGAAAAAAGCGAAGTCAGTTCCCGCGGCGCACGGCCTCTACTGCTTAAACCCGATCGTAATCCCCACAACCGTCTTGCTGTCGCGGAGCGTGAACATAATGTTGCTTCGCTCCAGGTAACCTACCCGCAGGTACCTCCCGACATACTCCTGCTTGTCGGGATAGCCGTAGCTCATCAAAACCTTCTTGTAGTTGTCGCCTATCGTGACTCCCTTGGAGGTCTTCACCCCCTCGAAGGCTTTGCTGCCGCTCACCGTGATCTGCGAAATGAGCCCGTCGTTCACGATGAACTCGACCGTCTTTCCTTTCGGAAGCTCATAAGTCCATCTTATATCGTCAGACCCCGGCGGCTGCTCGTTCGCGCCGGTTCCCGGGGCGCCCGGAACTCCAGGCAGCAGGCCCAGGGGCATAGGCGCGGTCCCCGGCATTCCTCCGACCGACGACAGGCCCGGCAGCGCGCCCGGACCCAATCCCGCGCCCAGACCGGCGAACGGCGACAGGTCCCTGCCTGCGCCGCCTCTCATCATCCCCGCGGGCGACGGAGCTCCCGGACTGCCGGCCACGGAGCCGGGTCCGCTGTTGTTCCCAACCGATATACGGGTGGGATTTCCATATCTTTTCAGCGCTACCGTCATTTGGGCCCCAAGCGTTATGCCGGCGAGCTGGCGTTCGAGCCCGATCGCCTCCACGCTCAAACCTAAAACAAACACGGCCAAGGCGACACCAAACGTGATTCTGGCCATCAGAAACCTCTCGAAAACGATGTGCGGCTGCTCCTTCACACCGGCCTGCAGCCAAAGTATACTTCTATGACAGTCGGTCGATGTCCTTCCTACGACTCCCAAAATAATCACCGCCTTCCTATAAGCTCGGACAGGGTGACGAACGTGTAACCCTGCGCCTTCAACTCCGAGATGATCTCCGGCAACGCTTTCGTAGTCACTTCGTCGCCGTTGTGCATCAATACTATCGCGCCATCGTGAACTGATGTCGTGACATACTGAGTCATCAACTCCGGCGTCCTGGTCTCGAAACTGCTGCATAGATGGGTCCAGAACACGCCTGTAAACCCGTATTTCGCCGCCGCGGCCTCTCCCGCCGGAGTCAAGTGGCCGCCCGGCGGACGGAACATCAGAGATTCCTTGCCCGTCGCCTCCCTTATCGCCACCGCGCATCTGAGAAGCTCGCGCTCCACCTCCCGCTCCGAAAGCTGCTCCAGGTTACGATGCGAGAACGTGTGGCTCTCTACCTCGTGCCCGTGGTCGGATATGGTCTTTACTATCCCCGGATTGGCCTCCACCTGGCTGCCGACCATGAAGAACGTCGCCTTTACGCCCTCACGGTCCAGTGCTTCCAGCACGTTCTTCGTCGAGCCGTTCGGCCCGTCGTCGAACGTTATCGCCACGACCTTGCCGGCGTTCGGCGCTCCTGAAATCTTCTTATACCCGCTCCGGCCATAACACTTTTGAAGCAGCGCGCGAACGTCAAGATAATCGGGATCGCAGGCGGCGGCCTTCTCAAAATATGGCGTCGCGGCCAATAGATCGTCCTTCGACAGATAGTACTTCCCAGCGTAATAGCAGGACAGCTTCAGCGACGGCCTGACCTCGGTTATGCGCCACAGCGTTTCCGTCAGACTGGATATAGCCGGCCGGGCCGGTTGCCTTTCTTTCGCCGGTTTGCGATTTTCGACCCAATAGCGCCGCGTTTTCTCGTTAAGAGTGACGCCATCCCCGGTCTGCGCCGACATTGTAACGGTATGGATTCCGTTCCCGAACCTGATCGTCTCCCACGCGTACTGAAATGGCCGGCTGTTGATCATCGCGGCAAGCGCCCCGTCAATCTGAATCGTCAGATACTCGGCGCCGGCTGTAAACGCCGCGTCCGGCCTCAACATCACCTCGCCCCACGCGCGCGTCAGCCCCTTCTTTGTCGAAACCCGCATCCGCGGCAGCCGCGAAATGGCCTCGCCCGTAAACTCGATCGGTTTCGCCGAGTCCAGCGTCATCACGGCCCCGCGTTCCTTTTCGTAACCCGAAGGCCGAACCGCCGACAGTTCGATCAGGATCGGCTGCGCCTCGTCCAGCCGTCCTCGCCTTCGCAGCGACGCCGCTTCGACAAACCGCATCGCCGGCTCCTGCGTCCCGACGCCATCAGTTGGCGCGCGGCCCCGCAGGTAGTCGACACAAGCCGATGCGGCGGCGGACCGCCGGTCATTCTGGCTCGCCGCCCGTCCGAACAGACCGCTCGCCTCGTCGATCTGGCCCTTGGATAGCAGGCACACTCCAAGTCCGTACGCAGCCATACCATTCTTCGGGTCCGCTGCCAACACGTCCTTGTATTCCTCGATCGCCAGGTCCACCTTCCGGGTGTGAGCTAGAGCCACAGCCAGCGCCAGCCTGCCGGTAATATCACCCGGCTCGAAGGTCAGCGCCTGATCGAGCGTATCCATCGCCGGGCTGTACTGCCCGTTGTCGATCTGGTCCACGGCCTGCGTCAAAAGCTCGACGTAACGATCCGTCCCGCCGTAAGCGCCCGTGACCGCAAGACCCGCCGTCAACAGTGCGGCCAGTGAGATCACGACCGAGAACCGGACTATTGCGCACAAAACTCTTATTCGATCCATCAGCAGTATTGCGCCGCGCCGTCGCGCGAATACCAACACAACACCTCCATACATAATAGACGCCGCAACACCATCTATTGTTCAGACCAGGCGCTTACTTTTCCTTCTATCCCTCGTCTATACCCTTGGGTATGCCAACCAACCTACTCCCTCCCCCTTCAATGGAGGGCTGGGGCGGAGTCGCCCAACCTACCCCCTCCCCATTCAGGGGAGGGCTGGGGTGGGGTTTGATGAACCTACAAACCTATAAACCTACAAACCTATGAACCTAAGAACCTTAGAACAACCTTCCGGAGGCGAGTCGAATGTCAAACTCAGGCTTCTTGCCCTAACCACGGTCCTCGCGCTGCTTCTCATCCGCGGCCAGGCGAGCGGCAAAACGATGCCGAGCGGGTTCCACTATCCTGTTGGCACAGGCTCGCCTACCATACTGAAGCAATTCGGCGCGCCGGCCGCCAATGATGGGTCGGAAGAGCGCTGGATCTCCGGTGTCCGGCTGAAAGCCGGGGCCGGAGACGCCGTGTACGCCGTAGCCGACGGCGAGGTGGTGAAAATCAGCCCTTACGGTTGGGGCAAAGGCAACTCCGCGCTCATCGTCAAGCACACTCTCAGCAACGGGCGCAGGTTCATTGCGGTCTACGGTCGTGTCCGCCACTGTCAGACGGGCCGTGTCCGCGCCGGTCAGAGGATCGCCGTCATCGGGCCCGGCGGCTACATGCATTTCGGAATCTTCGAGAGCCTCAACGGCCTCGGAGACTTGCCGTACGTGCGCAGCCAGTTTGACTACGCAGTCCCGGCCTTCTCCCGCCCGCTTGCCGAGACGATAGATGGAATCCTCTGCTACGGCCGTTGGTTCGATCCGGTCTATTACCTGAAAAGGCGCTGGCCCAGGCCGTTTCTCGTCGGGCAGGCCGTTTTCCGGCCGGGCTGCCCCGGCCAGCCTGTTCTCATCGAACCGGCCAACGGCTCGTTCTGGAATTGGATGCGGCCTCCAAGGCCTCTTCAGTTCTGTCTTTCCGCCGGCTCCGGCCCGATCTCGACCGCGTTCCGAATCCGCGTGCGCAGGGCCGCCGGCGGATGGTGGTGGACGAGCTGGACCGACTGGACGAGCGGCTGGGTCTTCGGCAGCGACCGCGTCTACTTCACCCCTCCGGTTCTGATCCCGGGCGATTATTGGTGGGAAGCCCAGGCGAGAAACGATGAAGGGGAGGGGCTCTGGAGAGTCGCCCAGTGGCATTTCCATGTCAACTACCCGCCGGGCGTCCCAGCGCCGAACTCTCCGGCTGAGGGCGAGGCTATTGCCGGCCGGCAGGTCAGGCTGTCCTGGTCCGATCCGGGCGACCCCGACGACTATCCCCGCCACAGCCGCGAATACCGCGTCCGAATCAGCGGAGACTGGAGCTACGACAGCGGGTGGAGCGTCATCTCGACCTCCCTCGACGTCACCGTTCCGAGAGACGGCCACTTCTCGTGGCAGGTCGCGGCGTCCGACGGCTGGGACTACAGCGATTTCAGCGCGCGGCGAAGGTTCACGGTTGACACCGAGCCTCCCAATATCACTCTTACAGGCCCGCCCGCCGGCAGATGGACGAATCAGAACACGATCGGTTGGAACATAACCGACGCCGTGAGCGGCGTCGCGACCGCCACCATCAAATGGGATTCCGGCCCCGACGTCGCCGTCCAGAACCAGGCGGCTACGCCACCTTCTGCAGGCTCAGCATAACCGCGGCCGATCCAAACGGCTCCGGGGTGGATGCTGTTTACAGCGGACTCGGCGGTTATGGGGACCGTTACAGAGGACCGATCACCATCAGAGAGGTCGGGTCTCATAACTATGCCGTAAGAGCGGTGGACTTCGCCGGCAACCAGTCCCGAGCGATCGAAGGCTGGATTGTAATCGAAAAGCCGGCGGCGGCCCCGTCCCCCGAGCCGGTCCAGAACCCGTACACGCCGCCGTCGAAGCCGGGCGGCAACGTCACTCCTCCTGCGCCCGTCGCGCCGCTGCCGGCTCCGGCGCCTCCTCCGGTTCCGCAAAAGCCGCCTGTGACCAGGGCGCCCGCCCCGGTCCAGAATCCGCCGGATGAGCCAACTAAACAGCCTACCAATCAGCCGGCCCCGGCCCCTGCTCCGGTCCCGGATAAACCGCTGCCGGACACCAGCGTCCAGGCCCCAACGCAGCCGCCGCCGGACAAAGAGGAGCAGCAGGCCCCCCGCCCGCAGGTTTACTGAACGGTATTGGTGTCCGCGGCATCCGACAATCCCAACAAGTCCCATTCGTCTTATCCGTCCTATCCGTCCTATCCGTCTCCCCACTCCCTCCGACTCATTCCCTTGACGTCCCCGCCCGCCGGATGTTACCCTGTCCCGGTTAGCCATGACCAGCATCATACTCATTCGCCACGGCGAAGTGACGTGGAACAGACAAGCTTGTTATACCGGTTGGACCGACCTGCCGCTCACCGAACAAGGCGTTGCCCAGGCGCGGCGTCTGGCCGAACGCCTCCGCGCCGAACCGCTCCGCGCCGTATATTGCAGCGACCTTCAGCGTGCGTCGGTCACTGCTGAGATCGTCGCCGCGCCGCACGGACTGAAACCCATCATTGACGCCGATTTGCGCGAGCTGAACTATGGTGACTGGGAGGGCGTCGCCGAGGTAGACCTCCCCGCGAAGTATCCCGAACTGTACGCGAAGTGGGTGGCTGATCCCGCCCGGGTGCGCGCCCCATCCGGCGAGTCTTTTTCAGAGCTCTTGGAGCGAGCGAACCAGGCCATATCCCGAATCACCGAGCGATATCCCGAAGGCTCTGTAGCGGTTGTTGCGCACAAGAGCGTCAACAGGACCCTGATCTGCCATTGGTTCGGAGTTGACATCAACCTGTACAAACGCATCGGCCAGGAGAACGGAGCAATCAACGTAATACGGATGCTCCTCGACCGCGCCCAAATCGACTCCATCAACGACAGCTGCCATTTGCGTCCCAATCCCCCCTCCTTCTAAAAGCGGGCGCCATAATCCCCCCTCCTCTTGGGAGGGGGTTACATAATCCCCCCTCCTCTTAGGAGGGGGTTAGGGGGAGGTCAGGCTTCTTCGCGATTGCCGCAAGGAACCTGGCGAGTACAAAACAGGTCTACTAACCGGGAGTCGAATCCCAGGTTGAGTGTTGAGAGTTGAGCGAGAACCTCACCCCAGCCCTCTCCTGAGAGGAGAGGGAGTTCCCCCTCCTGTTAGGAGGGGGTTAGGGGGAGGTTCAGACTGTGTTTCCACTTTATCCGTTGGCTGCTAGGGGGCGGTCCAGTCATTAACCAACAACTAACAACCAAGTAAGAGTTCAGAAATGGAGAGAACTTTCACCCTCACCCCATTCGCTTCGCTCAGGGCAGGCTCTAACCCTCTCCCTCAAGGGAGAGGGGATTACGCTCGCGTTCTCCCCGGGGGTGAGCAGCGAGAAGAGTCGTACCGACCATTCCTGAACTGTTACACAACCAAATACACAACCAAATACATTGACGCTTACTCTGTCGTATGGTACTATAATCCGGGCGCGCCGTAGCGCGCCTATGACTGCCGGAGTGTGATGATGGATCGTCCTCAGATAAAGCTCTCGAACGCTCTCAGAATCTTGACGCCGGCGCTGCTTGTGACTCTCCTGTCCGGCGCTGTTTGGGCACAGAAGCTCATAAAGCCGGTCGATGGCGCCACCGTGCGCGAAAAGGTAAGGATTGCCGTGGCCGCGTCCGCCATTCCATCTGGCGGCTATATCTCCGTTTACATCGACGATCATTTCGTCGGCGCGACGGCCGGCGAAACCGCCGTCACAGAGTCGTCCAAGATCCTGCCGTCCGTCGTGTTTGCGTGGGACTCCAAACTGCCGTTTACGGACGCCTCCGGCTCGTCGGAGGGCCCGAAAGACGGAAAGCATAGCCTCCAGGTCGATATCCACAACTCCTCGGGCAGCGTGGACGACAGCATCACGTCCACGTTCAACCTGGCAAACAAGGCCCCCAGACTCTCGCCTAACGACAAGGTGAGGATGATCTACAGATACTCCGCCGGCTCCGAGACCCATTACAAGGTCCGGATCGACAGCCGGATGGGCAGTCAGTATTCGCTGGATGACTTCGGGACGGTTCCGCTTCTGGCGAGTTACACGGTGATCCAGACCGTAGAAGACGCGCGGCCCGACGGCAGCGCCTTGATAAGCTACAGGGTTGGCGCGGGCGGCTCCTGCCAGGTCCTCGGCCAGGTTGTCGCGCTTAACGGCGGCAAGGCCGGAAGCAGCGTATACAAAGAGATGGATAAGTTCGGCCAGGTGATCAGCCGAAACGGTATGCTGCAGGACAACGTCCTCTCCAGGAAGGGCCGCAGGTCTCTGCCCGACGTTTTGATCGAACTGCCGCGCGTTGCCGTCAAGATCGGAGAAACCTGGGAATCCAACGAGAAAGAAGAGTTCAGCGTCGAGGGCGTTGGAGACGTTCTCAAGCTGAGCAGCACGAACACTCTGGAGGATCTCGAGTGGGAGCGGAATCAGGTCTGTGTGAAGATCAAGTCGGTCTTCACCGGACTCGGCCGCCTCGTCGGCGGTCAGGGCAATCCCGCTCCAACCAGAGTGGATGGACAGGGCACATTCTACGTCGGCCTCAAGACGGGCAAGCTCGTGAAATCGATCGTGACGCTCACGGCTTTTGCCAGCCTCCAGCCTCCGTCCGAGAGTTCCACGTCCGGCCCGTCCGGCTCAACGTCATCTTACAACCCGTCTCCGGCGGACGAGTCGGACGAGGATTATGGTATCCCCGGCAGAACGGGTCGCCCAATCACTCCGTCCGCTCCTCCGCCTCTGCCTTATTCTTCGCCGTCTTCTTCATCCAGCGCGCCCGCGTCCTCTTCCGGGGCCGCCTCCACTTCCGGAACACTGCGGGTTACTATTGAGACAGAACTCTAAGGAGATCCAACGCATTCGAGTGGCCAAACCGGAAGATAGACAAGCCGAATTGGTTGAGCACCTCGCGGAACTGCGGACCAGACTGGTCCGCTCCGCAATCTATACGACCGCCGGAACGGCAATCTGTTGGTTCTTCTACCGCCGCATATTCGCTTTCCTCACCGCGCCCGTGATCGATACGCTCAAACGGCAGCACATCCAGACCGGCTTCCAGATGACGGGTCTCGCGGAAGGGTTCATGCTCCAGCTCCAGATTTGCCTGGTCTCCGGCCTGATCGTGGCTGCGCCTCTCGTCACCCTCGAAGCGTGGGGGTTCATAGCCCCGGCTCTCACAAGGGAGGAGAAAAAGCCCATCAGGTGGATCGCTCCGCTGTCGGTCCTGCTCTTCGTGATGGGCGTCAGCCTCTGCTACTACATTCTGCCCGTGGCCATCCGGTGGTTCGTCAGCTACGTGCCGCCGAACGCGGAGTTCCGGCCCTTCATCTCGCAAAACCTCCTGTTCATCGTGAAGATGCTCTTTGCTTTCGGCCTCGCGTTCGAGATGCCGATAGTCCTTATGTTTCTCGGCAAGCTGGGGATAATCAACTCCAGGTTGATGAAGAAATACTGGCGTCAGGCTGTGCTGCTCACCGCCGTGGGCGCGGCGATAGCGACGCCGTCGAGCGACGCCTTTTCCATGCTGATGCTGGCCGTGCCGATGTGCATCCTGTACGTGCTGAGCATCTACCTCGTGAGAATCATCGAGCCGAAAGGATGACTTCTGACGAGTTTCTGGCCGCCCTCAAATCGCGGCCGGAATATAGACGACAGATAGTCCACGCCGAACGCATTCCCGCGCGCCCCGCCAGATACGCGCCGCTGGAGGCGCCGCTCCACCCCCTGATCGAGCAGGCGCTCAAGCGCCAGGGGATCGAGCAGTTCTACACCCACCAGTCAAGCGCCATTTCCGCCGCGCTGAGAGGCGAGCACGTCATAGTAGTGACGCCCACCGCCAGCGGCAAGACCCTTTGCTATAACGTCCCCGCGCTTCAATCCATTCTCGAACGCGAGCAGAACCGCGCCCTGTACATGTTCCCGACCAAAGCCCTTGCCCAGGACCAGCTCGGCAAGCTGCGCGAGCTCGGACTGCCAGTGAAGGCCGCCACCTATGACGGCGACACGCCGACCCACGAGCGCCGGTTCATAAAAAGAAGCTCTCAGATCATCCTGACCAACCCCGATATGCTCCACGTCGGCATCCTGCCGTACCACGTCACCTGGGCGAGCTTCTTCAAGAACCTGAAATACGTCGTTATCGACGAGATTCACAGCTACCGCGGCGTCTTCGGCTCCAACGTCGCCAACGTCCTGCGCCGCCTCCGCCGCATTTGCGCCCACTACGGCGCGGAGCCTCAGTTCATCGCGTCATCGGCGACGATCGCGAATCCCGACAAGCTAATGGAGACGCTGACGGGGGGCATACATCCGTCCACGGTCGTAGACGACGGCTCCCCCTCCGGCGAGAAGATATTCGTCTTCTGGAACCCGCCGTACGTCGGCAAGGCGGGGGAGCGGCGAAGCGCGAACTCCGAGGCGACCTTCCTCTTCACCGAACTTACGAGGGCGCGGATTCGCAGCATCGTCTTCACGCGGGCGCGCAAGACCGCCGAGCTGATACTCCGCTACGCGCGAGCGCAGCTTATCGAGGAGGGCTCCCCCCACCTGGCGGACAGGATAATGTCCTACCGCGCCGGCTACCGGCCAGAGGAACGGCGGGAGATCGAGCAGCGGCTGTTCCACGGCGACCTGATCGGCGTGACCTCGACGACCGCTCTCGAACTGGGTGTCGATATCGGCGGCCTGGACGCGTGCGTCCTGACCGGCTACCCCGGCACGGTCGCCAGCGCCTGGCAGCAGGCGGGTCGCGCCGGGCGCGGCGTGGAGCAGTCGCTCGCCGTTATGATCGCCCTCGACAATCCGCTCGACCAGTTCCTTATGCGCAGCCCGAATTACTTCTTTGAGCAGAACCACGAGATGGCGGTCGTCGATCCGGCAAATCCCTACCTTTTGGCCCACCACGCCCTCTGCGCCGCCTACGAACTGCCGATTACCGAGCAGGACTTCGCCGTTTTCGGCGAGCGTCTCGGCGAAGTCCTGACCGTCCTGACCGAGGCCGGGCAGCTTATGTATCGCGGACGCTGGTTCTGGGCGGGCGGCGAGTACCCCGCGGCCCAAGTCAACATCAGGTCCGCTTCCAGCGAGAGCTATCAGATAATCGACATAGGCGCAAATCCCATCCCTGCAGGCCCCCCACCCGACACTATCCCTCCTGCTGCTGTGCGCGGGTCTCCTGCCCCCGCACCTCCTATCCCTCCAGGCGCCTTACCTGGAGGGCCACCTGCCGGCGGCGCTGTGCGCGGGTCTCCTGCCCCCGCACCTTTTCCTATCCCTCCAGGTATCTTACCTGGAGGGCGATCACCTGGAGGACGAGGCGCCGTGCTCGGAACCGTCGACAGCTCGCGGGTCTTCGAGACCGTCCACCCCGGCGCGGTGTACCTCCACGCGGGCGAGTCCTACGTCGTGCACAAGCTCGATCTCACGACCAAGATCGCCTACGTGATGCAGGGCGACGTGAACTACTACACGGAACCGGCCACGACCACCGACCTCGACGTGCGCGAGATAGTAGAAACCGGGTGTTTCGGCCCCACTTTGGAGTGCGGCGATTCATCGCCGCTTTCGCCGCATATCGAGTGCGGCGGCTCGACGCCGCTTTCCCCGTCCCCAAACCCCGCCGCCACCCGATTCTACGGCGACGTGTCGGTCACCAACCGCGTCGTCGGTTATCGCCGCAAACAGCTTTTCAGCGACGAACTCCTCGACACCCGGGATCTCGACCTGCCGCCGACGACCATGCAGACCGAGGCAGTCTGGTTCCCGGTCCCGCGGCGTATGGCCGACATCCTGATCGGAAGAAACTTCGACCTGTCCGGCACGATCCACGCCATCGAACACGCCGCAATCGGCATCCTCCCGCTATTCGCCATGTGCGACCGGATGGACATCGGCGGCGTCTCCAACCCGATGCACGTGGCCACAAACGGCCTGCCCACGATCTTCATCTACGACGGCTACTCCGGTGGCGTCGGCATAGCCCGCAACGGCTACGACCACCTCGAAGAGCTTCTGGAAGCCACCCTCAAGACCATCGAAGACTGCCCCTGCGACGACGGCTGCCCCTCCTGTGTCCAATCCCCCAAATGCGGCAACAACAACGAACCCCTGGACAAAAACGGCGCGGCGTTTTTGCTCAGGATGATGCTGGGGGAGAGCGGAGGGAGCGGAGGTCCCGAAGCATAGAACCTGGTGAAGGAATCGTTCCTGCCACAAGAAGTGAGGCGGGTTCTTCTCAAGTCCAAGGGTACCCTTCCCCGTGCGCAAGGAGCTAGCTTTCAGACGACGGTTTGACGTGCTATACTGATCAAGACATCGCGGAAACGGAGCTACTTCGAATGGGCGTTAAGGACGACATACGTGAGATGGCTGATCGATATGCAGCAGCTCTCAAAGAGAAACTAGAAGAACGCATTGAAGATATGGTGAGTGATGACACAAGCCACTATCTGATATACCAGATTCTCGGCATATCGCTGGAGGAGGGAGAGAAGATCGATTTATATCAGAACAAAGGGCGATTTCTTTACAAGTATGCGGGGTCATTCCTTGAGGAAGCGGCGAAGCTGTGCTTCAAGTGTAAAGACGAGGACGCATGCTCCACGCGGATACCCAATACGCTCGGAAGTCGTCCAAAAACATTCGAGATAGACTGCGTTCTCGGGAATGACGCCATCGAGATAAAGTGGCGAGACGCCACGACGGATGGCGACCACATCACTAAAGAGCACACCCGGCTGAAAGCGGTCTCCGACGCGGGATATCATCCCATTCGGGTAATGTTCTACTATCCTAATCGAGAACAGGCTATCAGGATTCAGCAGACTCTGGAAACGGTCTATCGGGGCGTTGGCGGGGCGTAATACTACGGGGACGAAGCATGGGAGTTTGTTCGATCCGAAACTGGGATCGACCTCAAGCAAATCCTGACTGAACTTGCAGAGGAAAGGATGAGCGCAAGTGGAAGCTGAGTTACATGTGGGTGATTGCCTGGACGTTATGAACGATATTCCTTCTGGGTCAGTAGACTTGGTGTACCTGGACCCGCCATTTCTTACTCAGAAGGTACATACTCTCGGCAACCGCACACGGGACTTGGAGTTTAGTTTTGCCGATCTCTGGCATTCCCATTCTCACTACGGCCAGTTCATACATACGCGCCTCAAGTCCGTTCGTCGGGTATTGCGTACAACAGGTTCTGTCTTCTTTCATTGCGACCGCAATGCATCGCACATCGTGCGATTGCTGCTCGATGACGTGTTTGGCGCGGACATGTTCCAATCAGAGATCATCTGGTATTACCGCAGGTGGTCGAATTCCAGAAAGGGCCTCTTGCCTTCCCACCAGACCATCTATTGGTTCTCCAAAACACGGCATTTCAAGTACAATCCGCAATTCACTGAATACTCGCCTTCCACCAATGTAGATCAGATTCTGCAGAAGCGCTGTCGCGACCAGCACAACAAAGCAGTCTACGCCACAGACGGTCATGGCAGCGTCATAGTGTCAGCGGAGAAGAAGGGTGTGCCACTCGGCGATGTATGGGACATACCGTTTCTAAATCCCAAAGCGAACGAGCGAGTAGGATATCCCACGCAGAAGCCGATTCTGCTCTTGGACCGAATCATCCAGATATCGACCGACCCGGGCGATCTTGTGTTGGATCCCTTCTGTGGTAGCGGAACGACTTTGGTATCTGCGCTACTGAACCAGCGGCGTTCCATAGGCGTTGACATATCGGATGACGCCATAACATTGTCGCGGCGACGACTGGAGACGCCCGTGAGGACAGACTCCGCTCTGCTTGACAAAGGTCGCGATTCATATGTGCAGGCTGACGAGAAGGCCCTTGCGATTCTACTGGGTTTGGATATCGTACCAGTGCACCGCAACAAAGGTATAGATGGGTTCCTCAGAAAGACTATCGATGGCACCCCTGTACCCATCAGAATTCAGAAACAGAACGAGTCCCTGTTTGATGCAGGCATGGCCCTGTATGAAGCATCACACGATAAGGGTTCACGTGTGATGGTGCTAGTTGCGGTTGGCGAGGACCTGGGGCTTGATATTGAGTACGTTCTTCCCGAACCGATCGTGGTTGTGGATTGTGCTGCCAATGCGATTAAGTCAGCACTCAGGAAATGGCAGGCTCACAACTCCCGGCAATTGACAGTAACCAGCAACGATCCAGTATTATTGATGTCGGCTCCTGATAGTTGTTGAACGTCTGTGCATTTGCTTGTTCCATACCATCTTGGGAGAGGACGAGTACCTCTCGCCGAATGGAGGAGTGCCCACAATGCGGTTTTCGGATCAGTTCGAGCTGGGGAAAGGGCAGTCGGAGCTAGACTTCGTTGACATACCTCTGGATACGGACATTCCCCTATTTGTCGATCCATACGCGCTGAGTGTGGAAACCGACCCATGGTTCGTCGAATGCAGCAACCTGGTAGTCGACTTCTTCCAGACCGTCATAGATAAGATACGTGCAGACGACTCAGCGTCCGCGCGCGGTTTGTTGGCGCGCCTGCACGAGCCGAACGAGACACACCTGGGACTGTCGCGGGGGCGTCCCTCCGGACGCGGTGTTGGGTGGCTACCAGGCAGACGAGTTGCGCGCACGTTTGGAGCTACGCTCGCGCAACCGTGCTACAATGTCTCAGCCTATCCAATGGAGGGACCGCGCGTGGCTTGCGAGAGTCCGGCGAGGAGAGAGTTCATCAAGTCCACAATAGCCGCAACGGGTGCGCTGGCGTTAGGAGGGACCGGGGTATTGGCCGAGAATCGACAGGAGAAGAGACCCAACATTCTGTTCGTGATGACCGACCAGCAGCGGTTCGATACGATCGCCGCGCTGGGGAATCAGCACATCTACACGCCGAACCTGGACCGCCTGGTCAAGCGCGGGGTGACGTTTACTCAGGCTTATTCCAACTGCCCCGTTTGCGTCGCGGCTCGCTACACTATCCGCACGGGCTGTGAGCCGCCGACGACGGGCGTGTTCAGCAACGGCGCCGCGAATGTGGTTGCGGGGCAGGCCGAGGCGATGGAGGACCGCTGCGGGAAGTATCTGGCCCGGACGATGGCCGAAATGGGCTACCGGACGTTCGGGGTCGGCAAGTTCCATTCGCACCCCTGGAACGAGGATCTGGGGTTCCAGGTCCAGTTGCACTGTGAGGAGCAGTATGGAAGCGCCGATCAGCGCAAGGGGGACGCCTACGCGTCGTTCATCGACAAGAAGCATCCCGAGCACTCCTGGATCGAGGGGCTGATGGGCGAGCGGACCGAGATGTACTACGTGCCGCAGTGGAGCATGATGCCGGCGCGGCTGACGGTGGAATCGTGGGAGGCGGACAGGGCAATCGAGCAGATCGGGAAGCCGGGCGGCAAGCCGTATTTCGGGTTCGTATCGTTCCTGGGCCCTCATCCGCCGTGCGCGCCGCCGATTCCGTTCAACAGGATGTATAACCCGGACAAGCTGCCGAATCCCATTCGCGGGGATATGGCAATCGACCACATGGACGAGATGATCCCCTGGATGAACCACGCGATATGGGCGGACGACATCAGCGAGTCGTGGGCGCGTATGATCAAAGCCCGTTACTACGGCGAGATTTCGTATATCGACTGGTGTCTCGGGCGGATACTCGACGCGGTCGACGCCGGTCCCTACGCGGACAATACGCTGGTCTGTTTCTTCGCCGACCACGGCGATCATCTGGGCGACCACCAGGCGTGGCAGAAGGAGAGCTTCTTCGAGGCGTCCTGCCACATTCCGTTTCTGGTTAGCTGGCCCGGGCGGCTGCCAGCAAACGTCAGGCGTGACGAACTGGTGGCGCTGAGCGACCTGTTCGGTATTGCGACAACCGCGGCGGACAAGCCGGAACTCAGGCAGGGAGTTGATGTGATCGGTTCGGTCGAAGGCAGGGCGGCGAAGCGGGAACGGCTCTTCGGCCACTACGGAGTTCCGGGAACGGCGCGGTTCAAGATAATGGTCCGGGAAGGTGACTGGAAGTACATCTTCATCGCCAACGGCGGCCGCGAGCAGTTGTTCAACGTGACGGAGGACCCGCACGAACTGAAGCAGCGAATCGCTGACCGGCCCGATGTCGCCAGTCGCCTGCGGGAGGCGGCCGTGGAGGCGCTGTCTGTCCCCAACGCCGACCGCGCGCTTGAAAACGGGGCTTTGCGGGCGTTCCCGTGCGCGCCGGGGCCGCGGCAGAGGATATACCAGTTCGACGCGTCGAAGGGCGCGCGGGGGTTTCCCGATCGCCCGGGAGAGGTGGTTCAGGGAGGAACGCAGATGAACGCAGATAAGCACGGATGAACGCGGATACGGATTGGGGAGGCGGGCCGATAGGACGTATGCGCCCTTGGAACCCGGAACCCTACAATGCTACAACCCTACAATGCTACAATCCTACAACCTGAGAAGTTTTGCTCCGTGCGGGGGGAGTTCGAATGATACGGTCGAGTCCTTGGGGCCGAGGTCTTTGTGGAGCCACAGGTCGCGGGCTTTGCAAGTTCCGATCAGCCCAACTGGCTCGAACGCAGCTTCGACGGTGGCCAGGTGGTCTTTCAGGTTGAAGAGGGCGAGGTAGGTCGAGCCGTCCGGGCCTGATGCAGCCCAGGCGGCCTTGTCTTCGGTCAGATAGAGCTGCCGGTTGGAATCGCTGCGCTTCAGGACGTCGAGAACCTCGTCGTTGGTGAAAAGGGAGAGCGTCCAGTCGTCATTCGCGGGCAGGTGGCCGCCGATCATGAGGGGCGAGCGGAAGATCACCCAGAGGGTAATCATTGTGATCTGCTCGTCGCGGGTGAGCCGTGACCACCGCTCTTCGCTGCTCTCGCGGGCGGCCACGACCTCCAGGCGGCCAAGCGGCAGCATATCGAGGTCGGGCCAGTGTCCGGGTGATCGGTGAGCGTTCCATTCCTCGCAGAACTTGAAGGACGCCAGGAGCTGCTGCCAGTTGTCCCAGAGGTCCCCGGAGAGCCTCCACATATTGGCGTGGGTCGTTACGTGCGGCGCGTCTTCCAGCCGGGTCGGGCCGGGTGAAAGGCTGAGCACGATGTTCCTGCCGCATTTTGTGATGGCGTTGTTCAGTAGCTCGATCTCACCGGCAGAGTAGGGCTTGGATATATCGTCGGCCTTGATGAAGTCCACGCCCCATCCGGCGTAAAGCTCGACCAGCGAGTCGTAGTATGCCTGCGCGCCGTTCTTGGCGGGGTCGACGCCGTACATGTGCTCCCACCAGCCGCAGAGGCTTTCCTTGTTGGCTATATCGGCGGCGCGAGCTTTAGACGCGAGGATTGGCGCGTTCTTCTCTATGGCGATCTTAGGGATGCCGCGCATGATGTGGATTCCGAACTTGAGTCCCTTGTCGTGAATGTAGTCAGCGAGCGGCTCGAAGCCTTTGCCTCCCGCGGAGGAGGGGAACATCCTGGGGGCGGGAATGAGCCTGCCGTATTCGTCCATGTGGAGCGGGTTGGGGATGTCGCAGTCAGCGTACCAGGCGATGTCCACGACTATATACTCCCAGCCGTGGCTCTTGAGATGCTCGGCCATATAGTCGGCGTTGGCCTTAACGTCGGCTTCGGTGACTTTACCGCCGAAGCAGTCGAAGCTGTTCCATCCCATCGGTGGGGTGTCACAAAGCATCCGGTTGCCGTTCATGAGTTCATTCCGCCTTCGGCGGCGGGGGCAGGGTCTTACAGAACTCGGCTATCATGGCTTTCAGCTTGTCCACCATCTTGGGATATCGTCCGGCCAGGTTCGTGGTCTCGCCTATGTCCGCGCGCAGATCGTAAAGCTCGATCGCTTCAAGCTGCTGTTCGCGGTCTCGCACGTGCAGCTTCCATTTACCGTATCGCACGGCGCAGACGTCCCAGTTCCGCATGTAGAAGAACGGGTAGTCGTCCATATCGTCCTTACAGAGCAGAAGCGGCGTGATGTCCCGCCCGTCGATTATGCGGTCGGTCGGGGCCTTCGTTCCGGCCAGGGAGGCGAGGGTCGGCAGGATATCGAGATTGCTCGCCGGGTCCGCGCAGATCGACCCGGCGGGTATTCTTCCCGGCCAGTTTGCGATGAACGGCTCGCGATGTCCGCCCTCGTATGCGGTGGCCTTGCCCGCCCGGAGCGGGCCGGCCGATCCGCCGTGATCTTTCTGCTGGAGCCACGGACCGTTGTCGCTGGTGAACATCACAAGCGTGTCGCGCTGCAGGCCCAGGTCCTTCAGCGTCTTGACGATCTCGCCCACACCCCAGTCGATGGTTTCGACCACGTCGCCGTAGAGACCGCGCTTCGAGCGGCCTTTGAACCTCTCGGAAACGTGCAGCGGGACGTGGGGCATGGTGTGGGGCAGGTAGACGAAGAAGGGGTGGTCTTTGTTCTGCTCGATGAAGTTGACCGCCTCCTCCGTGTAACGCTCGGTGAGCGTCTCCTGTACGGCCGGCTGCTCAATGATCTTCTCGTTGCGCATGAGTGGCGTCGGCGGCTCATTTCTTTGCTTCTTGTCCATGTCGTTGCTGTATGGGATGCCGTAGTAGTAGTCGAACCCGTGGCGCGTGGGCAGGAATCGGGGAAGGTGGCCCAAATGCCATTTGCCGATGCAGGCTGTGGCATAGCCCTGCCGCTTGAGGATTTGGGCGACCGTGATCTCCTTATCGGTGATACCCACCTTGTCCCTTGGGAAGAGCACGCGCGGAAGTCCGGGCCGGACGAAGTACCGGCCCGTCATTAGACACGCCCGCGAGGGAGTGCATACGGCGGCCGCGGCGTAGAAGTCGGTGAACTTGACGCCGGTCTGAGCGAGCGCATCGATGTTCGGGGTGGCGATGAGCTCGGAGCCGTAGCAGCCGACATCACTGTAGCCGAGATCGTCGCAGTTGATGAGGACGAAGCTCGGCCGGCGGGGCGCGGAAGCGGCGAAGGCTTCGTCGCCGAGGAGCGTAACGGCGGCCACGGATGCAGCCGAGCGTTTCAGGAACTCGCGTCGGAGCATGCGCGGTCGGAGGGAGTTCTCGATTGGCATAGCTGGTTTCTCCTGGTCTTAGAGATACTGCCGGATGGTACTTCCGCGGGGGGAGTGGCGATTCCTTTGGCTCTTGAAACCGCTGGGGGCGGGGGTTCAGGGAAGAACGCGGATGAACATGGATAAACACGGATGAACGCGGATGGAGGGATTGGGGGTGGCCGCGTGGAGACCTGCGGTCGGCGTGTGCGCGGGGTCAGGAGGCCCTCGCCCAGCGGGGCGGCTGCTGGCGCCGCAGTCCGCGGCCTGGTAGTAATACCAGTTCTTAGCTTTCGCGCTCAAAAGACCGTAAAAATACTTGACAGCCTGCCACGTACTGACACATAATCTTAAGGAATCTTAAGTGGTTCGACATCGCTATTGTTGAGGCCGCAGGCGAGGCATTAGAATGTCTTCTTTTTCCTCACTGAGCACCTCCGGTGGACTCCGTATCTCAGGCGTCAGCAGACCGAAGCGAAGATTGGTGGCTGCAAAAAGCCGAATTCGGTTCAGGTTGACGATGTGTCGGAAATTCCAACTGACGATGACGTCCACGTTGCAGAGTCGCTACCGCCACCTGCTGCGCGTCAATGAGCGAACCCGGCCCGACGGCGCCGTCCGAAACGTACGCTTCTGCAAGCTCGGTTGCCTCTTCGTCCAGCGGAACATATTCAACACAGCGGTCCGGCAATAAGTACAACGTACGCTGAACCCGAGTCGGAGCGGAACGCAGTTCCTCTACCGTCATCGGGCTGATCACCGCGAGAGGCCGGCCCTGTTCCACCTCGCGGAATACCAGTCGGGACGGAAGCGCGTATTCCTCATCGTGGCAGCCCCCGATCACCGACGTGTCCAGAAACCATCTCTGTGCTCGCACAGAGGTATTCTACCACATTGCTGCGCGCTGCTCCACAGATGTTATTAACCCCAAATCCTCGATTGCGAGAGCGATGTGCGCATTGGGTCGCGGTTAGTGGCCTCTTTTGACCGGGCGAACGCGCTCATCCGTGGGTTTGTCCTATCTCACGAGCGCATTTTGCGCCGCCTCGTCCGTAATCCCTGCTGTT
>JAUSGG010000013.1 GCA_030649165.1 Armatimonadota bacterium
GCCGCCCGATGGCCCCGGTCATCCATGACCGGGGCCCGCTTAGGAAAGAAACCACCCGTTGTTTCGGGATTCGAGGGTTGGGCGTCATGCGCATGCTATAGCGGACAACTTCGGATCCCAACCCGGAAATCCCGAAACGGGGCGCTTCCTTAGGAGCGCCGGCGAAGAATCCGCTTTTTCCGGGGAGCACGATCGAAAAGCAGACCCTTCGCTGTCAGGGTAACGTCGGACCCACCATTCCTGAACTCTTGCCTCTTTTGACAACAACCCCTGCCGATGCTATACTTTCTCAACGAGTCTACGAAGGAACTGCCGAATGGACGACGTCTTAAAAATCCTGGAACGCGATTCCCGAATGTCGATCGACCGGATCGCCACTATGACCGGCAAGACCGAGGCGGAGGTCCGGGAGATCATAGAGACGGCCGAGAAGACCGGCGTCATCCGTCGCTATAAGACGGTCATAGATTGGGAGAAGGCCGGCAGGGAACGGGTCTTTGCCTTCATCGACGTCAAGGTCACGCCGGCCCGGGGCGTCGGCTTCGACGATGTCGCGGAGCGCATATACAGATTCCCCGAAGTCCATTCCGTCTACCTGGTCTCGGGCGCCTGTGACCTCCGGGTGGTCGTGGGAGGCGAGACGATGAAGCAGGTAGCGTTCTTCGTCGCGGAGAAGCTTTCCACTATAGATAGGGTGCAATCCACATCTACGCATTTTCTGCTGAAGAAGTACAAAGAGGATACGGATATTTTCGAGGAGCCTGTTGAGGATCACCGGCTCGCCGTGAGTCCGTAAGCCAATGCGCGGAGCGTCCAACCGCCGCGCCCGGATTATTGACATGAAACCCCTCTGCAAAATAGTCAGCGATGTTCCCGCATCCGGAATCAGGAAGTTCTTCGACGTCGTATCGCAGATGAAGGATGTCGTTTCGCTCGGCGTCGGCGAACCGGATTTCGTCACGCCCTGGAGGGTGCGGGAAGCCGCCATCTATTCACTGGAGCGCGGCTACACCAACTATACTTCGAACTACGGCCTGCTGGAACTCAGAACGGCGATTGCCGAGCATGTGAACGCCAGAGAGGGACTCCAGTATAACCCCGAGAACCAGATACTTATCACGGTCGGCGTCAGCGAGGGTATGGACCTCGCCCTTCGCGCGATTCTTAATCCGGGCGACGAGGTCATAGTCCCGGAACCCTGCTACGTGTCGTACAAACCTTGTGTCGTCTTCGCCGGCGGAGTCCCGATCCCTCTTTGCTCGGACCCGTCCACCGGTTTCGCCACAACGGCGGACCGCGTAGCTAAGTCGATAACGCCGAACACGAAGGCGATCCTCCTGAGCTATCCGTGCAATCCGACGGGCGCGACCATGTCCGCCGAAGAGCTGCAGAAGATCGTCGATGTCGTCGCCGAAAACGACCTCTACATCATTACGGATGAGATATATGACCGGCTGACCTATTCCGGACGCCACTGCTGCGTCGCTACTCTCAAGCAAGCCTACGATCGCACCATCCTCCTTAACGGTTTCTCCAAGGCTTATGCGATGACCGGATGGAGAATCGCGTACGCCGCTTCCAGGCCGGACATTATCGAGATGATGATGAAAATCCATCAGTACACCATGCTGTGCGCCTCTATTATGGGGCAGATGGCGGCCCTCGAAGCGATCAAGAACGGCGACGGAGACACCGAGGACATGGTGGCTCAATACGACCAGCGTCGAAGATTGATTGTCTCTGGCCTTAACCAAATAGGCTTACCGTGCGTCCTACCTAATGGCGCGTTTTACGCGTTCCCATCGATTGAGAGCACGGGCCTCAGTTCCGAAGAGTTTTCGGAGCGTCTTCTCTTCGAAGAGAAGGTCGCCGTCGTGCCCGGAAACGCATTTGGCGATTGCGGCGAAGGGTTTGTTCGATGCTCGTACGCGACCAGCATCGACAAGATCGAGACCGCGCTGGAGCGGATTGAGAAGTTTGTCAAGAAGTTGAGCTGATGATCAGGGAGTCGGACGAGTCGAGGCAACTCCCTCTCCTCGTAGGAGAGGGCTGAGGTCACTTGATCGCGCGCGATATGTCATCGCGTGCGAAACAGACTCCCTCTCCTTGTAGGAGAGGGCTGGGGTGAGGTCACTCTCAACTCTCAACCCTGAACTCTCTTCGCCACCGCTTGGAAAGGAAGTGACTGATCTGTACCGAGTCGCTAAACTCTGCCTTGCAACCCTCATTTGTCTTTTGCTCTCGTGCGCATGCGCCTCCGCGGCCGGGGGCAGGATCATCTTCTCCAGCGCATGGGACGACAATTTCCTCTACGCGGGTTTCATCGTCGACGACCAGAACGTCACGGGTAAGAACAGGACCCCGAACTCCAATCCGTGGGAAGACGACGAGATCGAACTCCTTCTGGACGTGAAACATTCCGGCGCAACGGCGATCACGGCTGATACGTACCGAATGGCCGTAAGCGCCGCCGGTGGCTGCAGCTTCGCATCCGGCAAAGATGGCCAGTGGGAGGCGCGGAGCATCTCCACGTACAAGTACGGCCCGACGGTTCAGGGAACGCTGAACAACACGGAGGACATCGATCGGAGCTTCAGCGTCGAGATCGCGCTCCCCTGGAGCGAGATCGGCGGCAAGCCCACTGTCGGCCAGGTGATGGCCATTAACGTCCTCCGCACCATTCGCGGCGAGGGAGAGGGTTTTGTCAGCCTGGCGCCGGAGGCGAAGACACTGTCGGACCTTCTGAATCCGAGCAAATGGGTTGACATCGAGTTCACCGGCCCCGGCGCGCCGACCGAAGGCGCGACCGGTAAGCTCCTCTGTCCGCAAGTGAGCCAGCCTCCGCTTATCGACGGCCTTCCCAAAGCGAAGGAGTGGAGCCAGGCGGCGGTTGCCCAGATAGATCAGCCCGATCTCCAGAAGCCGGAGCCCAAGCAGGCGTCGGCTCCCGCCGAGAAGGTGGAGTCGAAACAGCAGAGATATCCGAACGAGCCCCTGGTCCTGACCAGGTTTTACTATTGGTATCAGGGTGATTCGCGGAAACCAGCCCCGTTCGACCACATTCGGAACGCCGACGGCAGTTTCGCGCTCACCGACGAACCGATCGACGGAGCCGGGCCCTGGATGACGTACGACCGCGTCCAGTGGTACAAGGACGAGCTGCAGGATATCCGAAAGGCCGGCGTCGACGCAATCCTGCCCGTCTACCGCGGCGATTACGCGAGCCGCACCGGTTACGCGGACAAGGGCCTGGATTGCCTCGCTCAGGCGCTCAAAGAGCTGAAGGCCGAGGGAAAGGAATACCCCCTCGTGGCGATGTTCCTTGACACCGCCTGCGTGCCCGCGATCTACCAGGGCGTCAAGCCCGACCTCCGCCAGGAGGAAACGCAGCGGACGCTGTACGGCATGATCAGTGATTTCTTCTCCCGCGTTCCCGACGAGTTCCTGCTGTTGAGCCAGTTCGACGCCAGCCGGGGCAAGCTGCCGGCCTGCGTGGTGTTCGTCTCCGACAGCGACAACTTCAGCGATCTTGACGCCGCGTTCGTCCGTTATTGCAACGCGGCCTTCGCGCGCGATTTCAGGGGACGGCTGATCTGGATCGGTGGGTCCGGGTTCAAGCAAAAGGCGCCGAACCTCGACGGCTACATCTCGTTCGGCGCCGGGCCACAGTTCGACGACACAGGCTGGCTGGACGTGGCCGCCGTCGGACCCGGATTTGACGACAGCGCGGTCAGGCCGCAAAGCCCGAAGATCCGGCCGAGGCGCGGCGGCAAGACCTATCAGGACGACTGGTCCCAGCTAATAGCGAAAAAGCCCGACCTGATCGTTGTCGATAGCTGGAACGGCCTGCACGAGGGCAGCGATATCTGCCCAACCCGCCAGTACGGCTACAACTATACGGAGATGACCGCGGTGGAGTCCATGCGCTACCGAGGCATGCGCGAACTCGACGCGGCTTTTCTGAGGCACAACGCGCCCGCGGTGGTGGCGCCGCAGTCGATCCACCAGGCGGATGTCGTAGTCAAGAACGTCGGTACGCGCGCCTGGAAGGCCCGCGAAGGCTTCGGTCTATCGTATCGCTGGTATAAGAACGACAAGTTCGTCGAAGACGGCGTCGTCAGGATTCCCCTCCTGCGTGACGTTCTTCCAGGGCACATTGCAACGGTATCCACCGGAATTCTCGCTCAAGACAAGGCCGGACAGGCCATTCCGCCCGGCATCTACGAGCTTCATTTCGAGATGCTGCGGAGCCCGGACAAATGGTTTTCCGAAGCCGGCGACACGCCGCTGGTCGTGCCCGTGCGCGTGGGACTTCCGACGGAGGGCAAGGCGCGGTTCATCAGCTCTACGCTCCCGACTTTTATGAAAGCCGGCGGAACGTATCCTTTCAAGACTATTATCCGCAACGACGGCGCAAACCCGTGGAAGCGAGCAGCGAGCGCGGAGATTATCTGCCGTCTCTACAAAGTGAGCGCTTACGCCCATTTCGCCCCGGAGGAGAAGGTCGAGCCGGTTAACCTGAAATCCGTGAGGGTTTCGCTTCCGTCCGACACCGAGCCGGGACGCATGCTTGAGCTTAACGGGACGTTGAGTCTTGTGGACCCGGAAGGCAAGCCGATGCATATCGGCGTGGACGACTTCAGCTCCTACCGCGTTCGATGGGCGCTATGGGCTGACAAGAAGTGGCTTGGCGAAAGCGACGGCAGCCCCTATTGCCAGACTGTCGAGATTCAGGCGTCCGACCACGGGGCTCAGTTCCTCGGCTGTGTGATGCCGAGGGAGATCGACGCGGCGAAGAGCGTCACCACTTCTGTCCAGATCAAGAATAACGGCCCGGACCCGTGGAAGGGCGGGCAGTATCAGCTTGGCTACCATTGGTACCATATTGACGGCGCGGAAGCCGCCTGGGAACGACCGGTCGCGGCGATCAGCGGCGCGGCGTCCGGAGAGATGGTGTCCGTTCAGATCAAACTCGTCCCACCTGCGAATGACGGCCAATACTACCTGGTCTGGGATATCGCTCGCGACGGGACCTGGGCCTCTACTCGTTCCAGCCTTCGAGGCGGCGACACTTTGGTTGTGCCCGTTACGGTGAAAAACGGTAAGTTGGTCCACGTGGATTTGGGCGCCGCGCTCAATGTAACTGCAGCCGGATCGGACATGGATCCCGGTTTCGCCGATTTCGACGGAAAAGGCGCCTGCTTCCCGTCCGAATTCCTGCCCCCGACTGTCGGCTCAGCGGGTTTCACGACCGTTGTCCCAGCCGGCTATCTCTGTTCCGGCGTTGCTCCCGTGCGCGTCACGTTTCGATATCCCGACAAGGGGGCGGACAGAAAAGGCGCGGTCAACTGTGACGGTCAAATTCTCAGCTTTGCCGAGGGAAGGTACTCCACCGCGCACATCCTGGGCGCCGCCGTCAGTCCAAGCGCGTCCGGCGACATTGAGCTGCTGTACGACTCCGGTCCCACCACCTCCCCCATTACCATGACGGCCTGGGACTCGCTCGCCAACGGCGAAACGCCGGCCCTCGTGACACCGCATCGCCGTTCCGCAACGGGCGATCAGCCCGGAGTCAAGTGTTACCTCAAGCAATACCAGGTGAAGCTCGACCCCGCGCGCAAACTCAAGTCCATCCGCCTGCCGAAGAATCCCGACATGCGCGTTCTTGCCGTGACGCTCGAACGTCCGTAAGGGATAGCCATTCGCGTCAGGAGGAAAAGAGGAAAAGGGGGAAAGGGGGGAAAAGGGGACGCATCCCTTTTGGGGAAAAGGGGACGCAACCAATCCCGTCCAAAACGACGTTTTCGTCCGCGCTCAGCGCAAGCGTAAACATTGCCTTGGGGGGTGGTTTTCGCTATGGTCCGAACAAAGGGAAGCATCCAGCTTATGCCGAAGTGAACGGTTGCTTCGACCATCATTTC
>JAUSGG010000014.1 GCA_030649165.1 Armatimonadota bacterium
GCTAGTCCACGGCCGATGCTTCCAGGAGACGTTGCGGACGTATCGAGGAGGCGGGACATGAGTCTACGAACGAAGACACTTACGGCCACCGGCGTCACTCTGGCCGGCCTCGTCGTCGTGCTTTACTACGCGTCATCGATCCTCCACATGTCCGGCTTCAAAAAACTCGAGACGGAAGACGCAAAACAGAACGTGGGGCGCGTTGTAAACGCGATCTCGGGCGACCTCGACCAGATTGGCGCCATAACCGCGGATTATGCCCGCTGGGACGACACATACGATTATATCTCGACCGGAAACCACAGATACGTAGACGTGAACCTCGTCGCCCCGACGTTTCGCGGACTCAGGCTAAACCTCATGCTGTTCATCCACTCGTCCGGGCGGGTCGTGTACGCGGGCAGTTTCGACCCCAAGCATGGGCGAATAGTCCCCGTACCTTCCAGTGTCCTTAAGTACGTAGCGCCCGGCAGCCTACTCCTTCGCCATCCCACGGTCACAGCCGGGAGGAGCGGCCTGCTCCTGCTCCCCGAGGGGCCGATGATCGTCTCTGCCCAACCGATCCTGACGAGCCAGGGCGATGGCCCGGTGCGGGGGACAGTCATTTTCGGGCGATACCTGGACTCCCACGAGGTGGCGCGTCTGGCGCACCTCACCGACCTGCGCTTGGCAATTTCCGACTTGACCGCGAAGGGCGCCGTACCCGGCGGCGTGTCCAAGTCCCTTGCAAACCCGGGGGCAATCACCGTACAGCCTCTTGACAATGACACGATCGCCGGATACGCCGTCCTGAAAGACGCCTTCGGCAAGCCGGCGGTTCTTCTGAGAACTGACATGCCAAGAAGAATCCACCGGCAGGGCCGCGCGAGCCTGGGTTACTTTGTCCTCTGGTTTCTGGCAGCGGGCTTTGCCTTCTGCGGTGTCACTCTCCTGCTCATTGAAAGACTCGTGTTGTCCCGTCTGGCGCGTCTCAACAGCGCCGTAGTCGGAGTCGGGACGACCGGCGACTTGTCGGCCCGCGTACTGTTGCCGGGCAACGATGAGCTGTCAAGCCTGAGCGCTACAATCGACGGTATGCTGGGAACGCTGGAGCAGTCCCAGATGGAACTCCGGGCGGCCCGTGATGATCTGGAGGAGCGCGTCCGGGAACGGACGACGGAATTGGCGGAGGCCAACGACGTATTGCTGAAAGAGATCGCGGAACGCGCGCGAGTAGAGGCCGAACTGCGCATTCAGACCTCAGCCATCAATGCCGCAATCGACCAGATACTGATCACCAACGCGAATGGAGACATCCAATTCGTCAATCCGGCATTCGAAAACGAAACCGGCTACTCCGCCGCCGAGGTCCTTGGCAAGAATCCGCGCATTCTCAAGTCGGGCGCGCACGAACGCGAATTCTATAAGGAAATGTGGGACACGCTCCTCGCCGGCCGGACCTGGCGCGGCGAGGTTGTGAACGCCCGCAAGGACGGCAGCCTGGCAACTGACGAGATGACCATAACCCCGGTGAAGGATGACGCTGGGGTCGTCGAGCGTTTTGTCGCCATTAAGCGAGACATTTCTGAGAAGAAAACTTACGAGAGCAGGCTTGACCACATGGCCCACCACGACCACCTTACGGGCCTGCCGAACCGCCTGCTTTTCGCGGATCGACTCACCCAAAGCCTGAACCTGGCCCGTCGTTACGGGCAATCCGTGGCTGTCATGTTCCTGGACCTCGACAGCTTCAAGACGATCAATGATACTCTGGGCCACAGCTTCGGAGACCTCGTTCTGAAAGCCGTAGCCGACCGTCTGACATCCCTGTTGCGCGAGGTAGACACTGTGGCGCGCATGGGCGGCGATGAGTTTACCATAATACTCGAGCGCGTTACGCGCATTGAGCAGACGGTTGAGATCGCGCGCAAGGTCCTCGCCGCGCTGGCGGAGCCTTTCACATTGCGCGATCGGGAGGTTTTCGTCACCACGAGCATAGGAATAAGCGTCTACCCGGCCGACGGCGGAGACGTGGAAACACTTGTAAGGAATGCCGACACGGCTATGTACAGAGCCAAGGAACAAGGGCGCGGTAACTATCAGTTCTACACCGACGCCTTGAACGCGTCGGCTCTCCAGCGGATGGAGCTTGAGAACGGTCTCCGCAAGGCCTTGGAACGGCGCGAGTTCGTGCTTTACTACCAGCCTCACGTGGATCTCAGAACGGGTATGCCTCTTGGTTCAGAAGCCCTGCTGCGCTGGCAGCGACCGGGGATCGGGATCATCTCCCCCGCTCAGTTTATTCCATTGGCCGAGGAAACCGGGCTCATAGTCCCAATGACCGAATGGACACTCAACACAGCGTGCGCGCAGAACAAGGCATGGCAGGACGCCGGGTACCCGCCTATGGACATCGCCGTCAATATCTCCGCGCGCCTTTTTCGCCAACACGACCTGGTGGAAACGGTCGAGCGGGCGCTAAACGCCAGCGGCCTTGCTCCCAATTACCTGACGCTCGAACTGACCGAAAGCGTCCTGATGGAAGAACCCGACGCCGCCGGCGCGATACTCCGCACGCTCAAGGCAATGGGGATTCGCGTCTCGGTCGATGATTTCGGCACGGGCTATTCGTCATTGAGCTACCTGAAACGATTCCCCGTAGACACTGTAAAGATCGATCAGTCATTCGTGCGCGAGATAGCCACGAACAGCGACGACGCCGTGATAGCCCAAGCCATAGTTGCCATGGCGCACAGTCTGAAGTTAAACGTGATCGCCGAAGGCGTGGAGACGCTGCAACAGCTCCAGTTTCTCCGTTCCATCAAGTGTGATGAGATGCAAGGGTATTTCGTCAGCCGGCCTGTGCCGGCCAAGGAATTCGCCTCGTTTCTCGAACAACTTGCCAGAGACGAGACCGATATGCGCGCCGCCTGACGGCATCACCAATCGGCCCCCAGAATGCGTCACAACACCTTCTATCCCTCCAGGTACCTTGTTCTATCCCTCCAGGTACCTTACCTGGAGGGATTGGAGGGATAGTTCAACTCTGAGGGTATTACAGCACTCTGTACGTAACGCTGACAGTCGTCCTCGCCCCGACACTCAACTGCGGCAGGGGCACGACATACACTGCACCGCTCAGCGTTCCCGACGGCGACGAACTGACGACGGTCGCGTAGTTGGGAGGTGGAGCCGAAAGCGACACCGACTGCGCGGTGGACTTGCCGTCATTTGTCACCGTGTACGTCACCGTGTACGTCTCTCCCGGTTTCGCGTTTGTCCTGTCGCCCACTGCCGTTACGCTCAGATGAGGCGCATTTGTCGGAATAGGATTCCCGATCTTCGGCGTATGCGACAACAGCCACGTTCGTGGGGCCGTCCAACCATAATCATCCGGATCGGCGCCTATCGGTATGCGGCCAAACCCGGAGTATCCGCCGGTAAGGTTGATACCGAAGTGACAATGCCAGTTAGGGTCTTCCCTGCATATTCCGATTTGCTGCCCCGCCTTGACAGCAGACCCCACGGGCAGGGTGGACAGGTTTTCACAGTGCCCGTATATCGCGAGAAATTCCGTTCCGTCCGCCAGATAGTGTTTGACGATCAACGCCCAATACGTCGGGTCATTGCTGACCTGCTTCCACATACGGTTTATCACGCCGTCACATATCGCGTAGATGGGCTCGCTCGGTGACATGCGGATATCCATGCCCACGTGCTGCGTGCCGATGTCCGACTCATAACGCTTCTCAAGATAGCCGTAAATACGACCTCCGGACCCGCCGTCGCTCCACGGCTGTTTGGGATTCCCGACGGTTCCGCCGCTGTCGCCCGTCCACGTGCGCACGGTGGGATAGTAGAACCCGCTCGGCATCACGGGCGGTGTTGCGGCGTTCACGGCAGCCGAGACACACAATATGGCTGCAATCAGGACTGACAGAGTGACTTTTCTCAGGGTGGTGTCCCTCCTTACATCATTATTGTTCCACACGCGGATTCCAGCCTTTGGCATCCGGAAACCGTGGAACGAGAATGTGGCATAGACTCTGATAGTCGCAACCGGCCTTTGTCAGGTCATAAGAATGGCCTGACAAGGGATCGGCGGGCTATTCGTGTCCATGCATGAGGGCGTTACAAGTGACGATACAGGTGTATGACGGATGAGGTTGCTATTTTGTTTCATACCTGCGCGCAATATGTCTGCTCTCCTTCTCCGGCAGGAACATGGCTCAGCTTCGGCCAACTCCACAATAGTTGTCAGCATCTCCGCGCGAAAGGGAAATCATGGACGCAGTCAATCATTGCATTACCATCTTACTCGTATTGGCGTTGGCCGCCGCGCAGGCGGTCGCCGCGATAACCGGCGCTCCTCCCAATAAACGCATCGAGTCCATCGGCGACGCCCGGCTCTGTGTCGGAAACGGCCACTGGCTGGCCTCTTTCGTCGGGCCGATGGAAGAGCCGGAGAAGCCCATCTATATGGTCCACGACAAGATCAGCCGCCTTTGGCTCGGCTATTCCGCCCCGCAGCTTCAGAACATCGACATGGCCCCGCGCGTCAAAGACTTGAAGAGCGGCAAAGAGTGGGTGGTCGGCCCGTGCGACAAGTACCACTTCGAGGACGGCGTTATGGTTCTCGAATCGACTATCGAGCCCGGAACGGTGCGCACGGAAACGTACGGCCTTTGGGACAAGCCGGTCCTGGTGCGGAAAATCTCGTTTACGCCCAACACGGGAACCGTCGGCGATTTTGAGATAAGCGCGGAACTCTCACTGTTCAAGGGATCGTTGAAGAAGAACCCAGAACAGGCCAAAATCGACAAGGAGGCTTACGCGCAGGACGAGCGCGAGCGCCCGCCGGTCATAGCGTTTCCTCTGCGCGAGGAGCTTCGCATCTCGAAAAATGGCCGGTCAGCGGAGTGGGAATACGAGAGTCCGCTGTACCGAAAGGTCACCGTCGGCGCGGTCGAGCCGGGGACGAAGGTCGAGATACTGGGCTCTTCAGGCAAGACAAAAGCCATATTCGAGGGAGAGAACGCGGGGACTCTGCGATTTGCCGGAAAAGGCGGAATGCTTACCGTCGTTCTGTCGTTCGATAAGAAACTCGACAAGGCCAAGCAGTTGCTTAAGGAATCTCGGGGGACGGCATCGGTCAAAGAAGTGCGGAAGAACTGGCGGAAATGGTTCGAAGATGGCGCCGTCGTCCTGACGGGCAATAAGAAGCTCGACGACGCGTACCGCATCCAGATGATGTATATGAAGATCGCGCAGGACGCCGAACTGGGCGGGATCATCGTCGGCGCGCGATACCAGATCACGACGGTCTGGACGAGGGACGGCGGTGTGGCCATTTCAGCCCTGCTCGACGCGGGCCACTACGAAGAGGCAAAGAAAGCTCTGCGGTTCTTCTCCAAGTATCAGTACTGGAATCAGCGCAACAACTGCCTCAACGCTAACTCGCACGCATCCGGGCGAGTGATGAGCTTCATGTGCGGTCCCGGGCAGGCGCCTGTCGAGGAGATATTGCAGCCGGGCGAATGGAACATCCAGATGCTCGGGCCGCAGCTCGACGGAAACGGGTATTACCTCTACAACATCGGCAAGTACTACCGCTGCACGGGCGACAAGGAGTTCATTCAGCAAGAATGGCCGTTCATTATCAAGGTCGCCGATTCCCACGCGGCGGACAACTACTGCCAGTCCGAAAGCGGCCCGCAGGGACAGTATACCGACAAGCACCTCCGCTTCAAGAAATACAACGCGGAATCGGGCATGATCGTAGACAATTGCAGTGAGGACGGCACGTTCCGGGAGCACCTGCTCACCAGCTCTCTGGCCGCGGCGGGCTTCCGGCAGGCTTATGCGCTTTCCGAGGCGATGGGCGAAGCCGTGCCCCTTTGGAAGCAGCGCGCGGATGGACTCGACGCCGCGATTCGGAAGAGCTGCGGTCGCAAGGACGACAAGGGTGAGTATCTCATAGAGTGGTTCCCGCGTCCGTGGGTGTCGAATGGAGAGGCAGTACCTGTCGGGGGCGGATACGCGTGGACCCACTCCGCAACGATCCCTCACTTCAACCACAATGATAAGATATTCATGGACACCTTCCACCGGTTCATAGATCCTAATGGCGGTGTTGGCGGCTGGGGGATGTGGTTCGGGACACTCGCGCACGCGGCGTTTGCCGCCGATTGGGCCGACTGCGGCTGGAACTACGTCAGCAAGCTCCTCGACCAGCTTCCCGAGTCACTGCAGTTGTACGAGCACAACCAGGACGTCACCGGCGACGACGGCGTCACCCGCCACGTAACCCTGAACCTGTTCGGCTACTCCTACCTCCCCCACGCCGTAATCCGCGGCTTCGCGGGCTATGGCTACGACGAAAAAGCCAAACGCTACTTCTTCCGGCCTCAAATCCCCGACGCGCTCGGAACCGTCAAATCACACATAATGATCGGCAACACCTCCTTCGACGTCACCGCCTCCGGCAACGGCAGCCGCGTTGCGGAATTCAAGGTGGATGGAGTTGATCAGAATACCGATGGCGTCTTGGACCGAAAGTACTTGGACGGCGGGAAGCATGGGGTTGTTGTGAGGATGGGGAAGTGAGAGGCCGACGGTGACAGCAGCGCAGCCGGAGATTCAGGTTGCGGGCGATTCGACCCACCACCAGCTTCACACGAACCGAGTTGCGGAGAACAACTATGCTTGCGATCTATCTCGGCGCAGGATTCTCGAAATGGGCTGCTGGCCTCCCCGTGGGGTCTGAGTTGTTCGACTTCAACGTCGAACCGTTCGGCATCCGCGAGCAGCGCAAGCTTGAGAGAACGACAAGTCTCAAGCTCGCTTGGGATAACACGCATCCAGGAGGACTTGCAGAGCAGTTCATCGCTCACGTGCTGGGCTGCCACGATGTTTGCAGCACAGAGGACACAATCTGGTATGTTGTGAGAAGGATGTCAGACCCGTACGTGTGGCAGGAGTGGCACGCCGGACGCCCGAGACGGCACGTACTTATGATTGACGAGAATAGGAAATGGGATAGACCCGGAGTGTATAAGACCGCGGACTTTCTCAGGCAGTGCGGTGCCCGGATGTCCGGCGTCGTCACGTTGAATTACGATCTCCTTGTGGAGTATGCTCTCGGCTCACGAGGTTTCAACTACGGCATTACGGGTGAGATACTGCAGGGACGAGGCCCATATCCCGTTTCGCAGTGGCGGAATCCAGTCACACTGGTAGGACACTTGCCCCTCGCAAAGCTTCACGGGAGCATCTCGTGGGATGCCACTGGCAGGTACACGGATGGCCGTAGAGGACTAAGCGGCAAGGCTCTGATAGTGCCACCAAGCCCAGAGAAGCACCGCCCCATGGAATTGGACGACCAGTGGAACCTCTCCAAGACTATTATTGAACGGGCATCCCGGATGATCGTCTTTGGCTTTGCTTTCAATGATTACGATCAGGCTGTGCTAGCCCATCTTCGAGAAGCGGGAAGCAACCTAAACAGGATTGCTATTATCGACATATGTTCCCGCGAGGAGGCCGCGCGTAGATTGTGGCCAAGTGCCCGAGTGGAGTCATTCCAGCCACCGCCGGAGGGCACACCCGGCATAAAGGCTTGGCTCGCGATGACATAGGGTCGTTGTTTCGGGATTTGAGGGTTGGGAGTCACACCTATCGGCTTGTCGTACAACCCCGCATCCCAACCCGGAAATCCCGAAACCACCGGGCATTGCCCTGCCGCACAAAGGGTTTCCCCTATCCCAAAGATAACTCCTAAATAAGTGGTCGGTCTTTGCCGGGAGTAGCGTTCGGAGGGACTCGAATCAAAGCGGAAAGCATTCTCACAACTCATGTGGTGTTCGGCATGCTGGGAACACTCGCGGCGATGTGGGTGTTCGTCGAGATGCTCAACGTTAGCGAGCGCAATATACGCCGGATGATCCGCATGAGCATCGTGACGACGACCTTTATCTGGCTGTCGTTCCTGTTCGGAGGATATTGCTACGTATTCCTCTACCCGGCTGACAAGGCCGTGATACTTGCCGGCCCCCAACCGTGGGCGCATTCGGTCTGCATGGAGGTCAAAGAGCACTTGTTCTTCGTTCTCCTGCTTCTGTCTACATACTTGCCGGTGATTGCGCGTGACGGAAATATGATTCGCGGCAGAGACATCCGCCGGATAGGTCTCGCCGTTGCGGGGTCGATTGTGTTTCTGGGCTTGGCAATGGGAAGATCCGGTTCCATAGTGAGCCTGGGAGTGAGGGCGGGTTTGGGCGGATGAAAAGGACCAAAGGCACGGAGGTCCGTCGATCCGCGGCCGGCTTCGGGCTGTCGCTGGCCGCGACCGTATTCCTCAGCTCGTTGTTGGTGATACTCAAGGAGACAACGCCCTGGATCAACGGCTGGATGAAAGCCGCCACCGGTCACCACTGGATTACTCACGCCGCCATCGTTCTCGTCAGCTACGCCCTCCTGGGACTCCTGTTCTCCAAAACCGGGATCGCGCGGAGATTGAGCGCCAGGACATTACTGTTCGCTTTAGCGGCCTCCTTATCGGTGAGCTGCGCGGCGATACTTGCATTCTACTTGCTTCACGCCTGATAGCTGAACTTGCCTCTGCACAGGTCAGGCTTCCTGATCGACCACGCAGGACACGCCCACGGTAATGTCCAAATCCTTTCATACGCTTCGGGACACGCCTTTTCGTCCCGAAGCAAGCCAACCGATGACCCCCATACCATTGAGGGAATCCGGAGCAGGCGAGAGAGATCATGTTTCACTCGTCCCAAGGAATGTGGTCGTCCCCGGTTTGCTCCGACGCGTCGCCCCCGAATACATCCAGCACTCGATCAAATGCCGCCTTCCGATCCTGTGATTTCTGAACGCTCTTATCCCGCTTAAGGTCTGGCGCCGATTCGTCAGGTTACATCGCTAGACCGTCCGGTTCCTGATCTGCGTGTCCTGCGAGCACGCCTCGCACCTTGATCTGTCGACCCAGCAGCGCGGACAGCAAGTCCGCCGCCTTCTGTGCGTTATCGGAGCTGTTGAACTTAGCGCTATGGAATGTATGAGGGAAGCCCACTACAAGGGTCGATCCCTCTAGGAGTCCCCTGAAAAAAGGGGCGAATTTCGTAATGAATTTCCGTTTGTGGTGTCGAAGTAGCAAGTATGAGTAGACACCGCAAGCCTGAGCAGCGTTCGTTCAACGACATTGAGTTGGGGCTGACCGCCCTGCCCATAAAGCCGAACAGCTTTGAGCGGAAGTTCCGGGAGGTGTGTGATAGGCTTATCCCTGATTCGGTCTTTGACAAGCTATATAGCGACTATGGCCGTCCTGCGCGGTCGCCGTCTATGCTAACGCGCCTGTTGCTTTTGCAATTGCGGGATGGAACGAGCGATGAGCGTATCGTGGAGGATCTCTACTACGATATGCGGGTGCGGCATATGTGCGACTTTGGATTTGACGCGAAGCCGGTGCACTCGACGAACCTGGTCTACCACAGGCTGCGTCTTCTGTATGGCACGATTTACCGGGACAAGATCGCGGAGCTTAGGGCCAACGGATTCAGCGAGAAGGACTCTCCGCTGCAAGACGTATTTGACGCGGTGAAACAGGCGGCGGTGGAGTTGGGCTTAGTTGATCCTGAGTCTGCTCAGGTGATCGATTCCACGGCGATCCTCGGTCGCGCTGCTGTGATGGATAGTTACGCGTTGATCTTCTCGGGGATTCGAGCAACTCTGAAGGAGTATGAGGGCGCTTGTGGCTATGGAGCGAAGGAGTTAGTCCAGAAGCTCAAGCGCCGGGAGTATTTGGAGGATGTATCCAAACCGAAGATCGACTGGGAGAGCGACTCTGCTCGGGCTGAGCTGTTGAATGACCTTGTGTCTGATGCGGTAAGCGTGCTTGGGGCGGGATTGACGTTTGAGGACAAAGAGTTGCAGAGTCTGCTCGAGCAGTTGGCGATGCTTGTGGGTCAGGATGTGGATGTGTGCGAAGACGGGACCGGGGTTCTGAAGATGGGCGTAACCCCCGATCGGCAGATAAGCACGGTAGACCCTGAGATGCGCCATGGCAGGAAGAGCAAGTCGAGAAAGTTCAACGGCTACAAGGGGACACTTACAGCGGACCCGACAAGCGGTGTCATAACGGCGGTGCACGTGATGGGCGCAAATGAGCACGACAGCGCCGCCGTAGTTCCCGTGATTGAGCAGCAGAAGGCCGGTGGGGAGGCTCCCGCGGTGTTGATCGGTGACAGGGCTTACGCTGCCGAAGAACCAAGACACGAGGCTATGAAGCAGGGTGTTGCGGTAGTAACCAAGCCGAACACGAACTATTCCGGCGCCTTCGGCAAGTTCAGTTTTGTTTATGACCAGGGCGCTTCGACACTCACTTGTCCTGGCGGCCAGGTCCGTTCGACGATTGGCAAGAACAGCGCGCAGTTTGGGAGCAAGCTGTGCCTTGGTTGCCCGTATCGGGGTCCGTGTCTTGGCAAGCGCGGAAAGCGAAACATAGGCATTCGCGAACATGAGGCCCTGCAGCAAGACGCTGAACGCTTCGCTCAGACCGAGAAAGGCAAAGAGTTGCTGCTCTTGCGCCCTGTTGTGGAGCGCGTGATAGCGCACTGGGTGCGGAATGGGGCCCGTCAAGCGAGGTATTTCGGCAGGCTAAAGGTTTGGCTGCAGTCGGTTCTGGCGGCGATCATGTGCAATCTGCACAAGATCGCGAATCGCGCTGGGACGGGAGGGCCAAATAGTCTCCCAAATGGGTCTTGCCCAGGCGTTTGTCGCCTTATTGGGCGGATACTTGTGTTTCTGGGCGCTATCTGCGTCCCATACGGAACCGGAAGACCGACAAGTCGAATAACTAGATATGCGGAGTCCCGAACAGCGATCGGGCCGAAAAACGCCCTTTGTTCAGGAGGCTCCTAGGCGAAGAGGTGTTCCTGCCTCTGCGATCACATAGAGGCCTATGTTCCTCTCGCTCTTCATCTTTGCCAGTGCGGGCGACCACGCGGCGGCGGCTGTCTCGAAAGTGACTTCGCCCGTCTGAATGGACGGCGCGGTTTTCTCGACTCCCAACTCCCTGCGTGCAGCGGGTCCTGTATCTCGTGGCTTCCCGTACCCCTCTAGGCAGTTCTCCACCCATTCAAGCAAAGCGATCGCGAGCCTTCCCAGATATGTGCTGAGCCTGTCTTCGAAGCCGCGCGTCAAGTCCGCGTAGCCGCTCGTGGCATGTGCGGCCTCATGCAACAGGGTGCCCGCGTACTCCTCCGGGTCGCCGAGGAGGGCTCTCCTGATAACGATAGATTCTATTTCAGTGTCCCACACTCCATTCGTGTCGTCAATTCCGAGTCGCATGGTCTCGGATATACGAACCGTCAAGTCCGACCCGAGGTTCACCAAGCCAAGAATATGTCGGGTGAGGTCGAATACCGCTCTTTCATCTGCGGTAAGAGCGTTCCGATCCACAAATGAATAGGCGAAGCTCTCGTTGTATTCCGTTACATACTGCGGCAACGTTCGCACCGTAGGTCCGCCTAGCAAGGGCTGCTCTTCCAGCCTCGTGTACTCACGTTCGTCCACCACGACAACTCCGTGACCATCGCGCCGCATGCCTTCGACCAGATCCGGGTGTGCCTCCACTTGCTGCTGAGTGACGTACGCTACAGAGTGCCTTTCGTGCAGTAGGTTCAATGCCATCTGGCTGATCTCGATCCAACGCAGCTCATCATATTGGTCTCCACGATGCCGAGATAGCATTTGCTCGGCCAGGGTCGCCTTTACAGTTTCGGATGAAGCGGCCTTCAGAAGCGCCTTCACGCGTTCTACATACACGGACCGCCCAACGTTGATGCGCTCGCGATTGAGCTGCTTGCGCATACTATCCGTCAAACTGATGACGTTGTACGAAAAGAGGAAGTTCGGCTCTTCGGCCGCCAGCACTCCATTGATGTACACGCACGCCGATTCATTGGTCCTGCCCAAAATCTCTCCCAGGTGAGAACTGTCGAGCACGCTTTCGTTCCGGAAGCGGAGGAAACAGGATTTTGCTTGGGCAATATCAGCGTCGGAAATGCCACACAGAACGAATTCGGTTCCTTCAATGCTCTTCGGCGTATCATCGTATTCAACGTGCAGTGTGACTATCTGCTCGAAATCGTGCTTTCGAGCCCTGATAATGTGGAACACACCGTATCTCGAGCATATCCAAGTGTCGACACCCCGCCGATGGAGCACGGCAAGCGCATCTTTCAGCCCTACACCGAACTTCCCAATGACGCCCGACGGCTGAGATAGCTTTTCCTTGTTCTCGTTCAGCGTGAAGTGCTCGATCCGCAAACCTCGTCCGTAGTCACGGATTCGCCAATCTCCCTCACTACGGAATATGTCTACGTCGCTTGTGTTAGATAGAGTTTGCTCGTCGAGGCCGTTTGCGATTATCTCACGGACGGCGTGGTGAACCTCCCAGTTGTCGAGCATTTCCTCTACGTTCAGGTCAAAACGACGTACCGCCATCAGTGGTTCCTCCGTTGATGCTCTATGGCTGCGCGGAATCCCTTAGCCGAAACATCCGAGCCGTGCTGGGACACGCTGCGTTCAACCCGCCGTCTGCAGAGTTCTTAGCCCCCATACGACAGCGCCGCCGCTATGTCGGCCTCTCTTAGGTGAGGATAATGCGAGATGATCTCTTCGGCGGTCATACCGTCGGCCAGGCTGCCAAGGACTGTGGTCACGGGCACACGGGTTCCCTTGATGCAAGGAACTCCGTGATGGATATCCGGTTCGATCACTATCCTGTCTTGCCAAGAAGCTCGGGGCATGGCGGCTCATCTCCCAAATCGGTAATAGGCGAAGCAACAAGGCACATCCATTGTATCACAACTGCAAGCAACGCGAACTCACCTCGTCACGAGCCCGGAAGGATTTCCCCGGTAACTCCCCGAAAAACGACTTGTTATGATAGACCAACCCTTGACGAGGCAGGAACTCGTCTCAGTTATCGAAGGCAAGGGCGCGGCGCGCCGCGTGCCGGTTATGATGCATTTCTGGGTGTACCCGCAGGCGTTCGGAGACCATGAGGCAAGGGTCCAGGAACTGCTGAACAGCTACCCGATGGACATTCAGACGCTGGGCGTCGAAATGCCCGGTATGTTCGAGGGTAGAGAGGACGATCCGGAGTACCGCTGGGTGAACTTCAGCGAACCTTGCGAGATCGCCAATATCGGCATCGACTCGCATGCGCCTATATCGGATTGGTCGCTGCTCGACGATGTCCTGCGCGACTTCCCCGACAAGAACTACCCGAACATGACTTACCCCGCTCCGCCGGACGACGGCCGATACCGCCTGGGCATCTGGTGGTTCTGTTTCTTCGAGCGGCACTGGTCGCTTCGGGGAATGGAGAACGCGCTGATGGACTACTACACCGATCCCCAGTCGGTCCACCGGCTATTCCGCGCGCTGACCGACTTCTACCTGGCGGCGATAGAGCGCCTGGCCGCGGATTGGAAAGTGGACGGCGTGTTCACCTCGGACGACATCGGCACACAGACCGGCCCGTTCTTCGGCCTGCCAATATTCCGCGAGTTCTTCAAGCCCTACTACACGGAGCTGATCGACAAGGCGCACTCGCTGGGGATGCACTTCTGGCTGCACACCTGCGGCAACGTCGAGCTGTTTATGCCCGACTTCGTGGAGATCGGCTTGGACGTCGTTCACCCGGTCCAGAAGTATACGATGGACGAGCGGAAGATCGCCGAGCGTTTCGGCAAAGACATCTGCGTATGGGGCGGG
>JAUSGG010000125.1 GCA_030649165.1 Armatimonadota bacterium
AGTTCCCGCAACGCATCCGGCGTTTCATTAGGAGGAACGAGGAATCTGCTTTTCCCGGCCACTTTACAGAAGCAGATTTCTCGACTCCGCCGGCGCTCCACTCGAAATGACATTAAGCGGCGCGTACTTCCTATTCCTGAACTGTTACCTCATCAAATGAGTTGGCTCGGTCCGCAAGATTGTTCATGCTTGCCTGTTCATATCCGCGGACTCGGCGGCCACAACAGTCTCCTCGACCGGCAGCCCAAGAGACCGCCATTCCACGACGCCGTCCTCCATTCGATGCGCATTGAAGCCCCTCGCTTTCAACCTCTCCACTGCTTCGACCGCAAGGACGCAGTAGGGTCCGCGGCAATACGCCACGATCTCCTGGTCTCGTGGCAGCCCGTCAAGACGTCCCTCCAACTCTTCCAGGGGAACGCACAGCGCTCCCGGAATATGGCCCGCCAGGTACTCCTCCTTGGGCCTTACGTCCAGCAGCGTGACGGCGCCGGAAAGCACACGCTCACGCAAGGTCTCTCTATCCACCGGCTCCAAGTCGGGATGGCTTTGCATAAACTGCCGGGTGATCTGCTCGATCTCCGCCAAACGCGCTTCCGCCAGGAGCCTGATCGCGGAAAGCAGGTCACACACCTGTAGGTCGGCAAGACGGTAGATAACGAACAGTCCCTGTTTCTCGGCCTGAACCAGCCTGGCTGCTCGGAGTATTTGGAGATGCCGCGAGGCGTTTGCTACGGAGAGGCCCGCAGCCTTTGCCAAGACCTCCACCGTACGTTCTCCCTGGCAGAGCAGGTCAAGCAGTTCGAGCCTTTTTGGACTCGACAGCGCCTTGCTGATTCGAGCAAACTGCTCGTATATGGCATCTTTGAACTCGCGGTTGGTTTTCAGGGCACTAGCCTCTCAAGTATTCAATATAGTAATTGAGTATACCCCGCGGGCAGGAATCTGTCAATAGGCCGGTAAACGGGGACAGAGGGGGTGTTGAAAAACGCCAATATGTTGTCATTCCGACGAGGAACGAGGAGGAATCTGCTTTCCATGCTTCGGGACGGAAAAGCCTGTCCCGAAGCATAAAACAACGCCCCGAAGATCGTCATTCTAGCAAGTGATCCCGATGGATCGGGATTATTTCGGAAAGGAACCACCCCGTTGTTTCGGGATTTGAGGGTTGGGCGGCATACGTATGCTATAGGGGACAACTTCCGGTCCCAACCCGGAAATCCCGAAACCGGGCGCTTCCTTCCATGCTTCGGGACACGTTCTTTCGTCCCGAAGCAGAAAAAATACACTTGCGACGGCCCTGCCCTCACACTCCACACAAGCCGCCCGGAGAAACAGACGCGATGGGTTGATTCCACATACACATCATCTATATAGGGGGTGTGTGGAATGTGGAATCGGTTGCGGAGTCGGCGCGCTGATATAGGCCTCGTTCGGGCCTGAGTATAAGTCCCTCCTCGGTCAAGGCTGTCAGCGCATTCTCCATCACACGGAAATGCAGACCGTCGGCCTGCGCCAGGGCCAGAATCTCCTTGCGTCGTCGTGGTCCATCCTCCAACACCCCCTGCACAAACGCCCTGGCCTCCGTGCTCTTCACGGCGGCGTCAGGGGCGGGGCCGAGGTGGTTGAAGCGGATCGACTCCCCGTCGTCGCCGTCCACCATCTCCACCTGAAACTTCTCCAACTCCGGAGCGTGGCGGCTCTTGTCGTGCTCCACCAGCAGACGGCTGTCGTCGATGCGACGCAGGAAGATGTGCGAGTCCACCGCGTTGCGCAAGTCGCTCGCGCCCCGAATCATCTGCCCGGCGTCGTTGTTCTGCCCCCGCTTGCGCGGGTGGTGGGCCACGATGACCGCCATCTCGAACTCCTGCGCCAGCCTGGAGAGCGTTCGGATCACAGATCGCATCGCCATGTTGTCGTTCTCGTCCTTGGAATGCGCCGCCGTAAGCGGGTCGATGATCAACGCAATCGGTCTCACCGCTTCCAGTCCCTCCGTCAACGCCTTCAGCGACGGCTCCTTGTCGATTGCCAGTTCCGCCTCCGCCGGCCCGCCCTTCCTGGCGATGTGCGTGGGGAGGTCGGACACGCCCCGCGCCCTGAGCAGCTTCTGAGTGCGCCGCGCGATGGAGTTCTCGTCGTTCTCAAGGTCGATGATGCACACCGGCCCCTGCCTGCACGTGAATGTGTCCAGAAACGGCTGCCCGCCGGCCACCGACATCGCCATGTCCATCAGCAAGTACGACTTACCGATGCCGCCTTCGCCGGTCATCAGCGTAACGCCTCTCAGCGGGACCAGCCCTTCCACTACGAACTCGGCCTCGGTCACCCGGCGCGCGGCGAGAGTCCCCACCGTGCAAAACTCCAGTCGCGCTGCTGACTCCGACTCACTCGGCTCGCTCGACTCGCTCGACTCCCCCTCCCTTTGGGAGGGGGTTGGGGGGAGGTTTTCCGGCCCGTCCCGAAACACCTCCTCCATCTCCTCCACCGCATACCTCCGCCTGGGCGCAAGGGTCGCCAGCGTCACATCGAGCGGCCTGCGGTATTTGTGGTTGTACGTGCCCGGAACGCGCAGGACGCGGGTGGCGTCGTGCGCCGTATCTCCGTCCAACGCGCGGGCGATGGCCTTGTTGATCTCCTCGACCCGCTTCATCTCCGAAGCCGGAACCGGCGTGTCCAGGAACCAGTAGAGGTGCAGCCCCTTGCCGGAACTCACCACCGCCGACGGCTGCAATCTGGCCCGCTTCATCCGGGCCTCCGGCGATTCCAGCCCAGGCTTTGCGTCCAGATCCGCCCACGCGCACGGGATGCGCGCGAGGTTGGCCTCTTCCCCTCCCTTCCCATCGCGAGTCGCCACGCCGAAATACACGTCACACCGCTTGCGCATCCTCTGCGCCTGCCGGATTGCGCTATAGACTCCGGGATAGAACCACCGGCCCGCCTGACCCGCCGAGCCCGGAGCCGCCCTGGCGCCTTCCGTCGGAAAGACCCTCACCTCGATAGACTCTCCCTTCTCCAGCCGGCCGTACATCGCATCGAAGAACCTCCCGCACTCTTCCATCTGACAATCCCTCCTGTAATCGAACCTATGTTCGTCTCCGAAGGCATTATAAGGCGTTCACTATTAGTTGTCAAGTAGTAACAGCTCAGGAATAGGAAGCGCGTGTCGCTACATCATTTCGAGCGGAGCGCCGGCGGAGTCGAGAAATCTGCCTTTCCCTCACCACGCTTCCAGAAAAAGCAGATTCCTCGTTCCTCGGAATGACGTCGCCGGTACGTACTTACCGTTTCTGAATTGTTACGTCAAGTACTATTTGGAGTGCGGCAACTCATTGCCGCTTTATGACCCGGGAACAAGACCCAATCCCCCGTCGTGTATTCACTATTGGTGGACAACAAACCGTGGTTGGTGGTTCGTGGTTAGTGTGAAGGGCCGGAACCGTCAACAGACAGCCGATCTGAAAGCTGAGGACTTGATGGCCTGTATTATTCACGAACAACGCCCCGGAGATTGTCATTCTGAACGAAGAGAAGAATCTTGTTTTGCTA
>JAUSGG010000035.1 GCA_030649165.1 Armatimonadota bacterium
GACCACGTCGCCGGCCACACCCAGTCCCGCGGTGTCCACGAGCGTCACCAGGATCCCGTCCAGATCCATCTGCTCGGTAACAAAGTCTCGCGTCGTCCCCGCGGTCGCCGCCACGATAGACCTGTCGCGACCAAGCAGCCGATTGAAGATGCTCGACTTGCCGGCATTGGTCCGACCTGCGAGCACAACCGTCGCGCCCTCGCGAACGATCCGGCCCGTCCGCCCATCCAGCAGGAGCGCCTTCACGGCGGCGAGCGCCTGGCTCAACTCCGCCTCTACCTGCCAGGCATCAACGAACCGGTAGCCCTCCTCTGGAAAATCAAGCGACGCCTCAAGCCGTGCCTGAAGGTCAAACAGACCGCGCTCAATGCCCGTGATCCGCGCCGTCAGCGTGCCTTCCAACTGATCGAACGCGGTGCGAGCCTGCAGGCCGGTGCGCGCGTCAATCAGATCCGCGACGGCTTCCGCCTGCACGAGATCCCGCCGGCCATGCAACACCGCCCGCAACGTGAACTCACCCGGCTTCGCCAGCCGGGCGCCCAGGCTCACCGCGCCAGACACAATGGCATCGAGGACGACCAGGCTGCCGTGCGCCGTGATCTCGACGATGTCCTCGCCTGTGAATGAGGCCGGCGACCTGAAGGCGGTCACCACCACTTCATCGATAGCGCGCACGCGGCAGAGCGTGGCGTACCGTGACACGAACCCTTGAGGGCGATCGGTCAGGGCACTCGCGATCCGGATGCTGTCACCGCCGCTGAGACGGACCATCCCCAGAGCGCCGCGGCCGCGCGGCGTCGCGATCGCGACGATGGTGTCTGTGGTTGAAATCACGCGGTCCTCCAGTCGTGAGGAACCCGGGTGGGACCGAAGTCTGCGGTGAACCGCGCGGCGACTCTGCCCTATGAACGCGCTGAGATGATGACCGTCTTCAGGAACGCGTCGCCGATGCTTTCCGAGGTCACACCTGGCGACTCCGCCACTGTCATGTGCACAATCCGCCGGTCGTACGGATTCAAGGGGCCCATCTCCTGGGGTGCGCCCATGGTCACCGCCCGTTCGGCGTTGTAGCGCGCCATCTGACGCAGCTCGGCGTCCTTTTCACGGCGGAAGCCCATACAATCCACAAGCACCCGGTGATCGTCGCCTAACTCGCGCCGGAACACCGTCGCGACCAAATGCTGCAGCGCCTGGAGGCCTTCGCCGCCGCGCCGGGTCAGCACGCCGCCGTCCTCACCGTCGAGGTTGATCTGGGTCGTGTCCTCTGCGTCCTCGGTGGTGATCTGCAGGGTCAGGCCCATGGCAGTCACCACGGCCTGCACAAAAGTCACGACCTTATCCGTCAATGCAGTCGGCATCGTCACGATTTGCGCTCCACCTTCTCCGTCTTGCCGGAACCAACCGACTTCACACGCCGTTCAGCGGGCGGGCGGGGCGCCTGGACAGCCATGGGTCCAAGCATCCAGTTGGTGAAGTACTGCTGGCCAATCCCCCAGAGCGTATTCACGAAATAGTAAATCGCGAGCCCGCTGGGGAGGGTCAGGAACATACCAGTGAACATCACCGGCATGAACATCATCATCCGGCGCTGTGTGGGGTCCCCTGTCGCCGGCGTCATCCACTGCTGCCAGAACATCGCCACACCCATCAGGATGGGCGTCACATAGTAGGGATCGTGGGTCGAGAGGTCTTGAATCCACAGCGCGAACGGCGCATTCCTCAACTCAATGGCTTCGGACAGCAACGAGTAGAACGCAAACAGTACCGGGAAGGTGAGCACCGTCGGAAGGCATCCACTGACCGGGTTGGCACCCTTCTCCTTGTAGAGCGCCATGATCTCGGCGTTCATCTTCTGCCGCGCCGGATCCGTCGCCTTGAGCCCCGCGTAGCGATCCTGGATCGCCTTCATCTGAGGCTGCACTTCCTGCATCTTCCGCATGGAGACCGCCGTCTTGTGGCGAAGCGGGAAGATGACGATATTCATCAGCAGCGTGAGGAGGATGATGGCCCAGCCCCAGTTGCCGGCAAACCCGTAGATCCACTTCAGCACGCCCAGGAACGGCACCGCCAACCAGGCCCAGAACCCGAAGTTGATCGCCCTGACAAACTCCCCATCGATCCCCTTCATCACGTCGAAGGACTTCGGGCCGACATACAACTTGAGAGCCTTGCCTGGTTCCTGTTGACGCAGGACCACGCTCAACAACTGGCGCTCGCGCCCCTCCTGCCCTGGCATTGCGTGCGAGAGCGCCTTGAACGTGCCCGTGAGTGGCCCAGTGGAAAGGGCGGCCACGATGAAGTAGTGGTCGTCGATACCAATGAACCGGTAGGTTCCGGTTCGCGCTGTCGAACCTTCCACCACTTTGGAGTAAGAAACCCTTTCGACGTCTTCACCGTTCTGCAGGAGCGCCTCGGGTGCGCGCGAGGTGTCGCGGGAGAAGAAACCCCCTCCAGTGGTTGCACCCAAATCTCCAAGGCCAGGGCCCCAGACAAGCCCTGTCGCCAACGGCTGCGTACCTTGCCGAGCGGAGACAGAGACCGACAGCAGGAACGAGGCGGGGTCCAGCTGAAACTCCTTACGAATGGCGACGCCGTCCCCGTCCTCACCCTCAAAGACCACGCGCTTGGACGCGTCGTCCACCTGGGTTCGCAGGAGCGCATCGTTCAGCCGTGCGGTCAATGCCGGCGTATCGGTCTCGATCGACAGCGGAAGCGGTTGTGCGATCGACAGACCGGACGCCACCAGATCAACGGGCTTTCCTGTGCGATCCAGATACCCCTTGAGCACCCAGTTGGTTAACCGGCCACCTCGGTTGGTGAACACCGCGCGAACCTGCGCGGTTTCCAGCGTGACCGTCTCCTCGCGCTCAGCCCCAACGACCATCGAGGGACCAGGCGCTGCAGCCGCCACTGGGGCAGCAGGGACGGCCGGTGCGGTGGCCAATGCTGCGCCAGCGACGGCGGTTGGGGCCGCTGATGTTTGTTCGGTCGGAGCGGGGCTAGCGGGCGGTGCGATGTACGCCTGATAGACGTACACCACAACAAACGCCAGGAACACCGCGAGGAGCGTTCGACGTTCCATAAGGTTTATGAGCGGAAAACTCGGTGGGACGGTTCTACGGGGTCAAACCCGGAGCCGCCAAAGGGGTGGCACCGGGCCAGACGCCGCACGCTGAGTGCCACGCCGTACAGGAGGCCGTGCCGCTCAATTGCCTCATGTGCATAGTCCGAGCACGAGGGATAGAAGCGGCAGCTCCCTGTAAACAGGGGTGACAACAGCAGTTTATAGGCCCTGAGCAGCGCCAGGGCGCTGCGGACTACGAGGCTTGGGTTGGGTTGCTGAACCATTCCGCGTCAGGCTTCGCCGAAACTCGGCCTCCAACAAGGGAAATGGAGCCTTCAACATCTGGCGCCTCGGCACGATCACGATATCCATGCCCCCTGGAGGCCTATTCAGCCGAAAGATCTCCCGGGCAACACGCTTCGCCCGATTCCGGTCGACCGCATTGCCGAGCTTCCTGGAAGCCGAAACCCCGAACCGGGTGTCTGGCGACGGCGCACTGCTTGCGCGGAAGACGGTCATGAACTGGCCATGAACCCGCTGGCCCTGCTCATAAACCCGGACATACTCCGACCGGCGCCGGAGCCGATCCGATCGCACTAACCTTCGTCGGAAACTGTCAACCGCTTGCGGCCCTTGGCGCGGCGCCGGGCGAGCACAATGCGGCCGTTCTTGGTTGCCATGCGAACGCGGAAACCATGCGCCTTGGCGCGCCGCCGCGTGTTGGGTTGGAACGTCCGTTTACCCTTCATTGCTGTCCCTGTCCTGTGTTCTGAGTGCTTGAGTAAACCCCTATCCTAGAGTTCCCCGCTCTGGGGTGTCAATCGCGTTCCTGTGGTATGGTCAGGCCTCGCAGCAGCAATGCGCCGGGAAACCCCAACCATTCACGGCGGTTCAGAATTTCGGTTTCCCACCCAAGATTTCCACACATGTGGAAAACCCTGTTGAAAAGGCTCATTCCAGAGGATTTCTCCGCTTGACAGCCTCCGTTTGGGACCTGGTGCTAGCCAGAATCGAAACAAAGGTGAATCGCCACAGCTTTTACACGTGGTTCAAGCCGACCTCCTTTGTTTCTGAGTCCGACCAGGTCATCACGGTCCGCGTCCCGGACGCCCTGGTCAAGGACTGGCTGACCAAACACTACTCGTCGGTCCTGCTGGAGGCCCTCCAGGACGTGGACCGGGCCGACACGGCCATCTCGTTTCTGACCGACAGCCAGCTCGCCTCTTTTGAGAACCCAGACCGGGGGGACGTCGACGTCCCCTCCTCGCCGGAGAACGATCTGGCCGCCACCCAAGCGGCGGGTGCCAGCGGCCTGAATCCCAGATATACGTTCGATACCTTCATCGTTGGCCCGTCGAACCAGTTTGCACACGCTGCGGCCAGGGCCGTTGCCGAGACACCATCCCGTTCGTACAACCCACTCTTCATCTATGGAGGGGTCGGACTCGGCAAGACGCACCTGATGCACGCCATTGGGCATCACGTCCTCCGCAACGGCCGCGGTCTCCGCCTGACCTATATCTCGTCTGAACGCTTCATGAACGAGATGATCAACGCCCTCCGCTACGAACGGATCCTGGACTTCCGCGAGCGCTATCGGAGTGTGGATGTTCTGCTCGTCGACGACATCCAGTTCGTCTCCGGGAAGGAAGGCACCCAGACCGAGTTTTTCCACACATTCAACGCGCTCTACGACGCTCAGAAGCAGATCGTTCTCAGCAGCGACCGTCCCCCAAATGAGATTCCTGCCCTCGAAGAACGACTCCGGTCGCGCTTTGAGTGGGGGTTGACAACAGACATCCAACCCGCAGACCTCGAGACGCGCGTCGCCATTCTCAAGAGGAAAGCCGATACCGAATCGGTCCCGTTGCCGGACGATGTCGCCATGTTTATTGCCGGCCGCATCAAGTCCAACATCCGCGAACTGGAAGGCTCACTTATTAAGCTCGTGGCGTATGCCTCCCTGACAGGCCAACCTCTCTCTCTGGACCTTGCGCGACACGTATTACGGGGATCAGGTGAGCAGCAGGACCGTGTGATCTCCATCGAGGCGATACAGCGGTTTGTCGGCGATTACTACCAGATGAAGGTAGCTGACCTGAAGTCCAAGAACAACGCGAAGTCCGTAGCAATGCCTCGCCAGGTTGCTATGTATCTCTGCAAGAATCTCACAGCGGCGTCCCTTCCAGAGATAGGCAGGAGCTTCGGCGGGAAGCACCATTCGACGGTGATCCACTCCATTAAGAAGGTTGATGAACTGCGGAAGACCGACCCGGATTTCAACAAGCTTCTGAGTGGATTTCTCGAATCATTCCGCTGATTTCCGCAGAATTCACACTATCCCCGTCCACAGGGGCGGCCACTGGACACTCCACCCATCCTTAATCCGCAGGTCGACTTGGCGACGCCGTCCTTTTCCACATATTCCCCACGCGTCATCAACAGCTTAACTAGCTGAAAAACAAAGGTTTCTCCCTCTACAGGTCCCTTTTAATATGGTCCTTTCTTTCTGTATAATTCACTCTCTGTTTAGATTGATCTCTTTCGAAGAAGTCTAGCTTCGCGACCGCTCCCGAACACGACTCAGTGGTGTCAACCATGGAACTAGTTGTCCGAAAGACGGATCTGCTTCGAGAGCTCCAGCTCTTTCAGGGAATCGTCGAGCGCAAGAATACGATTCCGATCCTCGCCAACGTCCTTTTCGACGCGACGTCTTCCGAGATCAGGCTTCTTGCAACCGACCTTGAAGTTGCACTCAGCAGCCGTTGCGAGGGTGTCGTTTCCAAACCAGGAACACTGACTATCCCGGCCAAGAAACTGTATGAGATCGTCCGGGCCCTTCCGGATACCGATATCCGCATTGTCGAGGAAAAAGGTTCCGTCAGGGTTTCAGCCGACCGATTCGACTCCCGCATTCAGACGCTTCCCAAAGACGATTTTCCAGCCCTTCCGTCTCCAGCGCGTAAGCAGGTTGCGACCCTTCCCAAGGACGGTATGAAGCAGATGGTGGCGAAGACGCACTTCGCGATCACCGGCGAGGACACCCGCTACTTTCTAAACGGCGCTAAATTCATCCTTAAACCTGGTTCTCTTACGCTGGTTGCGACCGATGGACACCGGCTTGCGCACGTCGAAGTCACAGCTCCAGTGGGTGTCAAGTCCGAGGTCGGCGTCATCCTTCCCAAGAAGACGCTCGTTGAACTGGGCCGGCTCCTCTCCGAGTTCGATGGCGAACTGACGTTTGAGAGTGGCGAAAATCATCTCTTTTTCGAACTTGGTCCGCGAACGCTCGTGTCCCGGATGATTGACGGGCAGTTTCCTGCGTATGAGCGAGTGATCCCGAAGGGCAACGACAAGGTGCTCGAGTTTGACCGGGATCGGCTGACCAACGCTGTCAAGCGTGTTGCGCTCCTCTCGAATGAGCGGTCACGAGCCGTCAAGTTCGAGATCACGAAAGGTGTCGTCGACGTCACGTCGAGCAGTTCCGAGTTTGGTGAAGCGCGTGAACAACTGGCGGTGGACTACTCCGATGGCCCGCTCACGATCTCGTTCAACGCGCAGTATGTGCTCGACTTCCTGAACGTCGTCGAAACA
>JAUSGG010000042.1 GCA_030649165.1 Armatimonadota bacterium
GGATTATTCACGAAACGTCTAAAAACACTACAGTCTGCCATAGGCTGTGCTGTCCCTCGATACGCCGCCGGAGCGGCTACTCGGGAACGCGGAGCTATACCTTTCCGGCACGAAAACAACGAGCCCGTGTCCCCGAGTAGGTCCTCTGGGACCGTATCGAGGGGCTGTACAACGCGGTATTCGTGAATAATGCGGGCTAGGGCGGAGAGGGCTTAACACCAACACAGTTCTTAACGCCGCGCAGAGTATGGCAGAGATTTCCCGAAGATTTCATACTTTTGAACTTGCCTAAATGCGCGGAATGCCACATGCTGATTGTGAAGTGTTGTTGGGCCGGACGTAACCGAAGAGCGTTTCCAATGCAGGTCATCTGCAGGATAGTAACGGTGGCATACGGCGGATATTCGTCAAGCTCCACAGAACTTCTCTTATTGCTCCCACCCGGCGCTATTGGGAGGACGACGTGAGCGACGTTCAACAGGAAACAATGCATCAGCCATCAATCATCATGTCAAGACAGGAGGAGTCGAGATGACTTTTACATGTAAACGGATAGCGTACGGGACGTTGCGTTCGAACAGGGCTTTTCCGGCCGCCTGGCCCATACTGTCCTTATGCGCTTTGGTATTGACGGCGTTTACTCAAATCACCCTGGCGAACGCAGGAGCGGAGGACTGGCGGTTTCGTGAACGACGCATAGGTGACGTGGATCTGAAGTTGGCGGACAGCGGGCGCACCGCCGTGAGCGCCGATTTCGGAGCGATCGCCTTAGTGACGGCAGGCAAAGATTCGGAACAGGTAGTTGTAGGCAAGCGCACCCACCGCAAGTACAGCAAGGTCGCCGGTCTGGCGTTCGCGGGCAATAGCCGCAAAGTGATCTATTGGGCACAACGCGGGGCCAAGTGGGTTTTGGTTGCAGGCGAGAAGGAATCGACCCAGGAGTTTGACGAAGTTGGTGAGATCGCAACAAGCACAAAGTCAGACCATGTTGCCTGCGTGGGTTCGAGGGGAGGTCGATGGGTCGTCGTCAAGGATGGCGACGAACTCGCTGAATACGAGAAGGTTGGCAAGATAGCGCTGTCGCAGGACGGCCAATTCCTGGCCGTTGCCGCTTTGCGCAACGGAAGGTGGTTCTGTGTCACGTTCCTGGGAGCTGAGCCTACACTCCGCGGAAGCGGATACAGGGAAATAGGTTGCGTGGCAGTTTGCCCGTCTTGCAGAGTTGCCGGATACGCTGCCCGCGACGACAGCGGCTGGAACATTGTGCTGATCGGTCCAGACAAGGAAACGGAGCGGGTAGCAAGCGCGCCCTACTATGCGGTCGCTTCTCTAGTCATAAGCCACGAGGGCCATAGCCGCGCGTACGCGGCAAGAAAGGGCGGCAAATGGCTGGTCGTCGGCCCGAATGGCGAAGGCAAGCCGCACGACGGAATAGGACACATCGCGCTCAGCGCCGACGGGCAAAAGATCGCTTACTCCACGCGCGATGGCGTCGAGTGGCGGGTCATAGTAGGTGACGCTGAAACCCAGGGTTACTCCCAAATCCTGAATGGCGGATATCTCCACTTCACTGACGATCAGTCCGGTGTGCTCTTCACCGCGGAGAAAGACTATCAAGCATACTCGGTCGAGGCCACGCTTTCCGGCGGTTCGAAAGTGGCGGATACGCCCCAAAATGACCCTCCCAAACGAGTTAAGGTTGCCTGCCGTGGCTGCAATTGTCCGGGATCAGGAGAGGGTCACTCGTGCCCGTGTTCGATTCACATGGGTTGCATGCGGTAGCGACCAGTCAGGCCCAGACAAGAAAAGACGCAGGATCAGTCAGGCCGGCCGCATTGCGGAAGACACAGGTGGCCGGCTGGCTCCGCATCCACGGCCGAACTGCTCGGACACCGTCCCGATCAAGAGAACATGTAACCACGTGCGGAAGTATCGTTTGTCCCTGACCAAGACCCCATAGTCGCCACAACACGGCATTGCCGCCAGTTTAGCGATTCTCCCCTTCCCGTAACATTACTGGCAAGATTCCCGGCTCTGGCGGGTCATATTCAGGACATGGATGTCCCGGGAACCGCGCCCCAGACATGGATGTGAGGGACGATCACGTTTGTCGGTTGTCAGTCGACGGTTAGATTTCCGGTGGACGTTCACGGCCCCTGCCGTCCGTTTTCTCCCCACCCCTGTAGACTTACTCCCCTTCCCACTGATGTGTCTGGAGTCTGAACCCGGACTCCCTCGCTCATCCTCATACCCTAGCGCTCAGCGCTCAATACTCAGAACTCAGCGCTCCCTGCCTACCCTGGCACGCGAATTGCTGTTACCGGCCCGGAGAATAGCGTGATGGTAGACAGAATCAACAACCTGCCGGGGGTAGAGCGCGCAAATCAGAATCCGCCCCGCACGTCCGGCGCCCCGGCAAACGGAAAAGGCTTCGCCGCGACTCTTGCGCATGAGACACAGCAGCAGGAAGCTCTGCGCGTGTCGTCACACGCGCGGAAGCGGCTGGACTCTTCTCAGGTCACACTGACCGATTCGCATTTGGCGCGACTCGACGGCGCCGTCGCCCGAGCAACCCAGAAGGGATCGAACCAGTCGCTGATCATGCTCGACGACCTGGCGCTGGTTGTCAGCGTGAAGAACCGTGTGGTCATAACCGCGGTAGATGGCCCTCGGATGAAGGAAGGCGTGTTCACGAACATCGACAGCGTGGTCATTGCGTAGAAGCTGGTTCAAGTTTCGGGATTTCCGGAGTGGCCGGAGACTCTGCTTGTCCCAGCGTTAAGTCGGTTATCGCTCCTCAAATCCCGAAACAACGGGGGGCGTGGTTATTGCGTGAGGAGGTGATAGGGGAAGGTTTGTAGGTTGATAGGGTTCTCGGGCCGGACCTCACTTGAGGGGGCCCACTCGCCGTCTGTTAAAGGGACGGCGCAAATGCTCTACCGCGAAAGCGGGATTCACGAGGAGGTCATCTGAAAGATGATTCAAGCAATGTATAACGGCGTCTCGGGTTTGCAGGCGCACAAAACTCTATTGGACGTAATCAGCAACAACATCGCGAATATCAACACGATCGGCTTCAAGTCCAGCCGTATGAACTTCCGGGAAATGCTGAGCCAGACGATAAGGGCCGCGGGGGAAGCGAAGTCGGCCGGCATGGGCGGCACGAACCCCATGCAGATAGGACTCGGCGTTGGCATCGGAAGCATCGACGTCAGCCAGGTCCAGGGATCGTTGGTCTCCACGGGCAAGCCAACGGATGTCGCCGTCGAAGGCAACGGGTTCGTCGTTCTGGGCGATGGCCAGGCGAAGTACTACACCAGAGACGGCTCGTTCCAGCTCGATTCGAACGGCAACCTGGTCTCTGCAAGCTCGGGAATGAAGGTACTCGGGTGGACAGCGGACGTGATCACCGGACTGATCGACACTACCGTGCCGATCGCCCCCACTTCGGGTATCCGCCTGCCGGTCGGCCAACTGTCGGTCGCAAGGCAGACCTCCAACGTGCAGTTTGGGGGCAGCCTCGATTCACGGGGCGGCACGTTCGGAGCCGGCATCGACCTGTATGACTCTCTGGGAGTGCCCCACACCGTCAGCCTCACGTTTGTCAAGACGGCCAACGATGGGGAATGGCAGTGGGACGCCATCAGCCCCGACGCAGCCGGCGGAGCGTCCGTCGGAACCGGACTGATCCAGTTCGACTCGTTGGGCCGCAGCCTCACTGCGTCCGGAACGCTCAGCCTGAGTCTGGCCGCGGCCAACGGCGCTGTGAACCCCATCGTGGCGACCATGGACTTCAGCGGGATAAAGCAGCTCGCGGGAGACACGACTTTAATGCCTACTTCCCAGGACGGCGTTTCGCTCGGCACGCTGGACAGCTTCAGCATAGACAAGACCGGGGTCATCTCCGGTGTGTTTACGAACGGAATGAGCCAGCACCTCGGCCAGCTTGCGTTGGCTTTGTTCAGCAATCCGGGAGGTCTCAGCAAGGCCGCCGACAACCTGCTCGTGGAAACGAGCAACTCCGGACTGCCGCAAATCCGGCAGCCCGGGGCGGGAAGTCTCGGCAATCTCACCGCGGGATTCCTTGAATCTTCCAACGTCGATCTTGCTACCGAGTTCGCGAACATGATAGTCGCCGAGCGCGGCTTCCAGGCGAACTCAAGGATCATCACGACATCCGACGAGATACTGCAGGAATTGGTGCAGCTCAAGCGTTAGCGACGGAATAAGGGCGGTCCCGCGCGGCGCGGGGCCGCCTCAGTAAAGGAGCAGGCCACAGGATGATAAAGGTGCGCTTGATGAACGGAAGTCAGATCGTGCTGAATTCCGACCTCATAGAATTTGTCGAGTCCACGCCGGACACGGTGATATCGCTATCTAACGGCAAGAAGCTGATGGTCCTGGAAACGGTCGCGGATGTTGTCGAGAGAATACTCGACTTCCGCGGCCGCCTTGGCAAGAGGTGCAGCGATCTGCCGCCCATTCAACGTACACACGAAGGACTTGACGAGAGGGCAATCTGACTCTTATGGATCTCGCTACTGTAATCGGACTGGCGCTCGGTTGGGGCGCGCTGATGATCGCCTTGATCATGGAAGGCGGGAGCCTGGGAGACCTTGTCAACCCCTCCGCCTTCGTTCTGGTCTTCGGCGGGACTCTCGGCGCGACGACCGTAGCCTTTTCACTGAAACAGATTCTGAGTGTGCCGGGCGTCGTCCGCAACGCGTTCTTCTGCAAGGACACCGACATGCCCAGGCTCATCCGTAGCATCGTTGATTTCGCCAGGACCGCCCGCAGGGAGGGAATCCTATCCCTCGAAAACGAGGTCAAGGCAGTAGACAACAAGTTCCTGCAGATGGGTGTGCGGTTGGTCGTTGACGGAACGCCGTCGGAAATGGTCAGGGAGATTCTGGAGACCGAGATCGTGTCGCTGCAGGAACGCCACAAGGTCGGCGAAAACATTTTCGCCACTATGGGAGGGTTCGCTCCCACGCTCGGCATCATAGGCACGGTTATGGGTCTGATACACATGCTGGCGAGTCTCGACAAACCCGGAGCAATGGGACCGGCGATTGCGGCGGCGTTCATCGCCACGCTATACGGCGTTGCGCTGGCCAATCTCGTTTTTCTGCCGATCGGCTCGAAGTTGAAAGCCAGGACCACCGAAGAGATCATAGCCTACGACATGATGGTCGAAGGAATTCTGTCGCTGCAGGCCGGCGACAACCCAAGGATGGTGGAGACCAAAATGGGGTCCGGTGTCTCATAGAGCAGGCTCGCCGATCTTGACGAGAGTCAATGAGACCGCGGTGCAACCTTACCTGCGGCATGAAATGACGTTCAACGAAGCCCTCGACCGCGGCGTCGTGCCCGTGCGACAGTTTATGTTCGACCAGGTCAGAGAGAAAGACCTGGGGCTGTTTGTAAGTCTGGCCCATCTGGCGCGGCCCAAGGTCGAGGCCGACGTTCCAACCCACGTGCTCATCCCCGCCTTTCTGATCGGCGAGCTGCGCGCGGCGTTCACGGCCGGGTTCCTCATCTTCATTCCGTTCCTCATAATCGACATGCTCATCGCCGTGACTTTGATGTCCATGGGAATGATGATGCTCCCGCCCGTATTGATCTCGCTGCCGTTCAAGATCCTGCTGTTCGTTCTCGTGGACGGTTGGCATTTGATAATCAAGTCAGTTGCTCTAAGTTTCCAGTGAGGCCACTAATATGACCGACGCAACGGTTTTGGACATAACGCATAAGGCATTGATGCTTGCGGTGATGGTCAGCGCGCCCGTGCTCTGCGCGGGGCTGCTGGTCGGGTTGATCGTGAGCATCTTTCAGGCGGCGACTCAGATTCACGAGATAAGCCTGACCTTCATTCCTAAGATAATCGCGGTAGCCGTGACGATAGTGATCTTCGGCCAGTGGATGCTGAATCAGATGCTGTCGTTCACCACCGGGCTACTGCAGAGCATTCCTACGCTGGTTAGATAAATGGACATAGGATCTATCGGAGTCGCGCAACTGGAAGTGTTTATGCTGGCGCTGGCGAGGACCGCCGGGATATTCACGCTCGCGCCGATTTTCGGTTCGAGTCAGGTACCCGTTCAGGTGAGAGTCCTCGTTGCCGTATCAATCGCTCTGGTCTTCGTGCCGCTTTGCGCGTCGGCGACGCCCGCCCCGCCCGCGGTGGACCTGCTCCCGATGGCGGCGCTGATGATTAAGGAAGCGTTGGTGGGACTAGCCGTGGGATTCGTCACTAATCTGGTCTTCGCGGCCATACAGGCGGCCGGCGACCTGATCGACATACAATCCGGCTTCAGTTTCGCAGCCGTCCTCGATCCGGTCTACGGCTCTCAGACGGCGATTGCCGGACGTGTGCACCATTTGCTCGCGGGCCTGCTGTTTTTCGTGACGAACGCGCACCATGTCCTGCTGGCCGGCCTCGCGGACAGCTTCCGGATCATCCCGGTCGCTGAACTGTCGCTCAATCCGGCCGCGGCCGGCGGCGCGCTGAACTTATTCGCCGCGTTTTTCGCGGTGGCTTTGAAGATAGCGGCCCCCGTTCTGGCCGCGGTATTTCTGGCCGACGTCGCCCTGGCTGTGATATCTCGCGGCGCTCCGCAGATGAACGTTCTGTTCGTAGGGATGCCGCTTAAGCTCGGCGTCGGTCTGGTCGGAATGGCGATAGCCTTACCTGTTATGCTTGCCGGCAGTCGCGACGCGCTGGGCGATATCGGCTACCAGATTGCGGCAATGGCCCGAATTCTGGCATTGCACTGACCGCGGTGGGTCCTTCGGATCGACCTTGCCCCCTCTCCTCTCAGGGGAGGGTTGGGGTGGGGTCAATCTGAAATCTGAAATCTGAAATCTTCAATATGAGGGAGCCTTAACTGTGCCCGTTCAAGACAGGACCGAACCGGCGACCCCGCGACGGCGCGAGGACGCTCGGGAAGAAGGGAGAGTGGCAAAGAGCGTGGATATAAACTCCGCGCTTGTGCTGCTCGCATCCCTGCTGGCGATGAGGATCGGCGGCCCTTACGTCTTTTCAGGTCTTATGGACCTCACTCGCGAGACGTTCATGAACCTGCACAGCCGGGGCCTCAGCGCCGAGGGTCTGCCTATGCTCGTGTCCTGGTACGGGTCCAGGTTCATGATGTTGTGCGCTCCCGTAGTTCTCGGGACGGCGGCTATGGCCCTGGCGGCAAACGTGCTGCAGGTCGGTTTCAAAGTGACGCCAAAGGCCCTGCGCCCCGATCTCACCCGGCTGGACCCGATCAAGGGAATCGCCAGGCTGGCCTCCTGGCGGTCACTCGTGGAGTTGGGCAAATCGACCCTGAAAGTGGCCATTATCGCCTACTTTGTATACACGTTTTTGAGGGAACAGCAGCCGGCGCTGATAGACCTGGCGAGTATGTCTCCGCGGGGCATCGGGATAAAGCTGGGCGGAATGTGCTGGGGATTGGCGATGCGGGGCGCTTTGGCGATGCTCGCAATCGGCGTTCTGGACTATATCTACCAGCGCTTCCATTTCGAGCAAACCCTGCGGATGACGAAGCAGGAGATAAAAGACGAGCACAAGCGCGCGGAGGGAGACCCGCAGGTCAAGGGACGGATCAGACAGCGTCAGCGCGACCTGGCCCGCGGACGCCAGATTCAGGAGGTGGCGCGCGCCGATGTCGTCATAACCAGCCCGACCCACATAGCGGTGGCTTTGAAGTACGACACGAACAAAATGAGCGCCCCCACGGTTGTGGCCAAGGGCCAGCGGTTGATTGCTGAGAAGATCAAGGCGATGGCGGAAGCCCATCAAGTGCCTATAGTTGAGAATCCGCCGATTGCGCGGCTTCTGTACAAAGTGGTCGAGGTCGGGCATCAGATCCCTGAGGACTTGTACCAGGCCGTGGCTGAGATACTGGCTTACGTGTTCCAGATGAACCAAAAGGCAGCAAGGGCTTATTGAGGTTTATGGGGTTTATGAGGTGGGATGATGAGGGAAGCCTTGCAGTCTTGATCGCACGCGATATGCCATCGCGTGCGAAACAGAACCGCGGGATTTCAGAACCCTGGAACCTTAGAACCCTGGAACCCTGAAGGAGCGTTATATTGGCAGTTAGTCTGGCAGGACCAAAACCGGAGAGACTTGGACGACTTCTCAAATACAGCGACCTGCTCGTAGGCGTGGCCGCGGTCGTGGTCGTCGGCATGATGGTCATGCCGATGCCCAACTGGCTGCTCGACATGCTGCTGACGCTGAACATCACCGCGGCCCTCACCATTCTGCTGGTCACGGCGTACTCCACCGAGCCGCTCCAGTTCGCGTCGTTCCCGGCGATGCTGCTCGTGACAACCCTATTCCGCCTCGGTCTGAACATAGCCGCGACGCGGTTGATACTGCTCAACGGCGACGCCGGAGCTGTCATAGCCGCCTTCGGAAACGTAGTCGTCGGCGGCAATTACGTCGTCGGCGTCGTAGTCTTTGCCATTCTGATCATCATCCAGTTCGTGGTCATAACCAACGGCACGGGGCGCGTGGCGGAGGTGGCCGCCCGCTTCACTCTGGACGCTATGCCCGGCAAGCAGATGGCAATCGACGCCGACCTCAACGCCGGCATCATCAACGAAGAAGAGGCGCAGCGGCGCAGGCGGACGATCAGCCGGGAATCCGACTTCTACGGAGCTATGGATGGAGCGAGCAAGTTTGTCCGGGGCGACGCTATCGCCGCGGTGGTCATGATCCTCGTCAACGTGCTCGGTGGGTTCATGGTAGGCGTGGCGCAAAGGCACATGGACCTCGCCACCGCCCTGCGGACTTACACCCTGCTCACGGTCGGTGAGGGTCTTGTTACCCAAATCCCCGCGCTCCTGGTCTCCACCGCCACCGGTCTGATGGTCACCAAGGCATCGTCTGAAAACAGTATCGGCGGCGAGATGATATCGCAGATCGCTCAGCCGAAAGCTCTTGCGGCAACCGCCGCGATCTCGGGCGTGCTCGCCTTCATTCCCGGCCTGCCGAAGCTGCCCTTCTTGATGATCGCTTGCGGCTGTGGGGCGCTGGCGTATCTTCTCAGGCACAGAGCCGCGCCCGGTCAGGAAATCGCGCCCAAGCCCGATCCTCCAAAGGCGCCGGAGTCCATGACCGACCTTCTTGGGGTGGACGCCATAGAACTGGAGTTGGGCTACGGGATCATCCCGCTCGCCGACGTTAAGCAGGGCGGCGACCTGTTGGAGCGAATTACCGCCATCCGCAGGCGCGCGGCGGTCGAAATGGGAATACTCGTTCCCGCAATAAGAGTCCGAGACAACCTCCAACTCAAACCCAACGACTATTGTGTCAAGCTCAGGGGCGTTGAGATCGCAAGAGGTCAGGTGTACCCCGGACAGGCGCTCGCGATGAACCCGGGAGGAGTCACGGCGGAGCTGCGGGGCATCGAGACAGTGGAGCCCGCATTTGGCCTGCCCGCCATCTGGATTCCGGAAGCCCAACAGAGCGAGGCAGAACTGGCCGGATACACCGTCGTCGATCCGTTGACTGTCCTGGTCACGCACCTGACGGAGTTGATCAGGTCTTACGCGCAAGAGCTCCTTACGCGGCAGAACACGCAGACGTTGATCGACACAGTGAAGCAGGACGCGCCGGCACTGATCGAGGAACTCGTTCCTCACGTCCTCGGGATCGGCGAAATCCAGAAGTCGCTCCAGAATCTGCTCGCGGAGAGAGTCTCCATACGCGACCTGTCCGCGATTCTGGAAGCCCTGGCCGACGGAGGCCGGCTCACTAAGGACACCGATCTGTTGACCGAGTACGTGCGCCAGGCCCTGGCCAGGCAGGTTACGAGCCAGAACCAGTGCGACGACGGCGTGGTTCGGGCGTTTACGCTCGATCCGCAGCTCGAACAGATGCTGGCCGAGGGTTTGCGGCAGACGGACAACGGAGTGCAACTCGTGATCGATCCCTCCCTGGCGCAGCAGGTTCTGGAGGCTACCCGGAGTCAGGTCGAGCAAATGGCGGCGAAGGGTTACCAGCCGGTGGGCCTGTGCTCGCCGAGGATCAGGTTCCACTACCGCCGGCTGATAGGCGGAATGGCCCCCACGTTGGCGGTCTTGTCCTACAACGAGATATCCGCTGGAACGCGGCTCGAAACAGTTGGAATGGTGACATTGGCTGATGAGAGTTCTAAGAATTAAATCCAACAATATGCAAAACGCGCTCGCCGAGGCAAGGCGACAACTGGGAGACGGCTTAACGGTGCTGCACACCAAGCAGTACGACGACAGCGCGCTGTTCGGATTGGCCAGGAAGCCGGTTGTCGAGATACTCGCCGCCGTCGACTCCCCTGCCCCATCAATTCGCCCCGCCGAAGGCCCTACTCAGAACTCAGAACTCAGAACTCAGAACTCCGATGTGGTCCTCCTCGCCCGCCAGGTCGCCGACATCACGCAAATACTGGAACGGATGGATGCCGGACGTGACTCTACGCAGCCCGACCGCTCGCCGGCGCTTGAACGGCTGCTCAACAACGGCGTTTCCACGCAAATGGCCGAGATACTGACGCAGGAAGCCGGACCCGAGGGCGCCGCCGAGGCGCTCAGCGCTATTGGGCGCAGGATCAAGTGTTCGGGGCCGATCTCGTGCGACAAGGGACAGGCGCGCGTGGCCCTGGTCGGGCCGACCGGCGCGGGAAAGACAACCACGGCCGCCAAACTCGCATCGCATTACACGCTGAATGAAGGCAAGACCGTGGCCCTGCTGACTCTTGACACTTACCGCGTAGGCGCTATCGAGCAACTCGCCACGTACGCGCGGATTCTCAACGCGCCGCTGGAAGTCGGAATGTGCGCCGAAGACGTCGATGCCGCGGTCGAAAGGCACAGCGATAAAGACATTATCATTATCGACACCGTCGGTAGAAGCCAGCGCGACCAGTCGAACCTGGACGAGCTTGCCCGACTATTGCGACAGGCGCGGCCCACCGAGGTCCACCTTACCGTATCGGCGCAGGCCTGCCCCACAGCGCAGAAGGAAGCCATCGACGCATTTGCGCGCCTGCGGGTGGACAGGCTGTTGGTCACCAAGCTGGATGAAGCGCCCCGGCTCGGAATCCTGGTCGATTTGGCGGTCGCGGGCCTGCTCCCGTTTTCGTACGTCACATTTGGCCAGGAAGTGCCGGACGATCTCGCGGTCGCCGACAAGGACAGCCTGTCGAGGCTGGTTTGGGAGGGCTCGCTGTGATGGACCAGGCATCCAGGCTGCGCGCCCTGATCGGCGGGACACACACACCCGCGGCCGATACCGGTCGCGCCCATCCGAGCGCGGACCGAAGCACAAACACCTGCTTCATCGCCGTGACCAGAGGCAAAGGCGGCGTCGGGAAGACAACCGTGGCCGTCAATACGGCGCTGCTTCTTGCGGAACAGGGCGCCAGAACTCTTCTCGTGGACGCGGACCTGGGCCTTGCCAATGTCGATGTAATGCTGGGACTCGATTCCTCCCGGCATCTAGGCCACTTGCTTCTGGAAGACCGCGGTCCCGAAGACGTCGCCTTGGAGGGACCGTGCAGCCTCACGGTGATTTCCGGCGGATCGGGCCTGCGCGAACTGGCCGACGCCGACCGCTCACAAAGGGCTCTTTTGCTGGGCAAGCTCCGCGAGTATTACAAACGGTTTGATTTCGTACTGATCGACACGGCCCCGGGGATCGGCGAGGAGGTCACCGATTTCCTCGCCGACGCTCACCGAATCCTTCTGACCACAACCGTCGAGCCGACCGCGCTGCGGGACACCTACGCGGCGACGAAAACGATCAGGGGACGTATCTCGGGCGCGGACCCGCATTTGCTGGTCAACATGGCGGCTTCGGACGCCGCGGCCGCGGAAGCCGTGCGCGCGTTAAACCACGTCGCCGGGAAGTTTCTTGACTATCGATATAGCAACTGGCATCGGATAGAGCCTGACCCTATAGTCGGAAAAGCCATAAGCGAGCGGCGCCCGCTGGCCCTGACCCGGCCTCGATCACCCGCGGTCGTGTCTCTGAGACGCATGATCGAGGCTCTAACCGAATGGAGCGCTCCACCGGCTCCTTCACTCGTAGCAAATGGAGGACGCAGTGTTTTGGCCTTCAAAACGTCGTGAACAGTACTTTGAAAACGTAAGAGTCAACGACCGCGTGCAAATGGACATCGCGGGAAGGTCGTATCTGACGAGGGTGGAAGATGTGCTGGACCAGGAGGTCCATGTTGCCGCTCCCTTGGAGCCCGAATGGACCGAGGATGCGCAATCGCACGATCGCGTGATCCTGAACGTCTTCTCGGAATCCGGCTTCCTGCGGTTCTCGACGCGCATCACCCGGCTGTTGAACAACCGCGTGCCTATGGTGACCCTGGCGTACGTAAAGGACCTCGGCTCTCTGGATCGCCGGCAGCACGATCGGGTGGCAGCGGAGATGCCGATCAGGTACCGCATCAAGGCCGGACCCGACCACGCCGCGCCCTGGTCTTCCGCTACGACCAGCGATGTCAGCGGCAGCGGCCTGCGCGCCGTGTGCGATTCCTTATCGGGCCTGCGGATCAACGACTACCTGGACATACAACTGCTGCTGCCGTCAGAAGATCAGCCGTTGAAGGCCGTCGCTCAGGTCGTCTGGGCGACCCCTATGTCGCGCAGCGAGCGAAAGCCCTGCTTCGGCGCGCATTTCGTGATCATACAGCAGCCGGACCAAGCGCGTATTGTGCGCTTTGTGAAGAACCGGATCGAGTGGGTGCAGAAGCTCCGGCGGGAGTACGACCGCGCGCCCGCTGAATTGCCCGTCAGGTATAGGTGGCAGGTCCCGGATGGATGGACGCACTGGCGGCACACGATGACTACGGACGTGAGCGGCAACGATATTCGGCTGGTGGGAGAACGACCCGGAGGCCGCCCCGGAGATCTCCACGTGGGCGACCAGGTCGAGGTGCAATTGTCGCTCCCCGACGACCACAAGCCGATTATCGCGTCCGGACGCGTAGCGAGACTGGCCTCAGGGCTGAAAGCTGAAGATCCCGGCCTCGCGATGCAGTTCGACTCGATCGATGAACAGGAACGGAAACGAATCATAAGATACGTCCACGAGAGACGCTCGCAGCTTAAGAAGCTGCGCTCCGGGGACGAGCGATGAGCGATGAGAAACCTCCACCTAACCCCCTCCCGGGAGGAGGGGGACTAGGCTGGAAGATCGACGGAAGATTATGCAAGACCTATGGCGTTTGATTAGCTTTTACATATCGTTTGCGGGATTCCTGCTCGTAGCCGGAATTTCGCTCTACAGAGGCGACGCGATACTCGACACGGCGATCAGGTCGCTCGTAGTGTTTGCTGTCCTGTGGTTCGGGCAGCGCGTTTTGCAGTGCGTCCTCGGGATGGCCGCCGATTCAAGACCCGAACACATCGACGAGTAGGGGCGAACCTCATGCTCGCCCGAGCAAAATGGGGGCGAACCTCGTGTTCGCCCGAAACGCTTCATCGACAACGCAGGAGTGGTTGAAGGAACGCCTGAAAGCGGAGGCATGACGACATGTCCGAAGTAAACGAACTCTGGCGCAAGTACAAGACGCAGGCCGACGACGACGCGCGGCAGCAGTTGATCACCCGGTACGCGTACCTGGCCAAGTATGTGATTGATCGGATGTTGGTCCGCCCCAACTCCGTGATGAGCTACGAGGATTTGCTCGGCCACGCCGTAGTGGGACTGATCGAGGCCGTGGAGCGCTTCGACCCGGCAAGAGGCGTGAAGTTCGAAACGTACGCCATCGTGCGCATACGCGGCGCCGCGCTCGACGCCATCAAGAGCCTTGACTGGACCCCGCGTTCGGTGAGGTCTTCCGAACAAGAACTGCGACGGGCGTTCGCCGAACTCGAAGCAAGGCTGGGCCGCCCGGCGACAGACGCGGAGATCGCTGCCGAGCTGAATATGAACGAAGAAGACCTGAGCGACGCGCTCGCCCACGTGGGGCAGTCAGCTCTTCTGTCGTTGGAGGACCTGATGGTCACCACCGACGACAGCGCCAACATGAGCGCCCTTGCCGGAACGAGCGCGCCCTTCGAGGATCCGATCCTGGCGGCGGAGCTGGACGAACGCAAACGGTTCCTGGCCGCCGCCATCGACAGCCTGCCCGAGCGTGAGAAGCTGGTCATCAGCTTGTACTACAAGGAAGAGCTGACCCTGAAGGAGATCGCCGCGGTGCTCGGCGTGACCGAATCACGAGCGTGCCAGTTGCACTCTAAGGCGATAGTCCGCCTCAACGGCAAGCTCGCCAGGCACAAGGACCTGCTTCTCGCCGCGGCATAAAGAAGGAGGAGTAAAGCCAATGGATATGGCGCCTGACACAAGCAACATCGCAGCAAAAAGAGTCCAGATGGAAACTATCAAGCCCCTGGGCGACACGGCGGGACAGCGCCTGGCCACGCAGTCCAGTCTCGAAGCGAACGGAAACGTCAAACGCCGCCGGCCTATGCGGGATGTGCGAGGGAAAAGAGTCAACCCGGACGAATCCGGTCCGTACGACACCGACACCGAGTCGCAGCCGGATTCCGACGACGACCGTCCGACTCACGGTAACGACGGCGAGACCCATCTCCTGGACGCAATGGCTTGAAACGGAGGCATCAATGACAAACGGACTGCTCGCATTTGCAATCGTCGCATCCATAGTAGTCTTCGCCGGTCTGGCCCTGGCAATCGCCATAATGCGCGCCGCCTGGGCGCAGCGCGAGCGCGAGGCGCTTTCAGCCTCGGACCTGCGGGCCGTAGAAGAATCCGCCATGCTTTTGGTCGAACAGCTCAAATCCGAAGCCGAGCACGGCGTATCCGAACTCGACCGTCGATGCGGAGAGCTTCGCCGGTTGCTGGCGGAAGCCGACTCCAAGCTGGCCGAACTCCGCTCCGCCGCCGCGACGGTCCCGCCCGCCGAGCCGGAGCCTCCAGCCTGTCTGCCAAACCATCAACCATCAACCATCAACCATCAACCCAGCCTGAATACAGACGATATCCTGCGCATGGCCGAAACCGGTCTCAACCCAGTGGACATCGCCAAAGCCACCGGCTTGGACTGCGCCGACGTAAAAGTTGCGCTGAAGCTCGGCGCATTAGCGGCGGCCAGATAGGCCGGAAAGCAACAGCATGCATTGAGAACTGAGGACCGAGGACAGTGGTTGGTTGCTGTCTCCCATCGGTCCGATCCGTCTGATTCCCGGTGTTTCGGCATTTCAAATGCCGAAACCGCGCACCTATCATGCGGGAACGGCCTGGTATCGCTAACTTCTCGGACACAGGCAGAGCTAGTTCCCGCACGGCGTGCAGGCCCTTACCCTCGCGGAGACTCTGCCTTCACAAAAACATCAATCGCCACTATCGTGCTTTCCTGAGTTTCGTGCTCTTGTGGTCAAATCCGAAGTGTCTTAGCCACCTTGATATGCGATGCGCCCAGGCGAAATCCGGCAAAAATCAGGTATTGACATGTTCGCGAATACGGTATAATGTTGAGTAAGTAAGTCAACTAACTCAAGAAAGAGGTGCACGCGCAATGAGCGCCACGGAGACTTTACAATCCGGATTGAGGAGACGCACGTGGCCCAAGATAGCGGATTCGATGTCCGAGCTGATCGGCAATACGCCGATGGTGAGGCTGCATAGAGTGACGAACGGCGCTGTCGCCGAAGTAGTCGCAAAACTGGAGAAGAACAATCCCTGGGGCAGCGTTAAGGATAGGATCGGCGTGTATATGATCGAGGAAGCCGAGCGGCTGGGTTTGATAGACGAGGACACAGTCATCATCGAGCCGACAAGCGGCAACACAGGGATCGGCCTGGCCGGCGCGGCGACGGCGAAGGGTTACAGGCTGATACTGACCATGCCCGAGACGATGAGCGTTGAAAGGCGCAACTTGCTGGCGGCGCTCGGAGCGGAGATAGAGCTTACACCCGGCCCACTCGCCATGAAAGGCGCTATTGCGAAAGCGGAGGAACTCGCGCGAGAGCACAAGAAAGCTTTCATTCCGCAGCAGTTCAAGAACCTGGCCAACCCTAAAGCACATCGTGAGACAACGGCCGTGGAGATTTGGGAGGATACGGACGGACGGGTCGACATTCTGGTCGGAGGAGTCGGCACGGGAGGAACGCTCACCGGTGTGGGCCAGGCGCTCAAGCCGATCAAGCCGGATCTGAAGATCATCGCCGTGGAGCCCGCGGATTCCCCGGTTCTTTCGGGCGGACAGGCGGGCCCGCACAAGATCCAGGGGATAGGCGCCGGTTTCGTGCCGGATGTGCTTGATAAGGACCTGGTAGATGAGATATTTCAGGTGACCAACGACCAGGCATACCAAATGACCCGCCGCCTGGCGCGGGAAGAGGCGATCCTGGTCGGAATCTCAAGCGGGGCGGCCACACACGCGGCCGTCGAAGTGGCCAAACGTCAGGAGAACGCGGGCAAGCTGATCGTGGTGGCGCTCCCGGATACCGGGGAACGATACCTGAGCGCCGCCGTGTTTAACCAGCCGTCGCCCTGAGACAGAGGAAAGGCGGATGTCGTGTAGCAGACAAAGGACAAGAATAATGGTGAGCGCGAGTTAATCGCTCTGCGGCATCTCCGCAATGCTATCCGCGGCATCCGATACGGAAGCGTCACCGTTATCGTGCAGGACGGCATCGTGGTGCAGATCGACCGAACTGAGAAGACGAGACTGGACTACGACGCGCTGCACAGAGACGGCGCAGGCATATAGCGTTCAACAAACCGTAATGAAAATATCGCCTTTTCGTCGTTGTAGAAGGCAGCGCCGTACGGTATAGTATAATAATTCTATCTACTAGGTCAACTTTCCAATAGCCGGCATCTGCCTGATAGCTAAAGGCAGTTTTCGAGGAGATCAAGATGTCTGTATTCGCGGGAAACTCTCTGGACGGACTATTCGTGGCCGCTGTCATGTTGACATCGGGTCTGGCCCTCGGAATACTGTTTGACCGGCTCTTACGCCTGGTCTTTGCCCGTGTTCTCGGTGAGGAGAACGAATAGTGGAGTTTATCGCCGCCAACCCCATTATTGCCGTGTCGGCCCTTCTTACTATCGGCTTTACGGTAGGGGTATGCGGGGGGTTCTTCGGCGTCGGGGGAGCGTTCATCGTGACTCCCGCGCTGAATGTTCTGGGCTTTCCGATGGTGTACGCGATAGGCACGGACCTGGCCCATATGGCGGGGAAGTCGGTTGTGGGAACTATGAAGCATTACCGACTGGGCAACATCGACTTCCGCGCCGCCGGACTGCTGCTTATAGGCACGACGCCAAGTGTACGACTGGGAGTGGCCGCGGTGCACGAGCTGGAGAGGCACGGGAAAACGGATGTCTATGTCCGCGTCGTGTATATAGGTTTGCTGCTGGCGATAGCGTCATTCATGTTTCTGGACATGCGAAGACAGCGCGGACCCCATAAGACTGGAGCGCGGAAGCGGATCAGGTTGAGCATTCCACCGATGATTTCCCTTCCGCGGTCAGGAATCGACAGCGTGAGCGTGTGGACGGTGATATGCATAGGGGCGCTCACCGGATTCCTGGCGGGATTTCTCGGCGTTGGGGGCGGGTTCATACGGATGCCGGCCTTGCTCTATCTCGTGGGAATGCCCGCGAAAATAGCTGTCGGCACAGACCTGGTTGAGGTGCTATTCTCCGGCGGGTACGGCAGCTACCTGTATGGACGAGCGGGGCAAGTGGATATTACGGCGGCCTTGATCATGCTGGTCGGCGCGGCTCTGGGCGCTAATCTCGGCGCCCTTGCCACACATTACGCGAAAGCGGCAAGGATAAAGAGACTCTTCTCCTTCACTATCCTGGGGACCGCCATTGCCGTACTGATGAAACAGGTGGGCTTGACCATCCCAGCGGCCATCATGCTTTTCGCGCTTGGGCTTGGTATGGCAGGCGCGATAATCCGCGCTCTGGTAGTCGGTATTCGGGCAGAGCGCGCGAAAAAGATGACAGATCAGCCGGCATTGGACACGGTTGGGGTGACGACGGAATGATTGAGAACATCACAAGTTACGACGCTGCTCTTGCGAACGCTTCAGCTCTGGATACGCTCAAATGGGCGGTCGATAAGTTCGGAGACAAGATGGCCCTTGCTTCGAGCTTTGGGGCGGAGGATGTTGTCTTGATCGACATGCTTTGTTCCGTTACCTCCTGCCCAAGGGCGTTCCTCCTGGACACCGGCAGGCTTCACCAGGAGACTTACGATGTTGTGGACCGGATACGAGCGCGCTACAACATCCGCATCGAGGTCTACTGTCCTCGGACGGAGACAGTTGAGCGGCTCGTTCACGAAAAGGGCCCCAACAGTTTCTATGGCTCGATCGAGAACCGTCAGGAGTGCTGCCATATCCGAAAGGTGGAACCGCTTTCGCGAGCTCTGAGCGGGCTTGACGCCTGGATCACCGGCCTCCGAAGGAGCCAATCCACCACCCGGGACGGCCTGCCTAAGGTCGAGATAGACAACGCGCATGGAGGCATAGTCAAGGTCAACCCGTTGGCGGAGTGGTCGGAAGCCGAAGTCTGGAGCTACATCCGGGAGCGGTCGATTCCCTACAACAAATTGCACGACCAGGGTTATCCGTCGATCGGCTGCGCGCCTTGCACGAGGCCCGTTCAGCCCGGCGAAGACATTCGCTCCGGCCGCTGGTGGTGGGAGAATCCTGAGCACAAGGAATGCGGACTACATATCAAGAACCGCGGCTGATCGATGAGCCGTACACTCGGCATTTGGTGAAAGACATGCAGTTAGACCATCTGGACACATTGGAAAGTCAGAGCGTTTACATACTGAGAGAAGCCTACCGGAAGTTCAAGAGGCTTGCCATGCTCTGGAGCATCGGGAAGGACTCGACCGTGCTGCTGTGGCTTGCGCGCAAGGCGTTTCTCGGGCATTGCCCCATACCGCTCGTTCACATCGACACGAGCCTGAAGATTCCGGAAATGATCGCGTTCAGGGACAGAGTCGCGAAAGAATGGGATCTGAGGCTGGTCGTCGGACAAAACACCGAGGCGCTCGCCGCCGGAATGGGGCCGGACAAGGGGCGCATCGTCTGCTGCAATTCGCTGAAAACTGAGGCGCTGCAGCAACTGATGGCCGAAAAGGATTATACTGGACTTATACTCGGTATCCGTCGCGATGAGGAGGGAACCCGGGCGAAAGAGCGCTACTTTTCTCCGCGAGACAAGAACTTCGAGTGGAACTACAAAGACCAGCCTCCGGAGCTTTGGGACCAGTTCAAGACGGATTTCGACAAGGACACGCACATCCGCATACACCCGCTCCTTCACTGGACGGAGATCGACGTGTGGAAGTACATCAAGCGCGAGAGCATACCTATTGTGGGTCTGTATTTCGCCCGAAATGGGGAGCGTTACAGATCGCTCGGGTGCCAGCCGTGCACCGGACGGGTCAAGTCCAACGCGACGACCGTGGACGAGATTATCGAAGAGCTTCAACACTCGACTATCAGTGAGCGTTCCGTCCGGGCGCAGGACCAGGAAGACACTTACGCCATGCAGAAACTGCGGGCCAAAGGCTATATGTAATGAAAACTGGAAGCGAGGCTCACTCTGAACAGAGCACAAGCGTAACCCCCTCCCCCGTTCAGGGGAGGGCTGGGGTGGGGTTAAAGCCATTCTACACTCAGCGTCATAAGTCCTATCCGTCCAGGTACCTTACCTGGACGGCGGTCATCCTCCAGGTAGGGTACCTGGAGGGATAAGATGCGCAATCATTCATTTATGACGCTATGTATAACTCCTAACTCCTAGATTGGTACAAGATGCCTGAAACAGTCAACCCAACTCTGAACATAGTGATCGTAGGGCACGTCGATCACGGCAAATCGACGCTGGTCGGACGGCTTCTGCACGACACGAAAAGCCTTCCCGACGGCAAGTACGAGGCCGTAGCGCGGGTCTGCGAGGACTCAGGCAAGGATTTCGAGTATGCGTTCCTGTTGGACGCGCTGGAGGAAGAACGCGACCAGGGCATTACTATAGACACTACTCAGATTCGGTTCCACACGGACAAGCGGGACTACGTGATCATCGACGCCCCCGGACACAAGGAGTTTCTGAAAAACATGGTAACCGGCGCCGCGTCCGCCGAGGCGGCAATCCTCCTGATAGACGCGGATGAGGGCATCCAGGAACAATCGCGCAGGCACGGCTATATACTCAATCTGCTCGGTATCCGCCAGGTGACGGTCGTCATCAACAAGATGGACCTTGTGGACTACTCCCAAACGGTCTTCAACGACATCCACACGGAATATCTGGCTTTCCTTAACCAACTCGGCATAGTTCCTCAGTTTGTCATTCCGCTGTCGGCGCGAAACGGCGACAATGTGGCCCGTCATTCTCAACGTATGACGTGGTACAATGGCCCGACGGTTCTTGAGGCCCTTGACGAGTTTCAAAGCCGTGTCTCGAAGGAAAGCGGCCCGCTCAGAATGCCTGTTCAGGACATCTACAAGTTCGACAAACGTCGAATCGTGGCCGGTCGCATCGAATCCGGCTCGATCAAAGAGGGAGACACGATCTGCTTTTCGCCGTCCGGGCACAAGGCCATCGTTAAGACTATCGAACGCTGGCAAAGCGCCAAAGATGGCGCCGCGTCCGCGGGCGAATCGGTCGGCATTACGCTCGACGAACAGTTGTTCATTGAGCGAGGGGACATCATCTCTCATACGGATGACCTGCCGAGGTCAAGCAGCGTACTGCAGGGGAACCTGTTCTGGCTCGGTGACCGACACCTTGCGCCGAACAGGACTTACGTGTTAAAACTAACTACTCAAGAGGTCGAGTGCACGGTAGGTTCTATAAGCGGTGTCATAAACACTGCCTCACTTGCCAGAGTCGGTGACGTGGCGCGCGAAGTTGCCAAGAACGAGGTGGCCACGGTTGTTTTCGATCTGAAGAAGAAGGTGTCGTTCGACTCGGCAATCGACGTGATAGAGACCGGAAGGTTCGTAATCGTCGACGGCTTCGACGTATCGGGAGGTGGGATCATCCTCCAGGAGCATCCGGCGGAAAGCTATGAAATATAGTTGCGGGAGATGGAATTGGACATAGAGACACTGGCTCTGCACGGAGGTTACTTGCCCGATCCTGCCACGGGAGCGAGCGCGACCCCGATACACCAGACCGCGGCCTACGCTTACGACGCCGCGGATGATCTTGCTGACGCGTTCAGCGGGCGCGCTCCCGGTTACATCTACTCCAGGATCGGCAACCCCACGTCGTCGGCTTTCGAGCGCCGTCTCACGGAGCTCGAAGGCGGGGTCGGCTGCCTGTCGTGCTCTTCCGGTATGGCGGCAATTGCGTCGGTTTCCATGGGGCTCACGAGGGTCGGCGATCATATCGTCGCGTCCGGCGGCATATTCGGCGGCACGGTCTCTTTCTTCGCCAAGACCCTGGCCAGGTTCGGCGTGGAGACGACCTTCGTGGACGCTGGAAGTGTCGACGCGTTCCGCAACGCGCTTCGGCCCAACACCAGGATGGTTTTTGTTGAGACCATCACCAACCCGCGCATGGACGTTCCCGACATCCCGACGATAGCCGAAGTGTGTCGGGAAGCGGGAGCGCCTTTCGTGGTGGACAACACCGTCACGACGCCCATCCTGCTCCGTCCGGGCGAGCACGGCGCGGACATCGTCATCCATTCACTGTCGAAGTTCATCAACGGGCACGGTAACTCCATCGGCGGAGCGATAGTCGACACCGGCAACTTCGATTGGCGGAATGGACCATTCGAGGACATCAAGCTCTTGGCCGCGCGCGCCGGGAAGCTGGCTTTCCTCGCCCACCTGAGAATGCTGATCTACCGCGACCTGGGATGCTGCCCTTCACCGTTCAACTCATTCCTGCACTTGCTGGGAATCGAAGGATTGCCGATGAGGATGGAAGCCCACTGCCGAAACGCCCAGGCCGTCGCGGAATACCTTGCGAACCATCCGAAGGTGACTAGGGTCAACTACCCCGGACTCAAGGCGAACCGATACCACGAGCTTGCGTCTCACCTGTTCGGTGGAAGATTTGGCGCGATTTTGACCTTCCGAACAGGGTCGACGAAGGCCGCGGAGGCGTTCATCGACAACGCGCGTCTTGCCCAAAACCTTGCCAACATTGGGGACTCCAAGACCTTGATCATCCATCCCGCCTCGACCATTTTCCAGGAGTTCAGCCCCGCGGACCGGGAGGCAATGGGGGTTCCCGACGACCTGATACGGGTGTCGGTCGGGGTGGAGAACGTCAAAGATATCATCGCCGACTTCGAGACGGCACTTGAGAAAGTATAGGGCAAAGCTCAGGAATGTTGAGCACGAGCGTAATCCCCTCTCCCTTGAGGGAGAGGGTTAGAGCCTGCCCTGAGCGAAGCGAATGGGGTGAGGGTGAGAGTCTCGGCATTCATGAACTACAGTAACAGTATAGGAGGATCACTATAATGCAAATATCCGTCAACGGAAAGCCCGCGACATGCACCGATAACGTCACCATCGTGGAGCTTCTCAAGGAGCAGAAGGTCGAAACTCCCGAGTACGTGTCGGTGGAGTTGAACGGGACGATACTCGACCGCAAGGATTTCGACTCGATGATGGTCTCGGAAGGCGACCAGATCGAGTTTCTCTACTTCATGGGTGGTGGCGCGAAGTGAGCCTCAGCATTGAAGACATCGAGCGTTACAGCCGCCAGATTCTGCTGAAGCAGGTCGGAGGCAAGGGCCAGGAAAAGCTGTTGGCGTCCAAAGTCCTGATTTTCGGCGCGGGGGGATTGGGCTCGCCCGCGTCCCTGTACCTGGCCGCCGCCGGAGTTGGGACGATAGGGCTGATCGACGGAGATGACGTCGATCTCACCAACCTTCAGCGCCAGATCGTGCACTTCACGAGCGACCTGGGAACGCCCAAAGTAAGGTCAGCGGCGGACAAGCTCACTGCCATCAACCCATCGGTGAAGGTCGAGACTTATCAGGAGAGAGCTTTCGCGGATAACGTTCTGGACATCGTGAAACACTATGACTTCGTGCTTGACGGGACCGACAATTTCCCGGCGAAATTCCTTATCAACGACGCCTGTTGTTTCGCCGGCGTCCCCTATTCCCACGCGGGAATTCTGCGTTTTGACGGACAGCTCTTCACCGTGGTCCCGCGGCAATCGGCCTGTTACCGGTGTCTTTTCGACGGCCCGCCTCCGGCGGGAGTAGTGCCGTCCTGCTCTCAGGCGGGAGTGCTCGGCGCTATGGCGGGAGTCATCGGATGCCTTCAGGCGACTGAAGCATTGAAGTATCTGCTGGGGATAGGCGAGCTTCTGACCGACCGTATGCTCGTGTTTGACGCTCTCTCCCTGCGCTTCCGGGAGGTCAAGTTCAAGCGGAATCCCCGCTGCCCGATTTGCGGCGAGTTCCCCACAATCACTGAACTCAGGGACGAGGAACAGGTGGCCTGCGACCTGAAAGGGGCGCCCGTATGATCGTTCTGCCTCCGCACATCGCGTCTGAGATAATAGCTCACGCCAGAGAAGATGCGCCCGTGGAGGCCTGCGGCCTGCTCGCCGGCGCGGATGGGGTTGTGCAACGCTGCTACCGCCTGACCAACCGTGACAGGAGTCCTGAGCATTTCACGCTCGTTCCTCAGGAGCAATTTGCGGCGGCGAAGGATATGCGCGCCAATGGGCTTCAAGCCGTCGCTGTGTATCACAGCCATCCGGCAAGCCCGGCGAGGATGTCCGACGAAGACCTTCGTCTGGCGGTCGCTCCAGGTATACGATACGTTATCGTCTCTCTTATGAGCGAGGAACCTGACATCAGGAGCTTCATCCTCCAGGACGGCGTTCCCGTGGAGGAACCGGCGCTGGTCCAGGAGTCACCTGAATGAGCAAGACAACCTACAGCATACCGGATACCGTGATAGAGGACACCCGCGCCTACCGGCATGAGGTGGAGAGGTATCTGGCCGGCGACCTCTCTCCGATCGCGTTCCGGGCCATCCGCGTGCCGATGGGCATTTACGAACAGCGGCAAAACGATACATATATGGTGCGCGTGCGAGGAGCGGGCGGCGTCTTCCTGCCTTACCAGGCGAAACGTGTCGCGGAGCTTTCGCAAGAGTTCGGCAGCGGCATCGTTCACGTCACAACCAGGCAGGACTTGCAGATGCACGACGCGCTCATTCAAGATACGCCGGCTATCCTGGAGAGTCTGCTTGAGGTGGGGCTGTCGTCTCGCGGAGGAGGAGGGAACACCGTTCGCAATGTCTCGGCTTGCCCCCTCTCCGGCGTATGCGCGGACGAGGTCTTCGACGTCACCCCGTACGCTCTCGCGCTTACTGAATATCTGATACGGGACCGGTCGAGCTTCAACCTGCCCAGGAAGTTCAAGGTCGCCTTCTCCGGATGCGCCAGGGATTGCGCTCTCGGCTCAGTTGCCGACTTGGGATTCTTCGCTCACGAGAAAGACGGTGTCCGGGGGTTCTCCGTCTACGCCGGCGGAGGGATGGGCGCGCATTCGTCGCTCGCAACTCCCATCGAAGAATTCGTCCCCGCGGAGTCGATCTTTGAGGTGGCTGAAGCGACAAAACGTCTCTTCGATAAGCGCGGCGACCGAACGAACAAGCACAGAGCCCGGTTGCGATACGTGCTGCAAGACGCCGGACCGGACGAGTTCCGGCGGCTCTATCGCGAGGAACTCGAACAGGTTAAGCAAGAAGGTCTGAAGGCCCCCGCTATCCGGCTTGAAGACGAGGAAAACCTTGCTCGGCGAGGGTCTCCAGACCCCGCCGTTAAGATGACCGAAGGTCTCCTGACAAGCGAACACCCTGCTCGGCGCGGGTCTCCCGACCCCGCCGATGACGTGACCGAAGGTCTCCTGACATGGCCCAGCGACGACTACCAGACTTGGAAAGACGGCAACGTTACTCAACAGAAGCAGGAATGCCTGTTCTCGGTAAGGATTCCGCTGCCGTTGGGTATCATCGATGCCTCCGCGCTGCAAATAGTCGCGGATTTGGCCGAGACCGCTGGAGACGGCGTGCTGCGCACGGCGCAGGATCAGGACATGTATCTCACGGGCGCGCCGGGATCGAACCTCCGCCCTCTCTACGATAAACTGAAGGAGATCGGCGATACCGATCCTTCGGTAGCAGAGCGGCAGCGACGCTGCCGAACGACGTGCAAGGAAATCGGCAATTCACTGGTCGCGGCGCCGGCGATCAGGACCGTTGCCTGCGCGGGGTCATCGACCTGTAAGCTCGGCCTCTGCCTTTCGCGGGGACTCGCGGAAACGCTGGAATCCAATCTTCAAGACATTGAATGGCCCTTCGGCGACCCCATTCGCATCAGCGGCTGTCCGAACTCCTGCGGCCAGCACCCGATTGCTCCAATCGGCTTGTTCGGGAGCGCAAAACGGGTGAACGGCAGGCTGGTCCCCTACTACGTCATAGTGTCGGGTGGACGGGTCGCCGAGGGCGCGGCTCGTCTCGCCGAGCCCGCGGCCACAGTTCCGGGTAGAGCAGTCCCGGACCTGCTGAAGGATTTCCTGGCCGCGGCGGCCCATGAACGGAGTGACGGCGAAACCCTGCCCGAGCTTATGGACCGCTGGGGCGCACAGTATCTGCGCCGGCTCGGACACGAATACGACCGTATGCCCGCCTACGATGAAGCTCCCGACTTCTACCGTGACTTCGGAAGCGCGGAGGACTTCTCGCTCGCCGGTCGCGGGCCGGGAGAATGCGGCGCGGGCGTTCTTGACGTCATAGCGCTCGACATCGAATCCGCCGGCGCGGCTCTGGAAAACAGTGACTTCTACGCGGCTCTGGTCGCGACGGCGCGAGCGCTTCTGGTCACGAGAGGGCTGGAGCCGAAGAAGGACAGAGAGGTCTTTGCCGCGTTTTCGGAGCATCTGATCGCTCCCGGATGGGTGGACAGGCGCGCTCGGGACCTGCTGGACGCCGCCCTGGACTTCAGGCTTGGCGAACGCGAGACCCTGGACGACCTGGAGCCGGAAATCCGCGCGCTTCTGCGCCGGGTCCGGGAACTCTTCAAGTCGCTCGACTCAAACCTGAGCTTCCGCCTCGACCCCATTGCGCCCGCCCCGACTCCACTATCCCTCCAGGCGCCCTCACCTGAAGGGATCGCGACTGAACTCGACCTCCGCGGCGTCGCCTGCCCAATGAACTTCGTCCGAGCCAAAATCCAGCTTGAGCAGATCGAGACAAACGCGGTTCTCGACATACTCCTCGACGACGGCGAGCCCGTCCGCAACGTCCCCGCCAGCTTCGCCGAACAGGGAGAGGAAGTCCTCTCCGTCAACCCCGAAGGTCCGCATTTCCGGGTGAAGGTAAAGAAGCGCAGCTAAGGCCGTCACCAACCACGAACCACTCGCAAAGTCGTCATTCTACTAACCCCGAAGCACTAGTCACGAACCACCCCGCCGAGCATGGCGAACACGTCATTCCGAGGAACGAGGAATCTGCTTTTTCCGTCAATCCCCGATCCTTCCGCGGCAGAGCGGCAGCGCCCCTGCCGAAGCCCAACACGCCCCAGAGCTGCCCCCTCTCCTCTCAGGGGAGGGCTGGGGAGGGGTTATCCTGCAACCCTGGAACCCTGCAATCCGCGAGAATCCATGCGGTTTCGCAACGTTTCGCGTGAATTTAGGCGCGATTTCACTGCTTGTTCACCACGAAAATTTCCACTCTCGACTGCATCAGCGACACCGCAATCAGACGAGGACCAACTAACAACCAACAACTACCCCGCATTGACAATCCCACCCCATCTGCCCATAATGTAAGTAAGCTTGTTCTGCTGGAATGGATTCCTTCTCTGCCCTCAAGCCATACCGTCATTCGGTGATTGTGATGCTCCGACGGCCTGCCCGGAAGACCCGATTAGTTATGACTGCGTTGGCTCTCACTGCCCTGGTCTTCGCGTCTGTTCAATCCGATGCCGGAAATCTCCTCACGAACCCCGGTTTCGAAACCCTTTCTCCGAGTCTGCATTTGACCGGCGGCATTCAGATGCTCGACGGCTGGCGGTACTTTTCAGTCAACGGCGCGAGCTTCACGCTCGACGCCACGAGCGATTCTCACGACGGAGTCATTGCGATGAAGCTGATACGCAGCAATACCGCCGGAGACGCCGGCCTCGACCGTGATGACGCCGCCCTCCGAGTTCCCGCCAGTCCCGCGACCATCTATGCCGCGAGTGTCTGGGCCAAGGCGGTCGGCAGCGCAAGTATGATAGTGACGCTTTCCCCTTATGACGGCAGCGGGCAGTGGCTGGGCGTTCAGACCAACCAGACGTTTACCCTTACCCAGAGCTATCAGCAGTACGCTTTCACCTATACCACTCCGGCAAACACGGCTTCCCTGAACTTCGCCATGCGAGTGAACGGCGCCGGCACGATCATCGTGGACGATTGCTGTCTGACCGAAACCGCTCCGCGCATTACCTACCCTGTGGATGAGACCGTAGACAGGTTGAAGCCCACCATCGGCTTCTTCGGTCTTGCGCACACGGGTTACCAGGTTTCCATATCTACGGGCAGTACTGTTGCCTGGGATTCCGGGACGGTGATATCTTCGGCCTATTCCGCCAACTGCCCGGTGACCCTCCAGCCGGCGACAAGTTACCAGGTGAAGGTCCGGCTGACGAACACGTACGGCTGGGGCGACTACTGCGCGCCGGTGTCTTTTACGACCCCCGCCGGTCCGATCGTCTACTTCACCTCGCCGAAAGAAGCCGACCGCGTGATCGGGCCGGACAAGCTCCTCACCTGGCAGGTTGAGTCGCCGGGCGGCCCGACGAACCAAAGCCTGGTCATCGACAACGCGCCCGCCGTCCAGGTCCCAAATGCCAACAGGAGCTATCAGTTGAACGGGCTCAGCGAGGGCGCTCATTCGGCGGTCCTTACCGTCACTTCGGCGGAGGGAACGGCGCAGGCGTCCGTGCGTTTCTTCGTCTACCCCAGGCCGACTACGAGCGGGACTCTGTACTATTATGACCTGAGCTACATCCTCAGCTACGATCAGAGCGGCAAGCTGGCCTACGATGTCCCAATGGCGGTGTTCGCTCTCCAGGGGTTGGTCAACCGCGGCGGAGTTCGCCTGTTCGTCCGAATGAACACTCACGACGACAGGTGGTGGAATATCTTGCGTTCATCCGGCGGCTGGCTGGAGGGCAAGACTCTCGTGACTCTGCCGACGGGGTTTTCCAATCTGGCGACCCTCTTCAACACGTTCAGGAGCGACTATACCGGCGCGATTCTCTGGGACGCCAACGTATACGCTACGAGTAACGTCGCCACCACGGTTGCGGGCGCGGACAACCTCATACCAATGAGATATGACACGTCGTCGCAGTCGGTCTACAGATCGCTGGTAATGACCGGCCCCAGGATGCCCGTCTCGATGGACCTGCGCAACCGCTTCACCGGAACCGGGACGATTTGGGGGACGAGCATTCCGAGCACGGGCAGCAAGAAGTGCGACGCGTACGTGTGGGCGCGGACGAATTACATCGAGACGGACAAATCCGATCCAAGCCTGCTGCTCTACGCCATTGACGGGTACTGGTCGGTCTCTTCGAACAAAGGCTCTCTGAGCAACTATCTGCCGATTCGCGATTACATCGTGCGGAACAAGGGCTTCGCGTTCGATCTGAACGTGTGGGGAGATGAGAAGCCAATCGACGACCCCAACCAAACGCTGGGTCTGGACCTCGATACGATGAAGTCGATCTTGGGGGCCGACGCAGCGCGGGCGCCGGGAATGATCGAGATGATCGGATTCTGCCCGTTTCCCATGAAGTATTCCAACTATCCGGGCGCCGGCGGAACGCTGCACGATCCTGTCGGAAGCGAGTGGGAACAGATCAAGTGGGCGACCTACTACAACGCCTACGTGGACGCGGACGCTCTGGCGCAAAACAGCGACATGTCCAACGCAAGCCTTTACTGCCAGTACCCGCTGCCGGACCGTCTGATCCAGAACCGCAAGCTGTCGCAGCTCGACGTTCGCAAGCTCGGCTATATAGACAAAAACAACGCCGTTTCCCCATTGAACTACCTGAACTTCTACATAGGCGACTACGATTCGAGCTCGTGGCTGACCCGCATCGGCAGCGACAATTGGGAGAACTCAGCGCGCGGGACCGTGCCTATGTCCTGGGCCTTCAACCCCAACCTTATCAAGCGCGCGGGGCCGATGTACGAGTACTACAACCGGACGGCGACATCGAACGACTTCTTCGCGGCCGGGGACAGCGGAGCGGGATATGTCAACCCGTCGCGCATCATCGGGACGCGTGAATCGGGCCTGCCTTCGGCCGAAGATATATGGGTCAAACACAATCTGGAGTACTTCCGAAAGACCAACGTCAAGATCACCGGTTTCCTTCTCAACGGCACCGGGGGTCCTATCGAATCGGATGTTGAGAGTATGTACTCCGCTTTTTCCGTGGATGGCGTGTTTCAGAGGGATTACGACGACCACATGGCCGGCACGATGCCGTCGATGCTCCAGTTGCGCGATCTGGATTCGAGCAGCGACCCCGCGCCGTCAGTGGACATGGTCCAGCCCGCGGGGAAGAAGTGGGGAACGACTTTCCTCAACTACCGGAGCGTCATCAGGAGTCCCGCGTGGATCAAATCGCTGTACGACGGCGTCGTCGCCAAAGACACGACGATCCCGTGGGCGCCCCTCGACGCCGCGACGTACGCCGCCCTGTCAGGCTGCTACCTTGGAGCGCCGCCGGCATATCGGGCTACGTATACCTTCGATACGGTCCCATCGACGGTTAGTAGCGGAGTCTTCATCGCGCCTGTGATCGGGATACGGAACGACGGCTGGACGGAGTGGAAGTCCACCGGGTCCAACAGAGTGAAGCTCGTTCTCAAGTGGATGCTCGGTTCGCAAATCATCAGCTCAGTAACGACTGCGCTGCCTCGAAACGTGGCGGGCGGCGACGCCGTAACGGTGGACGTTACAACCGCTCCGCCGTCCGCTCCAGGCGAATACATTCTCCACTACGAGCTGACGCGAGGAAGCGCCAGTTTCACCGACTTGGGAGACTACGCTTGGGAGAAGAAGGTGACCGTCGTTTCATCCGGCCATTATTCGCCGGTGACGGGCTTCTCGGCCGTTCCGTCGGACAGTCAGATCAGCTTGTCCTGGACAAATCCGACCGACCCCGACTTCGCCGGCGTAATGATACGCTTCAAGACCACCGGCTATCCGACCAGCGTCACGGACGGGGCAATGGTCTATAGCGGCGCGGGCGCGAGCTGTCTCCACACGGGCCTTGCCAACGGGACCGTTTACTACTACTCCGCCTTTGCGTATAACGACGTTCCTGATTATTCGGACCCGGTCCTGGCGTCGGCCATGCCGCAGATCTTCCCCGAGTGGATCAACGAAACGTTCGACAGTTACACTAGCGGCAGCCTCGGTTTGCAGGGCGCCTGGTTGACCGCGGGCGACATCAGCGGGCAGGTGGAGTCCGCCGTGGCGAAGGGGGAGACGGGCAATGGTGTGTTGTTCGACACTATCGCGGCCGGCGATACCGTCGGAAACCTGATCGGCGTGACCGACAAGACGACCGGCTACTGCTACTTCAGCTTCGACGTGAATCAGGACTCGGCGGGCGCGGCGGGAAGCGAGACGGCGTACGTGTCGATCTTTGGATCTGATTCCGGCGTCGAGATAGCAAAAGTCCACATACAGCATGGGCGGCTGTTGGTCGAATACAGCTCCGGAACCTATGCTAATCTGATTACAACAGCGGCTAATCTGACCTGGTACAACGTTAAGATAGGGTTCAATATCAACACCAAAAGGATGGACCTGTGGCTGGATGGCGTATCAAAAGGGACGGGGTACGCATGGAAAGGAACCGCTTCCCGGATTTCCCGGATTGTCGTCTCAAGCGACAGAAATACTGACCTGAGTTCGCAGAAGGTGTATATAGACAACGTAAGACTTGAGCCTAAGCCGCCAATGGCGGAAGTTGTGAGAGATGACGGAAGTTACACTCCAAGCCTGTCGAAACTTCATTTCTCATTTGACCCAGTCGCCGGAGCAAGCGCGTACCAATACTGCGTAGGCACGACATCCAACGGGACTCAGGTAAGAGGCTGGACGAGCATTGGGACAGCAACGGATTTCACGGCCGCCGGTTTGTCCTTGTCCGAGAACACCAACTACTACATAGGCGTGCAGTGCGCGAACCTGTTTGGGACCTGGGGCGACCGCGGGAACAGCAACGGGATAACAGTGGCGACGGGAATCGCCAGGATAGTAGACGCGAAGTCGCTTGCCGACGGACCACAGGTCCGCGCCCTGCGGGGCAAAGTGGTGTCGGCCGCGTTTCCGGGTTACTTTTACATTCAGGAGCCTGGCGGTTATTCCGGGTTGAGGGTCATCTCGACTGCCGCAGTTGCCCCCGGCGATCTGGTGGATGCGGCGGGCTTTATGGCGGGTTCAGGGGCCGAAAGGCGCATGGACTGCACTGGAAATGGAGTAATAAGAACGACTCCCGGTCCAGGAGGTCCATACCCCGTGTTTTTCGCGAACCCCATACTGGGCGGCGGGCGTCTCAACCCGAATACTCCGGGAGTGACGGGAGGAGTCGGTGTGAACAACATCGGCCTGCTCGTCAGGATTTTCGGCAGGTTCAGCTATATCGACGCGCAGACGTTCTCCATAGACGACGGTTCGGGTGTGAACGTGAAGTGCGCCGTCCCGGCCGGCGTGACGCTGGATCCGAGCTGGAGCTTCGCGCAGGTGACGGGAATATCGTCGTGTGAGCCGGTCGGCCCCGACCTGCACAGGCTGATACTTGTGAGGGGGCAGGAGGACATCGTGCCGCTTTGACCGCCCGGCGCTCCTGAGGAACCGGCGCGTGAGCTGCACTTGCGTGGCTTCGCACCGGTACGGTTACGACTGTGGGTCGGGAATAGCGGACCAGGGCGGTCTCAGCTTCACGAGAGACAACGCGGGCAATCCCGTGACTTGGGGCGACACCGCCGGTCTCTACCGCCGAGTGTATGGCTACGAGGCGAACAGCAGGCTCGACAGCGCAAACTATCCGGGAGGTTCGGATGTTGCCGGCAACGGTCTCGTCCGTATGGTGACAGTGACTCCCGCCCAATCAAGCCCATATACTTCCGCGGAGTATCGGTATAAGGTTCAGACAGTCGACGAGAGCCTGAAAATGATGCCGTACCCCACAGTTACTCGGGACGAACGAGGCTATGTGAGCAGGAACGTACTGAATGACAACGGCGCCGTGACCGAGGTCTGGGAAGACCAAGGTGGCACCAACCTGAGCCTTGCGAAGACAAAGTCGACCTCCTATGTGGAATCCGGTGATTTCGCCGGCCAGCCGGTGACGAAGACGGTGTACGACGTCGGTTCATCGGGCGAAGATCAGGTCACGTACTACCAATATGCTTTGGAGGTAGACGGTGGTGTGCTGATCACTACGCGCGAGACGGATTCCAATGGGAAGGTGACATACCGCTCGAAGTACAACTCGCTGGACCAGTTGGTCTGGGATCAGGACACCCGCGGATACCTTCAGAACTACAGGACTGACTATGCTTACGATTACCAGGGCAGAAAAACGACCACTACATATCCGGCGATAGACGAGAAAACGATGCCGCCGGATCCGCTGACGATCGTCGGCAGCGCGGCGAAAACGGTGACCAACAACTACGCCTGCTGCCACCTGCAGTGGACCGAAGACGAAAACGGGCATAAAACCCAATATGATTACGATGGAGATGGCCGTGTTGTCAAGACCTGGACCGACATCAGCGGTCAATCGGCGGATTATCCGGCTGTGGTATACGTGTATGACGACGAGAGCTTCGGCGTGTTGCAGGAGGTCAAGACGCGAAGCGCACAGGGAACTGTACGGACCACAGCCTATGAGTATGATGCTAGAGGCAAGGTCAAGAAGATTATCTATCCCTACATCTCCCAGGAAGGGGATTTGCTGGGTTCGGAAGAATTCATCTACGATGATCTCGGACGGCTCGTGTTGGGAAATGACGGCGACGGAGCGAAGACCGCCTACCAATACGACGATCATGGCCGCCTCTCCGGTGTGGACTACGATTACTCAGGCTCGTTCGCGCTGCCTATTCAGTCTTTCTCCGCCGACGTCACGTACGACTACGAAGGGCATTCCCGTCTGGTGGCGGATGTGGACGGGACCATCAACAGCGTCTCCGTGGGTGGAGCCTATACGTATGACCCTCAGAGGCGGATCAAAACATATACTCCCGATCTCCCATCGGGTTACGGGATCATAGAATACACTTGGAACAACCTTGGCCGGAAGACCAGCATGACCGTTCCGCTGGGAATTGGGAATAGCGGCAAGCGTATAGAGTATAAGTACGAGGGGAGCGGTAGGCAGGTCGGAACGGCTGTTGAAGATGTCAGCGCCACGACCGGAACCGCCCTGGACACGACCACCTCGACCCAGACCAAATTCTGGTATGATAACAACCAGAATCGTGTTAAAATGACAACGAAGGCGGATGGCACGTACTACTTTGTGTACGATCCGACGGCTTCGATCCCTGCTGTGGTTTACGAGCAGGGGCCGACATATCGGCACCTCAACATCCGTGAGCCGGACGGCTCCTTGGTAACGAGGGAAAGGTATACAAATCAGGGAGTGATGAACCAGAGTCGGACGTATCACTTCGATGGGCTGGGTAGTACGGTCGCTCTGAGTGATGAGACCGGCGCTACCACGGACAAGTACAGGTACGATGCGTGGGGGAATTCCACCCACACCATTGTCAGCGGCGGGACGGCAGATAATCCCTATCAGTTCGTCGGTCAGTTGGGCTACTATACGCACTACCAAGAGCCGGATTTCCAGTGCCTGCAACTCGGCGTAAGGTATTACGATCCGGCGACTGGGAGGTTCGCACAGAGGGATCCATTACGAGGGGAAGGTGAAGTGACGACATACGCGTACGGGAGAGGCAACCCAGGTCTGCTAGTTGATCCGAGGGGACTTTTCCCCGATTTCTTTGACATTCCCAAAATCCCTTGGCCGCACTTCCCGCAGTTTCCACGCCTTCCTCGGCTTCCCGAGTTTCCCCACGACTGGTGGCACGATATATGGCCAAGGTGGCCAAGGTGGCCGGAGCGCCCAGAACCGCAGCCGCAACCTCGCCCGCGGCCGCAGCCGCCGCCACCGTCTGGGGATCCGCCCGATCCGTGGAAGGGCTGCATGAGCGACTGCCGGAGAATGAAGAGAAACGGCGAGCTGCCGTACCATGTGAGATGTGATGAATGGTGCCACGGAGCGATGGATGCACGCGCTTTTTGCTACGGTTCGGCAAGGGATATGCCTTGTATGCCCCCGGGGCCTCCGAACTACGGACCTCCCGGCGGTGGCGGTGGTGGTTCCGGTGGCGGTGGCGGCCCCGCCTGGACGGGCGGGTGCGCTGGTGGGCGACAGGCATGTTTAGACCTTCCCCCGGCACTGTCGTTGGCGTGTGAAATGTATCATGACGAGAATTGTAACGATTGAATCTCGGATACTTAGTACCCTCATTCGTAAATACAGTGGCGTATAATGATTGATACTGTGTCGTATTGCTTGGTATAATATGCTCCAGATGGAGGAGCATATGCCAAGGAAAAGTCCCTATGTGATCGAGTTGACTGCTGACGAGAAGACGAGACTTGAGTCGGTTTCGCGGAAGTATACGGCATCGTATTATTCTGTCGTGAGAGCCAAGATCGTTCTTCTCGCGGCACAGGGCATTGATAATGATGAAATTGCGGCAAGGCTCGAGTTGCCTCGGCAGATTGTCTCGAAGTGGCGCAAGCGCTTCTTCGAGGAGCGCATGGCCGGACTTGAAGATCGCCAAAGGCGAGGGCGTCCGCCCGTCTTTTCCCCCTGTGGTTGAGATGGAAGTGAAAGCGCTCGCTTGCCAATTGCCCAGGGAAAGCGGGGTTCCGCTGTCGCGATTCAGTAACGCCGAGATCGCACGCGAAGTGGTAACTCGTGGAATTGCTGCTCAAATCAGCGGCGCTACAGTTTGGCGGTGGCTCGGCGAGGACGCTATTCGTCCGTGGCAACATCGGAGTTGGATATTTCCTCGGGACCCCAACTTCCAAGAAAAGGCGGAGCGTGTCCTCGATTTGTACCAAGGTATCTGGGAGGGACAACCATTGGGGCCTGACGAATACGTGATTTCCGCCGACGAAAAGACCAGCATTCAGGCCAGAAGTCGTAAGCACGCGGTCATTCCGCCCGGTCCGGGAGAGAGCATGCGCGTCGAACATGAGTATGAGCGCAAGGGATCGCTGGCCTATCGGGCAGCTTGGGATGTAAGACGCGCCAAGCTTTTTGGACGCTGCGAGGTCAAATCCGGCATCAAGGCATTTGATTGCCTTGTGGATCAGATTATCAGCCAGGAACCTTATCGTAGCGCAAAAAGGGTGTTCTTGATCATCGACAACGGTTCGTCTCACAGAGGCGAGCGTTGTATCAAGCGTTTGCAGAAAGCGTGGCCGAATATTTTGCCCGTGCATTTGCCGGTCCACGCGAGTTGGCTTAATCAGATTGAGATATATTTCTCTGTTGTTCAAAGGAAAGCACTTACTCCCAACGACTTCTGCTCATTAAAGATGGTCGCCCACCGAATACTCCAGTTTCAGGAACCCTATGAATTGATCGCAAAACCGTTCGAATGGAAGTTCACCAGGCAAGACCTGGCAGAACTCACGTCAAAGCTGCCGCCAAAGACTGTGCCATTGGCCCAAGCAGCCTGAGCGGCAAAGCCATACGTCATCGAATTTACGAACAGGAGTAATTAGGGAGTGTGGCGACAACGCCAAGTTGGCGAATACCGCGCATTGTTGAGCGTTGAGAGGTGGAGTGGAGCTTGGGCAAGCGGCTGCTAGTCCTATGAGGAACAAGGGAGGCGCTACTGCGGTTTCGCGTCCACGCCTGGAGCTGAGGCCGTACGGGCGGTGATGATGGTCGCGTCAGGCGAAGTGCGCATACGAGGGCGGTCTTGGGTTTACGTAATAAGAGGCTGCTGGCACCGCGCCACCTTGCGGTTTGACCAAGGCGGAACGCTGGGCAAGAAGGGAAGCTGGACAATGACGAGACGACAGGGCAAGGCGCGGACTGCAGTCATCATTGCGCTTGGGGCGGCGGCCTTGGTTCTCTGTGCCGTATGGGCGAAAAACCAATTGGCGATGAGATCCGACAACAAGGCGGCGGAGGTGGTCGTCGGACAAGCCTTGATCGCACTAAAGCGTAATGACGCCAAGGCCTTGGATCGGTTGCTCTTCACCAGGAACGCCGACCACTATTTCGCGCTGCACGAGCCGGAAACGTTGCAGTTGGAGATAGACAATAGACGAGATTACTGGGGCCTCCAGCACATCCCTGATAAGAGCATCCTGCGAACGGTGAAGGCCAAACGGGACGTCTCGCGGACGCTTGTCGGCAAGATACTGCAGTTGAGCGCTCACGAGAAAATGACGGGGAAATGGCGCACCTGGTCCCAGGATACGCCTGTGCTTGTAACATACTCCGTCAGGGGCGTGCCGATGATGTCCGTGGCGCTTCGGGAAAACGGCGTTTGGAAGATCGATAGTATACCCTGCTATATGAGCACGAAAGTACTTCGGTACGGGTCCCCAATGGACGCGTATGTTGCGGGCGACGACCCGGCCAGGAATCCGTACTGGAAAAATTGAGGCGCGTGGTCGTGCGGACGATTGCGTGTTCACTTGGGCGCCGGCGCAGCCCGTGCGAGAAGGCTGGCCGTATGGAGGCTTGACAATGAAGAATCTACTTCGCAAGAAGTGGCGACTCATCCTATTGGCGGTTACGGGAGTTGCATCTGCGCTCGCTATCGCCGCGTTGCTACACGTCCGCCTTACCGTCATGAGCGAGAATAGAGCCGCGGAGGCAGCCGTTGGACAGGCCCTGATCGCGGTAAAGCGCAACGACGCGAAGAGCTTGCATCGGATGTTATATAGCCGGGCAGTCTGGTACCGTGGCACATTGCATCGTCCCAGGGTGTTCAGGCGCTACGTGAGCGACCTACGCTGGTATTGGAGCCTCGACGACATCCCTGACCATGGCTTCTTGCGAACCGTAAAGGCAAGGCGGGATGTGGACCGAGCCATGATAGGCAAGATACTTCAAGAGGGTGTCAACGAGCCGATGACCGGGGACTGGCCGACGTGGGATCGGGATAAGCCTGTGCTGGTAACGTATTCAGTCAGAGGCGTGCCGATGGTCTCCGTGGCATTGCGCGAGAAAGGAATCTGGAAGATAGGAGGCTCCCCGCTTTATCTGAGCGCCAAGGTGCTTGATTACGGCTCGATAACGGACGCGCGCGTGGCGGGCGAGGCGGGAGCCGTTCCGCCGGGCAGGAGGAAGTAAGGCAGCGCGTACGACCTGACGGCTTCGATCCCGATTCCAGGATTCACAGGCGAGCTTAATGCTTGAGTGTCGAAGCCCTCTTGTAGAATTGATGATTTACTGTGGATGCTGGATAAGGGGCAAGGAAACGGAGCCTTCTTGCTGAGCGTACTATGTCGCTATTGGGACGTCGGCATCGGAAGCGTTTGTTACCCTGCCTGTTGGAGGAGTCTCATGAAGGCGTTATATCTGCACTTATGCGTCCCGCTGTACGCGATCCTCGCTACGCTGTCGCTCGCCGCTGGCGTATGGGCTCAGCAGAAGTCGCCTGCCCCCCCTACTGCCGCTGAAATCGCGCAGCGGATGCTCGACGGATTGGCCAATGGCGATTCGCTTTTCTTCGACCTCGATCCCGCGTTTGGGCAGCGTGAGCTGGAGACCGGCTCTGCTTGGGAAAAGGGGACGGGGAAAAGGGGACGCATCCCTTTTCCGAGTATGACAACTAGGAATAAGGGGGAATAAGGGGAGGCAGAACCCTCTTCGGACCACGAAATGGACCGCATCAGCGGGCGTTAAGCCGATCTTCCCTCCGACGCCACCCCCGCCCCCACCTCTACTCCGTCCCGCCGCTCACCGTTCGCTGAGACCCTCTACAACCGATTCCACATTCCACACACTCCCTATATGGATGATGTGGATGTGGGAGAACTGAACCTTGGAACCCCGCAACCTTCCCAACCTCGTAGAATCTCATAAACTTCCCCTCTTATCAGCGGCTGCAAAAAACTTCGGAAAAAACTTCCACCGCCCTGGAACAAAGCTCCCTCCCCCGTCGTCTGTTCACTATTAGGGGGGGAAAGGGATTAGGGGGGATTAAGGGGACGGAGCCTTTATTGGAAATGTCCAGAAGACCCATAACTACACCTTCGCCGGATTGCTCTCCTCCGTCGTCCACGCCGGAGCCGGCACGAGTTCGATGACGTGGGACGCGGACGGGAACAGAATAGGCTTCTATGCTTCGGGACACGCTTTTCGTCCCGAAGCAGGTAGCGCTTGCGTTACCCTCACCTGCAACAAGTGCGCACGTCCTCCGAGAGTAAGTATAGACTGCTGCGTGAACAACCTCGCTGGTGTTGTGGGCGCTCACTGTCCCTATGCTCAGGCTTTCATACAAGGCAAAAGGGTGAGCAGCGAGGAGAATCGTACCGACCATTCGTGAACTGTTACGGTCCGCCCGTCAGCGCACCTGATGGCCCCAAAATCGTCTATAATAGGCGAGACACTGAATCAGGAGGCAGGGACACGGATGAGTGATATTCGCCTCGGCGTCCTGGGTTTCGCCCACGGGCACGTGAACATGTATTGCCAGCAATGGCTGCAGCGACCGGAGCTTGGGGCGCGCCTCGTTGCCGGTTGGGACCATGATTCCAACCGCGCCGCCGCCAATTGCGCAAGTTTCAAGATAGAGCAGGCCCCCTCAGTCGATGCGCTGCTGGGCCGGGACGACGTCGATGCAGTCGTTATCGCCTCTGAAACTTCCATGCACGCGAATATGGTCGAAGCGGCCGCCGCCGCAGGCAAAGCGATTCTGCTGCAGAAGCCGTTTGCGCTGACGATGGAGCAGGCGGACCGTATTGTGACGGCCGTGGAGCGATCGGGCGTCCCCTTCACGATGGCCTGGCAAATGAGGGTCGATCCGCACAACCTGCGGGTCAAGTCGCTTCTGGAAACCGGGGAGTTCGGGCGCATCTTCATGGTCCGCCGCCGGCACTGTCTGCCGACGCAGCTTATGAAGGATTTCGACAAGACCTGGCACGTGCAGCCGGAACTCAACCGCGATATCTTCGCCGACGACGCCGCGCATCCGATCGACTTCCTCTACTGGTTGTTGGGTATGCCGGTGAGCGTTTTCGCCGAGATGGGCACACTGCTGAACCCTGCTATTCCTAACGACAACGGCATCGCGGTGTTCCGATTCGCGGACGGCGCCTTCGGCGAAGCCTCGTGTACGTTCGTGGCTGTCGCAGGGGAGAATACGCTGGAAGTCGTCTGCGAGCACGGAGTGATTGTCGGCAACTACGGCGATTTGCCCAGTTGCAGCGTCCCGCGTCCGCCGGGCGGGATTCAGTTAAAATGGTACCTGGACAAAGTGGGTGATTGGACCATCAGCGATATCCCCGACATCATGGGGCAGGGCGAGCGCATCTCGGGTCTTGCGGCCCCGCTTGCGGAGTACCTCCACGGTAACCGCCCGCCGATCGCTACGGCGGAGGAGGGCCGAGACGTACTGCGAATGACACTGGCCTGCTACGAATCGGCTGATCAGGGTAGACGGGTTCAGTTGCGCAATCCTTGAATTAGCATGAGTGTGGCCCGCGGGAGTTATCGAAAACGGGAATAATCGGGTAATGGATCACGAGGCTTACCCGACGAGCGAGACCAGCCGATGTCTGAGTTCTTCGACGAGAAGATCGAAGTCGAAATGGCGGGAGACTTTCCCCGTCCGGTTCGTTTCACGTGGCGGGGCGAGGTCCACGAGGTCGCGGCAATCCTCGCGGAGCACGTGGACACGGGATTCGGTATGCTTCCTCCCCGCAGCCGGAAATGGTATACGCGGAGGCACCGGCGTTACTATACGGTAATGGATTCCGCCGGCGTCGTTTTCGATATGTATCTCGACTACGCCGATCGGAAGAACAAGACTTGGTGGCTGATTAAGAGAGTGATGAGGAATGAGGTGGCCTGACGCGGGAACTGACTTCGACGATATTCGATGACCTGGTCGTATGAGACCGTTCCCGCATGATAGGGAAGAACAAGACTTGGTGGCTGATTAAGAGAGCGATGAGTGATGAGGAATGAGGTGTGAGGTATGAGTGGGAGAGCAGTTGAGAGCGCATCGCAAGCAGGACCGTTGACCCATGAGGAGTTGCAAGGAATAGACGCCTATTGGCGGGCGGCAAACTACCTTTCAGTCGGGCAGATATATCTCCTCGACAATCCGCTGCTCAGGGAGCCGCTGCTGCCGGAGCATGTCAAGCCCAGGCTGCTCGGCCACTGGGGCACCGCGCCCGGGCTGAACTTCATCTACGCGCACCTGAACCGCGTGATCAAGCTGTTCGACCTCGATGTGATCTACGTCACCGGTCCCGGCCACGGCGCTCCTGGGGTGATAGCAAATGTCTATCTCGAAGGAACTTACAGCGAGACTTACGCCAACGTCTCTCAGGACGCGGAAGGGATGCGCGCGCTTTTCAAGCAGTTCTCCTTCCCCGGAGGAATCCCCAGCCACACCGCGGCGGAGACACCCGGCTCCATTCACGAAGGCGGCGAACTCGGCTATTCCCTGTCGCATGCTTACGGGGCGGTTTTCGATAATCCTGACCTTATCGCGGCCTGTGTCGTGGGCGATGGCGAAGCAGAAACCGGCGCTCTGGCGACTTCCTGGCACTCGAACAAGTTTCTGAACCCGGTTACCGATGGGGCCGTCCTTCCGATCCTGCACCTGAACGGCTATAAGATCGCCAACCCTACGGTCCTTGCCAGAATCAGCCATCAGGAATTGGAGGACCTGTTCATCGGTTACGGTTACAGGCCGTACTTCGTGGAGGGCTCCGACCCCGAGTCCATGCACCAGTTGATGGCGCAGACGTTGGACACGGTCATGATCGAGATACGGGGAATTCAGACGAAAGCTCGCGAGAACGGGGCGACGGAACGGCCTCGTTGGCCGATGATCGTCCTGCGAACTCCCAAAGGCTGGACCGGACCCAAAGAAGTCGATGGCCTCAAGACCGAAGACTATTGGCGTTCGCACCAGGTTCCTCTGTCCGAGGTGCGCAAGAACCCGGAACACCTCAAGATGCTGGAGCAATGGCTGAAGAGTTACGGGCCGGAGGAGCTGTTCGACGAAAACGGCGGGCTGGTCGCCGAACTGGCGGACCTTGCGCCCGCCGGTCACCGCCGCATGGGCGCCAACCATCGCGCCAACGGCGGCGCCGTGATGAAAGACTTGCGAATGCCCGATTTTCGCGATTACGCCGTCGAGGTTCCCAAGCCGGGCGGCGCGGAGGCGGAGGCGACCCGCGTGATGGGCAGGTTCCTACGCGACATCGTCCGCCGCAACCCGAACAACTTCAGAATAATGGGCCCCGACGAGACGACTTCCAACCGGCTCGACGCCGTGCTGGAAGTTACGGACCGCGCCTGGGTCGCGGAGACTCTGCCGGAAGACGACCATCTTTCGCCGAACGGGCGCGTGATGGAGATACTCAGCGAGACCACTTGCGAGGGCTGGCTGGAGGGCTACCTGCTGACGGGCCGTCACGGCCTCTTCAACTGCTACGAGGCGTTCATACACATCGTGGATTCGATGTTCAATCAGCACGCCAAGTGGCTCAAATCGATCCGAGAGGTTTCGTGGCGGCGGCCAATTGCGTCACTCAACTATCTACTCACTTCCCACGTGTGGCGGCAGGACCACAATGGCTTCTCGCACCAGGACCCGGGGTTTATCGACGTCGTCGTCAACAAGAAAGCGGATATCATCCGGGTCTACCTGCCCCCGGACGCGAACACGCTGCTCTCCGTGACCGACCACTGCCTGCGCAGCCGCAACTACGTGAACGTGATCGTCGCCGGCAAGCACCTTGCGCCGCAGTGGCTCGATATGGATTCCGCCATCAAGCACTGCAGCGCGGGCATCGGGGTTTGGGAGTGGGCGAGCAATGATGCCGGTTCGGAGCCGGACGTGGTTCTTGCCTGCGCGGGAGATGTGCCGACGCTGGAAACCCTGGCGGCGGTCGATCTGATCCGCGGACACCTGCCCGATTTCAAGGTGAGGGTGGTCAATGTCGTGGACCTTATGACGCTTCAGCCGAAAGAAGAGCATCCGCACGGCCTATCGAACGCTGAATTCGACAGCTTGTTCACGACGGACAAACCGATCATATTCGCGTTTCACGGCTATCCGTGGCTGATACATCGCCTGACTTACCGCCGGACGAACCACAGGAACCTCCACGTCAGAGGCTACAAGGAGGAAGGCTCCACGACGACACCGTTCGACATGGCGGTCCGGAACGACATCGACCGGTTCCATCTGGTCGGCGACGTGATCGACCGCGCGCCGAAGCTCGGCTACCTCGCCGCGCACGTCAAGCAGGCGCTGCGCGACAAGCTGATCGAGCACAAAGAGTACATCCACCGCCACGGCGAAGACATGCCGGAGATACGAGACTGGCAGTGGCCGTACTGACCGCGCGCAGTCAACCAACCAAACATTTTTTCGGTTGCGCTTTACAAAACGGAATGTCTATGGTATATTACAATCGACGACGCGGGGTGGAGCAGTCCGGTAGCTCGTTGGGCTCATAACCCAAAGGTCGCAGGTTCAAATCCTGTCCCCGCTCCCAAGTTGGGCCGCCATCCGGCGGCCCTTTCCACATTACCGCAATCTTCGGTATCAGAGCGCAGCGGCGAAACGCCGAATGTCATTTGAACCTCCGGATCATTTCCACTGCGGGGTGAAGCTGATGGTGTCCAGCCAGTAGGTCGCCGCGCCTTCCGTCGGAGCTACCGACAGGTTGTAGCCCTCGATGGGCATGCCGTCAAACGGGCATTCCAGCGTGTATTCCTTCCATTCGGTACCGACCTCCGCGTCCATAGTGTAAACCGGCGGCTTGATATTCTCAGGAGCGATATCGGGTGAGTCGGGCTGCTGCCGACGAAGGATATCGACGATACGCATATGCCACATGGGAGGCGCCGAAGCGCGTACGCTCACGCGCACCGTAGTGGGGTTCCCCGCGCGCATCCACAGCTTAAGCTTATGGCTGTGAGCGGGAATATGCCCAAGCTTCATATTGACGGTCCCGGTCGCGCGCAGGCTTTGCTCGCCGGCCTGTTTCATCTCTTTGTCGACAACGCCGGGCGCCGGCTCGCCGTGGCGGCTTATGAACTCCATCTCCGCGGAGGAGAAATCCGCCACCAGCGCGGTGTTGAGGGCGAGTTTGGCCTTCTCGGTGATTTTCAACTTCTCCGGCTGCACGGTGATCGGCTCGGTGGAAGTGAGTACGTCGTGGTTGTCGGTGAGATTGCCGTAGGCCAGCATCTCCAGTCCGCGCTCGGGCACGGGGATTTCCGCGCTGGCGGTGTTGCCTTTGATCTTCGCCGGGATGGCGTAGTGATAGCGGAAGAGCCAGCCGTCGTGCCATGGGCGCGCGCGCCCGTAGGCGACGAGCAATTCGGCCTTCTTTGCCGGGTTGTCGCCGGTCCAGCTCCAACTCGCCGTCAGGCTGCCGTCCACGTTTTTCACCTTCAGCGCGGAGGGCTGGTTATAGGGCTTGCGGGTCTTCATCAGATACACGTCGAACCAGTCTATCAACTCCTGGTCCACGTTGACTGGGAAGGCATGATACCAGTTAGGCGCGATCGCCAGTCGCTTTTCCCCGATGGAATCCTGGTAGGTCTTGATGGCCGCCGGCAGGTGGTGCCAGTGGTCGTCGGAGGCTACCGCCCACAAGAACGGCACCGCCTTGCGTTTCAGCCGCCACGCCGGGTCGATGGTGCCCGACCAGATGCCCACCTCGTCGGTAGTCCGGAGCTGTGTGAACTGCGGGTAGTTGGTGCCCAATTTGTGCTCGCCGCTTGTGAAGAAGGACATGCCGGCCTTCACGCGCGGGTCGGCGCCTGCGATAAGCGTGGCGAAAAACCCGCCGTAGGAACTGCCGCCTACGCCGATGCGGTTGGCGTCCACTTCCGGGCGCTGTGTGAGCAGCGTAATGCCGCGCATTTGCGCCAGCGCCAGGTGGGCCATGTTGCCGTCTTCCGGCTTCTCGGTGGTGAAACGCACGAACGAACTGTAAATGTCGTGCGGCAGCGTTACGTTGATGCACATATACCCCTTCGCCGCCCACGTGAGCGGCCAATAGGTAGTGGCTTCATACATGCCGCCCTGGCTCCAGTAGATGGCGGGCAGGTTCTTGCCGTTTTTCGGGTAAGCCAGGATAGCGTAAATGCGCACCGGCTTGCCCTGGTACACCTCCGCGGTGTATTCGAGCTGCTCGACCACCAGCCCTTTCTCCTCGCTGGAGTCGATCAGCTTAACGTCCAGTGGATCATGGTAAATCTTGTCGAAGTTGAACACGGGATCGGCCACATTCTGCGCGCCTGCGGCAGGGCCGAGCAGGCAGAGGCCGACCAGTAACGACGAAAACAACCTGATGTGCATGATCAGTTCTCCTTACTCGCGAACACCCTCCAGGGCTTCGTGCTGAATACTTGGGCTACTGACAGCCGTGGGGGCTTCCGTGCTTCATTATAGCAGGCTTGCCGCGTTCCTGTAGAGGGATGGGAACCGGCCGGGTGGATCAGGCTTTCCGCCTGGACACTTTGACCTCGACGCCGGACATCCATAGCGGTGGATAGTTCGCAACAACTAATTCCACCGCTCCCAATTGACGCTAAAGCCGATCCCACCGGGTCGGCTTTTCCCGTATCTGAGCGATCGCCGGTTACGCGCGGCACGAAGAGCAGGCAAAATCGGGCTCTATCCCGCTCTGTACCCGATTCTCTGCAATCACTCCCAAACTACAGCTTGCCGAACTCCATCAAAGCGTCCATCATCGCTTTGGCGTTCTCCAGCGGAAGGTTCGGCATGATCTTGCCTTTGGTCATCGCGATCTCGGAATCCGGATTACGTGAGAGCCCTTGTGCAGCCGCCTGTCGGTCCGACCCGACGGCAAGTCTATCACCAGTCTGACATCGCCGTCAGTCCTGACGGTGATGTCGCACGGCTGGGCCTCAGACGATCTGGCGTCGCAGATGAGTGAAACCGTCTTGTCTCCCAAATGCAGGCTCTCGATGCCGTGGCGTTCCAGCTTTCGAATTCGCCAGGTAATCGTGTTGGACGGAGCGTCCACACGAATACCCAGAATGTCCTCGATGAACAGCGCGATCGGAGCGATTCCTCCCCATCCCACGAACTGACCGCAGCCGTTAGACACATGCCGGTCGGGCTCGAGGAACTCGGTGATATCACCTTTGACCTTGAACGCCTCCAGAGACGCAGTCACGTACTTGTTGGCCAGGTACGAAGCCAGACCCTCGTTGCCGCACGTCTCAAGCCCTTTGATGACCATATACTGCGTGGGAGGCCAGACGGCTCCCCTCCAGTAGGAGCCGGTATCCCGGTTGTAGCCGTTGCTGTCCGCCGAAAGTGTGGCGGTTCCGCTCGCGCGGTTGAACGAGTTGGGGTCTGACAGATGGGAAGCCAGGCAGGCGGCGCGGGATGGGGTCGTAATCCCCGCGAGCATCGGCCAGAACATATGCGCGTGCTTGCAGACTCCACCTTTTTCCGTAACCGTAATGGGTTTGTCGTCCGCCCCCAAATCGTTGTAGAGCTTGTTCTCACTGTCCCAGAAGCTGGCGTTAACCATTTTCTTGAGCTTCTTGAAGTCACCCTGGAACCATTCCTCAAGGTCGCGGCGACCGCAGATCACGGCCATCTTCGCAAGTATGCTCGCCGACATCGCCTGGATGGACGTAGTGGATACAGTCGAATGCGCCAGCGGGTTTCGAGGAGAATCATCCGCTTCCTGGAATGCGTCCGTCCAGTACAATCCGCTGTTTCGCCTCTGATACAGCATGTACCATTCGTACTGCTTCACCAGCGGCAGAAAGACCTTACGAATCCGATCTTTGTCGCCGGTGGCCTCGTAGTATCTCCACTCAGCCCAGGCGAGAAGCGGGGGATTGGCCGGATAGATCACGAAGACCTCGTGGTTGGTCCTGTCGGACTCTCTGCAGATGAACCCATTCTCGTGCTGCCGGGCGTAGCAGTTGTCCAGGCCGGTGATGAACGGATATGCCGCGTCTCCGTAGCGCGCGAACTGCAATATGAAGGCCGTGTCCCAGACCATCGTCGATCCCCACTCGCCCCACGTCTGCAGTCCTATAATGTTGGAAACCGCCATGTGGTCCTCCGACGGCGGCGCGAACAGCCACACGGCGAACAACGTCTTCCAGGCGTACCAGTACATGTCGATCAGGTCTTCGTGTCCATCCCATATCGGCCTCGGCAGCTTGTCTTTGACCTCCTCGACCAACGGCGGCTTGGGATGATCGAAGGTCTTCTTGTAGAACCACGGCGAAATCACGGCGGACGGGTCGGGCGGAATCTCGTCCATGAGCCACCAATGGGATCCCGGATGTACCCCGGCGAAGATCGTCTTCCGGTCGGTGATCTCCTTCGGCTTCGGGTCAGGCGTTGTGAAGGTGAACGGCGCGTTTGACGCCTTGACCGTCTTGCCGGCGCGCGTCGCCTCCACGGACCACTCGTACCTATTCCCTGGACACACCGCGATTGCCCAGGCGGGTTCCGAAACGTCAACCAGCATTCGCCCGCTTGGCGCCAGGCGAACCTCGACTCTGTAGCTCGTCGCGCCCTCGATCGGCGACCACTTGAGCCTGACGGCTAAGGGAGTCTCGACCGCGGCTCCGTCAACCGGCGCCAGAAGCTGGAAAGAGTCGGAAGCCGCCTGTGCGTGTCCGCACAGGCAAACAAAGGCCAATATAGCAATCATTACCAACATCAACCAATTGCTCATTTGTGGATACCTCCTGGCGGCAAATCCATTACCTACGAATACCCCATTCCATCACTACCATTCCGTCGCGCTCCACCTTTACAGGCTTCACCCCGTCCCACTTTTCGCTGCGTGATTTGCCGCCGCTGATGTAGTGGACTGATTGCGGCGAGAGCGTCGCGCCGTCAACGTCTCGCGAATCGAGGAAGCAGCTCACCGCGCCCGCGGGACCTCGGTTGAAGAATACAACCATTATCGAGTCGCTGCCTCGGAGTCCGAGCCAGTTGATTCGATTTGAGTGAGGCAGAACCGGCTTCAGACCACCGGGAGGAGCCCACGCCTTTACTTCCCTGCCGAGGGCGGTTCCGCTCAGGCGTTCCTCGTCCAGAGCGATTTTGCCGTCCGAGATCGTGTTCATCTCACGGACCAGCCACCGAAGGGTGAGTGTGCCCACCTGGGCTATGGTCCAGTCGCACCACCAGCTCTCGAATGACGGGCCGACTACCGGAGCCATTCGGGTCGAATCTACTATCCACAACATTGCGCCGGTCTCCGGCTGATACCACCAGCCGACCGCTTCCGGGATGAGAGCGAACGGTCTCCAGAAGTCATCACCAGTGATCCGCCATGCGGTATGCGCCGCAAGGCCCATCATGGGGTTGCAGTAGCTCGCCGGCGGCCAGTAGGTCTGCTCGGCGACCAACCCCGCGGAGTTGTGCGGCTCACGACACTCGATCTGACGGGTGAATACCCACTGCATAGCGTCCCGGGCTGTCTCGACGGCGAGTTCCTTTTCGCCCATGTCTCCGAACGCAACCGCCGCGACGCCTGCTTCGTAGCCCTCGCGGGAGCCGGGTCCGACATCTTCCCAGTAGCCGTGGTAGTGGTGTTCTTTCACGAACTCTTTCGCGAACCAGTTCTTTGCTCGCTCGGCCGCATCCACGTATCGGCGGTCTCCGGTCTCTCTGCCCAGTCTCCATAGAGCCCAGATGCTCCAGATGCTGCCTGAGCTTGACGCGCCCTGGACCTCCTTGCCGTCAAGCGTGAACGCATACGGCCAACCGCCATCCGGGGACTGGTTCTTGAGCAACCAGTCAGCGGCCTCGTCTATTACCCGTGTGATCTCGGGGTCGTTGTCGCCGGTCACCTTTCGATAGTAAAGCAAGGTCCACAGAGCCGTTCCGGTTGACTGGGATGTGGCGATGCTCTCGTTGGCCTGCGTAACGCCCTGTCTTTCGAGTTTGCGTTCCTCGCCAGTCGGGAAGCGCTGGAGGTTGAAGAAAGCTCCTTTCAGAGGACCGTCCTTGACGCGTATTCCCGAACGCGCCATCCATCGCGCTACGCTGCGCATCCGGTCCAGCGCCTGTTTGTCGCCGTTCATAACGTGGCGCGCCCAATAGGTTGGGATCGAGTAAGTCGAGCCGTAGAACTGGAAGCAATCGAAATATCCGTTCACCTTCGTGTACGGGTCGCGCTCAGGCCACGACTTCACAGTGCCGAGCGTCGGCTCCCAGACCTCGTCGGACATCATGTAGCGGGAGATACCGTACTGAATCTCGCTTACGGGTGTAGTCCGCGGTGGTTCATCGAAACCGAAGATGTCGCGCACAGTGAACTCATAGGCTGTCCACCAGTCGCCGTTAACCGCTGTAAGCAGCACAGGTGTGGGATCGGGGCCGAGGATAAGATCGTTCGTCGCGGCGCCGCCCAGGATGCCCATATAGCCCCGGTCGGTCCCGGGAACGCAGCAGAGCGTCGTGTCGCCGGAAGCGATACCTATCATGCGGGTCTGCACGTTGGAGGAGGGGATCATCATATCGAGGGGCTTGCGGCTCCACTGGTAGGCAGGGACATAGTAGAGATCAGCCTTGGCAGTGGCCATCTGAAGGGTCGCCCGCCGGTATCTCAGCGGGTTGTCGGGATTTGCGACGAAGCGAAGATCGAGCAAGACGCCCATCGGCGTGAGCCTGTAACGTATGATGGTGTCACCGTCGGGGCCGCGGTTCTGCCAGCCGTTGGCGCCGTCGGGCGTGAGTTCCCGCTGTTGGCCGTCGAGCACGAGCCGCACTTCAGCCGATATCGACTTGCCCCCCGTCGCCAGCTCCAGAAGGAGTGCTTTCCGGTCCGGTTTGAGCCTGAGCTTTCCATCGATCGGGCCGCTGACCGGCCTGTGCGACCTCATCCGTTTCGCGAACTGGGCGGGCAGGTCCGGATAGGCAAACTCGGACGCCTGTGGATCGGGCGCGCCGCCGGTCCACGTCTCGATCTCGTAGGAAAGGACCGACTCAACGCCCGGGGCCATCTCCAGTACCTCTATCCGCCAGAAGCGCGCAGGCGTGGAGTCTTTGACCTCAAGTGTCTGCGGGCAGGCGGAAGGCGGATCGTCCAGCGTGATTATCTCTTTCCATTCCCCGCCATCCTCCGTCTTCGCGGAAATGCGGACGCGTTTGAAGGCGGTCGTTGCGGGCGATAGATAGCGTAAGTCCCGGCTGTTCGGAACGTAGAAGTAGTGCCTGAAGGCGCTGACCGCAATAGGTCTCCCGTAGTCGATTTCGCAGGAAACGGGTGACTGATCGGTGGGAATCGCCGGCTGATCCCATGCGCGCACGGCGGCGGGCCTCGCGCCCTGCGCGCCATAGCCATCGAAGGCGCTTGCCACGCACTGGCCGAGATCAGGGTACGGCGACGGGCGGTTTTCGGTCACTGTCACGGGGTGCGCGACGTAGTCCCATTTGGCCGCTCCGCCCCAGGCGCAAGCCGCCGCCATGAAGAACGGAATCGCAACGGCCAGCGCTGCAACACAACGTTGAGATAGCATTGTCTTCTCTCCTATTCTCCCCAGACACCTTGCCTGGAGACCCACAACCGAACCCATCCGTCCAGGTAGGGTACCTGGACGGATAAGCAGATATCCTGTCCCTCCAGGTAGGGTGCCTGGAGGGATATCGCCCCTAAGAACCTATGAACCTAAGAACTTAAGACCCTAAAAACCTGCCGGCGCTGCCCAATTTGTTCATCCAGTCGGCGACTACCGCCGCAAAAGCGGCCTTGGCTTCTATCAGAGCCTGGGCGTACCAAGTCTTGCCGTTTCCGTTCGCGACGGCTTTTTCTACCGCAGTCAGATAAGCCCGGCTCAGCTCGCTCGCCACGTTGACTTTGGAGACGCCGATCTCTATCGCCCGGCGCAGTTGTTCCAGTGGTGTGCCGGAGCCGCCGTGGAGAACCAGCGGAGCGCTCGTCGCATCTCTGATGGCCTGCAACCTGTCGAAATCCAGCTCCGGTCGTCGAGTGTACACTCCGTGAGCGTTGCCGATAGCAACCGCCAACGCGTCCACGCCGGTCCGTTCGCAAAACTCGGCGGCTTCAGCGGGGGAAGTGAGAGAGGTCGCATTGCCGCCTTCGACCACGGAATCGTCTACGCGTCCCACAGCGCCCAGTTCGGCTTCCACGTCCACTCCTTTGGCCCGCGCGATCTCAACGACCCTGGTCGTCAGCCGGATGTTGTCTTCAAACGTCATCCGGGAAGCGTCTATCATCACTGACGGAAATCCAGCCTCCACGCATTCCGCCACCAATTCGTATTCGTAGGCGTGATCCAGGTGAAGGCACACCGGAACTCCGGCTTCACGGGCCGCGGACTTGGCGACGTCCACGGCGGCGCGCACTCCGAGAAGAGGAATCTCCATCGGTCCGATCATCATAATGACCGGCGAGCGCAGAGCTGACGCGGCCTCCACCACGGCCTGCGCTGTCTCCGCGTTGCAGAAGTTGAACGCTCCCATGGCATAACGCTTTTCACAAGCATCCTTCAAGAGTTCCGTCAAGCCGATCAGTTCACCATTAGACATTAATTTACCCCGCATTCTATCCCTACTGGCGCCTTATCTGGAGGGATACCATGAGCTACTCGTCGGTCGCGGCGACGTCGGAATCAATCCGTTGGAATTCCTAGACCCGGCAGAGCCCGGACGAGCTTTACCGTTTCCAGGCTCACTGTCACCACACGGCCCACCAGGCGGATTATGTATTCTGGGTCGTCGGCACGGTTTGGGTCGCTTGTGATGCCGCTGCGCTTGTCAGTGCTTGTACGATACTGATCGATCACCCACTCCACTGCGCTGCGGTTGCCCAGGCAATAATCGAAGCACTCGAGCGGAAAGCCAGCTAGCGTCAGGCTGTCGTTTACAGCCAGCGTATTCCTGTCCTTGCTCAGCCGCATCTTCTCCACTCGCCAGCTAAAGGGAATATCCTTGTTCTCAATCCACTTCAACGGGTATTCCTTCACCGTTTCATAGTTCAGGTGCAGGTCGGCCAGCTTGCGCCCGATCTCCGCATACGTGGGGAAATCCTCTGCTGCCACGGTCATCGGTATTCGCGGCAGCTCGCGCTTCAGATTCTCGGCATAGCGCTCGCAGTAGACGGGGTGATGCAGCAGCGCGTAGACGTAGTGAAAGATGTTCCACTTGCTCACCTCCTCGCCACACTTCTCGCGGAATTGCGCCAGCGCCCAATCGGTGATGTTTTCCCGGCGGTTAGTGCCATCTTCCTTGTAGGTGTAGAAGGGGAAGCACTGGGAGTCGCCTACATAATGGAGGTCTGTCAGCCTATTCGTGATCAGGCAGTAGAATGGTTTTGTCACCGCCATGGCGCCCGCGCAGATAATACGGTTTTCCTCTTCGCAAAGCCGAGTAGGGAGGTAGCGGTCCCAGAGGAAAACGTCCTGGCTAAGTATCGGATCGAAATAATACGCTTTCGCCGCGAATGGCCGATACAGAGCATGCCGGATTCTCTCGTTGCTGAATAGCACATAACGCCTTCTCTTGAGGTCGGCCTTCAAGTCGCGGCTCCATTTGACCTTCGTTTCATCCGACAGAACGAAACTGTCGATCTCGCGGGGACAGCCCTCTCTCTTCCACCGATCCACTTCGGAATTGTAGGTTTCGGAGAGCCTGCGGACCTTCTCCGCCAATGGAGCCTCCGACCAGTCATAGACCCAATTGTCCCGATTCGTGACGACACCTAGCGAGAAATCGAGGAAAACAGCCTTCTCCCTGTCGACCTTAGACCGTAGCGAGGACTTGGCTGCTATGGGGATAAAGGATGCGAAATCCTCCTGTAAACCCTCGGTTAGCCAAGTGTTCTGTGCATCCGGGTTCAGTCTCTTGCATGAGAGAACCGAGAAACTACCGGAATCACGAAGGAATCGGTACTTTTCGTGACGCGTCCAGGATTCGGGGACCCTCTCGTAATAAACAGCGTGCTTGCTATTGGCCGAATTGCGAATTGCGATAGTTATGCCAACACCGAGCTGTATCCCAAAGACGTTATGTGTGGTTCCCGACAACTTCGGATTCTTTCGCACATTGCCATGCAGGTCGACGTGATAGATGCACGTAAAGTCCTGGAGCAGATGTTTGCGCATGCCATCAAAAGCGATCAGGTCAACAAACGAGTTGTTGCTAACATAACACACAACTCCATCACGGCCCTGCAGCCTATCCGTGGCCCAGCGGAAGAACTTGACATAGGGATCGCCTAGCTTGTTTCTGTTGGTAGCGGTTGAATCTTGCACATACGTTTCCCGCACTCGTTGATCGATTACCGGGTAAGATCTGTTCTTATTGTTGTCATTCTCATTCCTCTGTCCCATGTTATACGGCGGATTGCCGATGATCACCGTGATTTCCGCGCCTTTCTCTCGCGCGACGCGTGCTGTATTCTCCTCGTTGAAGAGGCCAAATTGTTTTGCCTCCGCCAAGTCCAGCGTGTCGGCGAAGCAGATACCTTCGAATGGAGCGTATTCGCCGGTCAGTTGGAAATACTCGTGTTCAATGTTCAGGCTGGCGATGTAATAGGGAAGAAGCATGATTTCGTTGCAGAACAGGTCTTCCGCATATTTCTGCTTCACTTTGCTTCGGTCTATACGTCGCAGGATGTTGACGATAAAGTTACCGGTCCCTACGCAGGGGTCGAGTATCTTCACCCCGGGAGTGGAGAGCGACTTGCCGAACTCGCGCTGCAACACCTCCTCGACACTGGCGCACATGAAATCTACGATCTCCTGCGGAGTGTAGACAATGCCCATTGTGTCGGCTTGCTTTACCGAGAACCCCTGAAAGAAGCGCTCGTAGACGACATTAAGGAAGTGCTGTTTCTCGGAGAAGTCCCCCAGCCCGCGCGCGGTATCCTCGATAGCCAGGTAGAAGCGATCGAGCGATTTCAGGAACTCGCCCCGGTTGAATGCTCGGCTGGTGAGGGCGTATATAACCTTCTCGATCTCGGACGCGATGGCGTTGCGCTGCGTGAAATCCTGGTTGTCGAACACCGTGCGGAAAAGGCGCTCAGTCAACAAGTGTTGAACCAACATCTCATCTATCTGCGCTTCGCTGATGCGCGGGTCCAGCGCAGTCTTGCAAAGCTCGTGGAACTCACTGAATGCCTTGACGAAGCGCTTGTTTTCCTTGCGCTCCTTCGCGATGATCAGCAGCACCCCTTGCGCCAATTCCGGGATGCGCGCTTTGAACTCCGCCACTGCTCGCTCAAATTGCTCGATATCCGGCTCGGCATGAGTGGTGAATTCGTGCAGCAGATCGGCTACCTGCTGCGCCTGCGTCATATCCACTTCCAGCTTGCGCTGCCCGTCCTGATACAGCACGGCGCGGCGGGTATCTTCGAAGATGATGTTGGTTAGGGGATAGCCCGCGTCGATCTTCTTCTTGATTTCCACATTGAGATCGTCCGCGGTGTCTTTCGCCTCCCAGTAACCGCGTGGCAGCAGGAAGGCATCGCGGAGCGTACCATCGGGAACACCGCCATTAGCCAGGCGTTGTTCTTGAAGCAGCGTCCAGCCAACTTTCTTACTCACTGAATCCAGCAGGGTTTGAAAGGCCCGACGCAGGTGCAATTCATTGACGCCGCCTTTGCTGCGCACCTCGGCGAGGGTGGCGTGGTAATTATCAATTGCTTTCTTATAGGCGGCAGTCATTTGCATGAGTTAACTATTCGATAGCACGTGCTGCTATCCCTCCCCGAAACATCATAAGGCCTGCACCGTAAGTCACTCAGCCGGCAATCCTGCCGAACTCTATCAATGCATCCATCATCGCCCTGGCGTTCTCCAGCAGAACGTCGGGCGTGACCGAACCACCAACCACGGACCACTCCCGTCCTACTTCCTCTCCTCATTCCCCGAGATAACCGCCAGGTCCCCTATCTCGTTCACGATCCCCACTCCGGTGTTCCCGTTGTTGTGCGTGACGACCGCGTGCTTCATGCCCTTCTTCAGTAGGACGCTCGGCTGGTCGGTGCCGAACGTGCAGTTGGTGAGCTGCAGCCGGCCAGCGTCGGCTTCGATGAGAGTCGTTGGAGAATCCGTCTGCCGCCAACTGCTGAAGTAGCAGCTCGACAGCGACAGGAAGCCTGCGCTGTGCGAGACAACGTTGTGCTTGGCCGAGCCCCAGAACGCGCAGTTCACCAGCCGGACCGAGCCCGTGCATGTCGGCTGGACCGTGAGCTCAACCTGGTTGTCGCCGTTCGAGACGACGAACTGCCCGTTGGTAATCAGAATGCCCATCGGCTGGACCTGTTCCACGACCACCGCGTTCTGTGTCGCGTCAGCCGCGGCGCCAGAGAGCTGGCCGTTCATCGAACCGTGCTCCGTCGCGATGAAGCGGTAGCCGACCTTCGCCGGGAACACGAAAGTGTTCGTCACGTATTGCCAGTCGCTGCGGCCAAAGATGAAGGCTTCGAAGTTCTTCCACATGTAGTCGTAGGCCATCCGCGGGTCGCCGCCGACATCTTTCGACTGAAACCAGTGACAGTGGAAATGGACATCTTCGATCTTCCCGATGTCCACACAGTAGTCCACATAGATCCCGCGGCGGAGCGCGCAGCCGTAGACGCTCTTGATCCTGTGACGCGCGTTCGGCTCCGGGCCGACCCGGATTGCGTTGTAGGCATTCACCAGGGTGATGTTCTGGACGGTGTTATCCATGCCCTTGAGGTGAAAGGTGTAAGGATATGGGCGCACGTCGATTATCTTCTGCTCAGGGTAGAACACGGTCAGACCGATCACCGACGACGAATCGCCCAGCTCGAACAGCGACGGACCGTCTTCCTTGTCGCGGCCTCCGACCGCATGAATGATGGATCCCAGCATCGGCGGATCGAACTGCGGAGCCTGGCCGATACCTTTCAGGGAAACGCCCGGCGGGATGGTCAGGCTTCCCTTGACGAGATATTTCCCGGCCGGAAGGCAGACAACCCCGCCGGTCTTGGAAGCCGCGTTGAGCGCCTTCTGGATGGCTGCGGTGTCGTCCTTGACTCCGTCACCCTTGACGCCGGCTGGACGGGCTTGAGACGCCGCCGGCGTCGGCTTTGCGGCAGCGCCGCTCACAGCGAGAAAAACTACGAACAAACACAGCGGCAACACGAAGCTTATCGACATCGGATATCCTCCTGTACAGCGAGTCTGTTTCTGCGAAAAGAGCTTCCCGAAACGACGGCAAGAACGTTGGTAGTCGGTAGTCCGGAATCCCTCAACTCTCAACTACCGCACTACTGCGCGCCGGTCTCCTGTCTCAACCGTGACAAGTCCCCCTCCCATTACGAAGGGGTATCGACGGCGCTCTACAGCCTGCCGAACTCCATCAGCGCGTCCATCATCGCCTTTGCGTTCTCCAGCGGAACGTCCGGCATGATCTCGCCGCGACCGATCAGTCCGCCCTCCGGCAGGCCAAAGACCTCGACGACCTCTTTCACGTGCTCGCGGACCTGCTCGGGAGTTCCGAACGGAAGTATGTACTGCCGGTCGAGGTCCATCACCATCGTGCAGTGGCCTTTGGTCATCGCCGCCATTTTCCGCATGTCCAAACAGGAGAACTGAGGCCGCATGATATCCGCGCCGATTTCGAGCAGGTCCGGGACGATGTCAAGGATCATCCCGTCGCTGTGGAACGAGACTCTGGCTCGGGCCTCGTGGCAGGCGTCGAACATCCTCTTGTATCGCGGCTTGTAGAACTCTCGCCACAGGGCGGGGCTGATCATCAACTGCTCTTGTGTCCCCCAGTCATCGGCGAAACTCATCACGTCAACGCCCAGTTGGCCGCCACAGTCGATCTCGCGCAGATAGGCTTCCACGATCATATCAGCAATCACATGCAGTTCAGGCCTGTTCTCGGCAAAGTCCAGCATCAGGTTCTCGTAGCCTCGCAGCCACTGCATCCGCTCAAAGAGGCACATGCCGCCGAGCCAGGGACTGCCCCAGGCGGTGATGTCGGTCTCCTTCGCCTTCGCAACGTTCGCCATCAGTTCGAGGAATTGGAGGGTGTCGGAATCGGTCCCCTTTGGGGCCTCATAATCCTGCAAATTCTCCAGATCGCCCAACGGGTGATAAAGCGGCATGCCCAGGATGCCCTCATAGCGGCCTTCCCATTTCACGCCCCACGGATCGGTGTCTTCGGAGTGATAGTCGGGATCGAGGTCGCGTATCTGCTCGGCATAGTCGGTGTGCTTAGCCCCGCCGAAGTCGTTCGGGTAGTGGTTCATGAGATCGATCAGCGCCTGGCCGTATTTAATGAGAGCGCCGCCGTAGAACGCCTGCTCTATCGGCATCCTGTCCGGGCGCTGGAAGTTGTAGCAGCGAAGTATTCGTTCTCGTCGGGTCATCTATTGCTTCTCCGGAATCTACATCACGAAAACACGAAAGGGCCTATGCGTCGGGACACACTTTCCCGGACGGGTGTGGGCGGTATCTTAGCGGTTAGCAGTCCGCGTCGACGAGTAGTTCCTGGTTGCAGGATGCTTGGAGATGGACAGGAAGAAGACCGCGTCCATTTACTGATTTAGACGGAAAACCGGGCTCTGAATGTATCGGACCGCGTGGTTCGTTCGTGGGCCAAGCGCTACTAGCCGCAACGTCCGTGAGCCGTTCAGTCGGCACAACTGCACTGTCACCATTCCCAGTCCGTTCTTCTTTCTGGGCCAACCGGCCAGGTATTGACGCAACCACTGTCTCCGCTAGGATCAGTGTTCCGTGAATGCTGGCGCTGTCTGCATAACGCCCCCGGGTGCTGCGGGTTTGGGCGAGGTCTGGCTTGCTGGATATCGCCTTGCCCCAGCCTGCCGGCCGGGCGGAGACGCCAGAAGAGTAAACCTGGGACTGTTCCAGCGAGGATAGTCAGTGTCGGCCACGTCTGCCAGCGGTAACCCAGTGTCAAAAGATGCCCGAAATGATTCCTCGGCGCCGGGCCGAAGGAACTCTGCAGCCGTCGCTTTCACATACATCATCTTCTTCATCTCGTCTCTGGTGAATATGGTCACATCGACCTGAACGGTGACATCTCGAACAGGGTACGGCGTTGTGTTCCTGGCTCGACCACTGACTATGAGGCGCCGTTCACCGCATGAGACCTTCGTGTCAGTTATTTCGATGCTATAATCCGCGATCTTGTGACACCACGCGCCCCGCTGTCTGGCGACCCTGTCGCCCTGGACAAGTGCCGCGACGCAATCCCACCCCAGGGCCGCGGCTTTCCAATCATACGCCTTTTCGCTCGCCTGCGTGTTTGCGCGGCACCTCTCCGACAACTTGCCGAGATACTCATCGAGCGCGTGTCGGGAGCTACCAAGAGACTTATCCCGCGCTACAAAAACGGCGCGGGCGATCTGAGGGCGGTCGTCCGGGTGCTTCATCCACATCCCGCTCGCTTGGAGGACGGGAAGCTGAGGGTCTCTTACTCCAAGAGCCTCCAAGTACAACGGAACTTCGTCGTATTCGCTGTTCCAGAGGCCATCGACAAGCACCTTCATAGCCGCTGTTCCCCTGAACTGGCCCAAGGCACGAATGCAAGCGCGTTTGTCGGCGCCGTTCTCCTCCTGCATGATCGATTGCAGAAGCTCAATCCCCTTCTGAGTGCCGAACACGGTCTCTATTGTCGCCCCCTGTTGCTTGATCGCCATACTCCTTGCTGCTTGCAGGCGGCGAGACTCCGCAGTAAGCATGAAGTACGCAAGCCCTATCACGAGGAGCGCACAAATCACGAGCGCGACGCCCATGCGCACACTACCTCGCCGTCTGTTCGCGTCGCGCAGGCTAGGAGGCTCGAACGAAGTCTGTGTGCTGCAACAGCAACGGACAGTCGAGATCCTAAGGGCTTTCGTTAGACGACACATACACATCATTGGAGTATCCTCCATCCTATGAGCCTGTGCCAACCATACTGGATACTTGGCTAGTGGCTTGACTATTCTATGCCTCTTGGCCTTCTTCGTCAATGTGCAGGAGCACACAAGGGGACGCACCACTTGTGTGGCGTACAGCAACGCCCGGCCCCCCCGGGCCGTCATCTCCCAGGCGCACCGCCGAGTTCCGCATCCGCCCGCAGCCGATTTTTCCATTGCGCGGATCACAGATTCGGGCAGACCGATTGAGTTTCTATGCGTCGGGACACGCTTTTCGTCCCGACGCCGCTCAAGCACCTTTCCTTCGGGACGAAAAACGAGTCCCGAAGGATATAATGCGAACTACTGCATCTCTCCTACCCGTTTTGTCATCTCAGGCATTTCCGTTAACCACCCTCCGCTATATTGACAACCAATGGACTCTTGCCAAGCGTGACCTTACCCACATCCACCGTGCCATCGGTCGCCACTACGCGCCCCTGCATGGTGTTGCCGATGGTAACCCGGACCGCGCGGCTCGACATGGTGCGCAGCTTGAGCGATTTGAGCGTAAACGGCTTGTCCATATTTGTAATCGTGTAAGTCTCGGCTCGCTTGTCACGAGTGTATTTGACTTGCCCCAGCCATTTGGGCATGATGACGGGCAGGACGATCTTGTCGGCTTTCCACACCCATTCGGCGGGCCTGATGGCGGCGGTCGCGCGCGGGACGTCCATCTTGAGCCCCGCGGCGGCGTAGGTCATGACCATCGTCGCGCCCATTCTCATATCCCGAAGCAGCCAGTAGCCGCAGTTGCCGGTTTTAACGTCCGAATAGAACTCTTCCTGGCACCACGGTATGCGGGAGTTTTCCACCGTGAACTGCGTCCATATCTCATCCGCAAGGTTAAGGGATATGTCATCCAGGCCGCGAAGCATAGCATGCGACATGAAGTAGTAGTTCCAGCCGATGCCCACTCCGTCGCAAATCCACCAGTTTATCGGCTTCGCGTCCGGGTGGCGCGCGTCCACCATACCGTAAGGGACGTCCTTGCTCAGGACTTCATGGCACGTCTTTATGGCCGACGCGACCTGTTGATCGGGAATGCCGTCCTCAAAGCCCAGAATATCCGCGTACCAGGTTCCGGCAAGCTGGATAATCGACACCCAGTCGAGGTTCGCGCCGGCGCCCACGCCCGCCGACTGCCGGAAATACTTGCCGGTCCAGAGCAGCTTCTCGATTTGTTCGAGCGCCTTCTTGTGATTTGCCCGCAGATCGGACGCGTAATCGCGCTCGCCAAGATCATCGGCCAATCGCGCGACCGCCAGGAGCGCGGCTGCCCACTGGTTCGCATCGTAGCCGCACTTGTCTATCATAGTCCAGCCGTCGTAGCCGTACTGGGTCTCGGGCAGGCCGTCATCGTCCTCGTCCTGCGCGTCGACCCACGTCATGGCTTGCTTGACGTGCGGCCACATTTCCTTGAGGAACGCCTTGTCCCCGGTCCACTGGTAGTTGCGCGCAACTTCGAGGCAGTATTTGATCGGCAAATTCACCCAGTGGCCGTCGTAGTCTCGCCGGTTCTTGCTGGGGTCAGCCGGTTTCCACTCCTTGGGGAAGGCGTACGTGTCCGATATGCCCGAGGAGACGCCGAGATCGTGGGGCACGAACCCGGCGGGAGTCTGTACCCCCGCAAATTGCCGCAGGACTTTGGCATCGAGTTCGGGGAATCCGGCGAGCTTGGTGAACGAACCATAGTAGCGGACGTCCATCGTGCCGAAGAGAGGGCAGCCGTTGGCGGACTCATAGGTGAAGGCGATTCCGTCCTTTGTGAGCCACGTGCAGGTCGGCAACAGGTAGAAATTGCTCTGCGTCATCTCCCTGAACCACTTCGGCAGCGTGCTGGTGGCAATAATGTCATAGTGTTTCCTGGTCATTCGCAGGAGGTCGTCGTGCGTTCTTGCGACTTCCTCCGCCGCCGCCGGAGCATCGGCGAACCATTTCTCATACTTGTGCCCGAACCGATGGCCGCCGGGGTCGATGTGGTTGGGAGCATACCAAGCGCAGATAAGCCCCGCGGCGGCGCTCTTGCCGGGCGCGACTGTGAATCTCTGCTCTACCGCGTAAACAGAAGCTTTGGATGCGACGACGGACTGGCCTTTCGCCAGGGCAGCGGGCATATCCTCGGGCTTGGCGACCGAGTAAGTGAACACCCGTCCTCCCTTCAGAGAACGGGCAGCGAGAGCGTATTCCGCATCGGTGTTCGACGTGAGCTTGATCGATTCCACGCTTCCGGCCATGCGGTTTACGTCAACACGGCGCATGGCGACGACTCCCTCCGCAAGTGGCGCGCTCGAAAGCCTGCCCGCGGTGACGGCGAATACCAGGGGCGCGATCGCCCCGAATCGCGCGACCTCTATCGCCTCTATGTCTTTGCTGCCGTCGGTGGCTATGGCGAAGAGGTTGATCACCCAACTACTGCCGGATGCGGTCTTGCCGGAGGTCTGAGCCGGCGAATAAGGCAACGGCCCGCCGCCCCATTCGCCGATCTCGTGCCCGACTCGGAGCGGAACAGTCTGCTTCGTTCCATCCCTATAGCGGACCGCATATTCTGCGGACGTCCCCATCGGGTGCGCCCATCCGGCGCAATTGCCAAAGAAGAAGATGCAGTCGGCCCTGGCGTTTACCGGAATCGAGACGCGATCCGTGTTCGTGGGTCCACCGGCCATAACCACGGACTTGCCGCCGGCCGCTTCATCGTCGATGACTTCGAAAGGAATACCATAAACGTCCCGCCTGCCGGGTTTGAGATCGTCAAAGTTCATCAGAGCGTGGGGCTTGTCATCCCCAAACGGGTGGCTCTTGTAACTCCGGTTGCAGGCGCGCGATATGTCTATCGGAGTGAAATCGTATGACTTGAGATAGGCGTCCTCCAGGGTCTTCCGGTTCCGCATGATCTTCTCTTGAACCGCGGCGGCATCGAGTTCAGCCTTGGTCGCAAAACGGATTCCGCGCGCATGATTGCCGTCTATCGGGGAACTCGCGCTCAGAATGGTCACGGGAACCTGCTCTGAACGGACGGAGAGCCCCCGCAGCCAGCTCGAATAGTCCGTGCCATAGGCAAGCGCCAGACCGACTTCCGCGGGCTCCTTGCCCGTGTTCGCAATCTCAGCGTCGAAAATCGCCACCGGATATGAGGAATGGCGGATGTCGTGGAGCACAAACGGCGACCAGCACCAGAGCGTGAGCTTAACCGGCAGGTCGGGAAACGTGAGCTTTGCGAATGGGAAATTGCCCTCGAAGCGCACTTTGCCGGCGGACAGCGGATAGACGCCGGTCTTACCTTCGGACCGGTACGTGAGGTAAAGCCCAGAGCCTGCAATAGATGGGATGCGGGCAGCCCAGTTGTTGATGTTGCCGAACTCCATGAGCGTTCCCTGGCTCGATATCTCTATCGAGCCTGCGCCGATGCCGCCCATCGGCATGCCGACCGGCCGCCCCTGCTCTGTGTATTCGATGCCCTGAAAGTCGGCCATCA